>JBCBFY010000363.1:0-1866 GCA_038527325.1 Cyanobacteria bacterium J06614_10
TTGATAATGAATTTTATAATTTTATTTTAATAATAGTTTTATCTCATTCCAGGTGAGTGTCCAGACAACGAATCTAAATGTGACTCACAGTCTGTAAGTACAAATATTTTTTTTAAGTTCTTAAGGAATAATAAATGGCCCTGTACCTGGTCTGTAGACCCGTTTGCAAAATGGTGTTGAGAGAGTTTTTCAGTGGAATTGAGTTTGTGGGTCCCTAAACATGAAAAATGACCGAGGTGCTCGTCAGCCGTCATGCCACGTTTCACGCTATGGTCGAATCAAAGATGGCTGCCGTTGGCCATGTTGAAAATCTAATGTTTTTACCGTTAAGAATATATACACATGTAATACATCAAATCCAACTGAATATAGTGTGTAGAATTCATTTTTGATATCATTTTCTCTTTTTTAGGTCAGTCTGACCTTGAAAGGACATGGTCAAGGTCATTTCGGTAACGCAACACCTTAAACTGCGATGAGACGAAAGATTTTAGGGACCTCTTCCTTTTCTTAGGCCCTTTCAATTAGACCCGTGTTCTGCTTAGGTGTCAGGGCAAACTTCTGCGAGGCTCTGGCCCGGATGACGCACTGATCGAATGTGGTGTGTTTGGACGTGGCGTGATAGAGTCGGTGTTGAACGGCAGCCATTATGTCCGGGCTCTCACTGGTATGCTGATTGTGGAGGACCTAATTCATACACTTCAGTGGTAAGCGTTTTGGACCCATAACGACAAAGCTACATATCCAGTTCTGGAGCAGGTGAAGGAATTGCAAAGCATGCTTGCTGCCAACGAACGCTGTCCAGAGCAGTTCGAGATCATAACCTGGCAGTTCGAACAGTTACACCAAGACTTCATTGAGTTTGAGAAGGAATGTCAGACTAAGTCTGAGCTTTGCCAATTCTTTGGTGTTTGGTTGCAGTTAGTGGCCATCGTAAAAAATGCTGTAGTCTCTGACAGAGAAGGAAACTGGAATTTACATGTGGCTACAGTTGAGGATTCCATGCAGATCTTTGCAGAATATGACTGCATCAACTACTTGCGGTACGGTTCATGGTACCTTGAACAAATAAAGGTGATGGAGTTTACACATCCTGAGCTTTACCGGCGCTTTTCCATGGGTCAGTGGGTTGTTCGGAACCGCCCTGGCTGGTTTTGCAGTGTTGGAGGCGACATGAAGGTTGAGCAGACCATTCAGCGAGTTTCAAAGGGTCCTGGAGGTCACTATGTGGTGGGAGAGACACGCAACGCTGGTGCTGTAGCAGAGTTTGAACTCTTGTTCCACGAGATCGGGTCCATCACCAACCTCCTCAATCTTCTAACCACCAACAAATCCATGGATCACATGGAGTGTCATCTACAATATGCACTGGGCACCACTCTTCGTCATACATTCAACCAGAATGTGATAAAGCTGCTAGACTATGTGCTGGAGCGTCAGAACCCATACAAAGTGACTGTCAGTGTTCCCATTTCGTTACATAATTTACTGACAAAGCAGGCTGTTGACCGAGAAGTTGCTGCACGTTTACTAAAATGTCTTGAAAATGGTGAACGTGTTTACCGCTCATACAGGCAGGAGAGGTTGGTTAAGAAGACCCAAAAAATCAGCGCAACCATTTCAAATAGGAAATTTCCCACATTCACTGACCAACCAAAAAAGACACCATCAACATCAAAGGTCATTCTAAAGGAGAAGAAAACCCTATCATCCAAAGATGTGGCAGTGGCACAGAGGAGCATGGACATTGTTAATGAACGAGGCATGGCCCTCAAGCAGATACTATCTCATGATTTGCTTTCTTCATCCCCATAAGTTTTGACTTATTGACATCGGCAGGAAGGTCACCGTCGAACAATGGGGATG
>JBCBFY010000364.1:0-1859 GCA_038527325.1 Cyanobacteria bacterium J06614_10
CTTTAAAGTTAAAAATTTGAAGTGGCCGAACCATACTACCCATCCGCAACCCCCCCCCCCCCCTTCTCGTTCCTTCTAAGGCCTTTTATATATAAATTAGTCATTATTATGATTTAACTGCTGAAAGAGATGAATTTTACAATTTAACAACTCAATAAGTCAATTTATGACCAAAATTCAAAATTTATCACCCATACCATCGTCATCATTATGATTTAACTAGTCCAGGATATGAATTATTATGATTTAACTAGTCAATAAATTAGATTTTGACAAAAATTCAAAAATTTATCACCAACCAAACTGGTAAACCCCTCACACACACACACACACACAAACCCCTATGTAGGACCTTCCTCTGTAATACCCAGCCACCCCTCCCCCCCCCCCAGGTCTCTTTTGAGGCCGTTTTGACAAAAAGCCGCTTTTTTCACATTATATAGTGATTATTATGATTTAACTGCTGAAAGACATTAATTATTTATTAATTATTTATTATGATGAATGATGATGATGATTAAACTGGTAACTGACATTACTATACTATATAATAGTATACTATATAAGATTACATCATACAATGCCATAACATACTATATCATACCATACCCATACTATACAATAGTATACTATACTATACTATACTATACTAAAAAGGATACCATACTATAACCATACTAAACTGCTGTAAGACCATTATTATGATTTAACTGCTGCAGAATATATAATTATCATGATTTAACTTGTGAATATGTTAACTTTACTGAATTTCAAAATTTGTCACCAGCACCTACCAAAACAGCCCCCCCCCCCCCCCCGGTCCCTTCTGTGGTATTTTTGACATAAATTTGTCATTATTATGATTTAATTGTTCCTGGACACTCAATACGTTGAATTTTGACCAGAATTCAAAATTTTTTACTAACCAAACTGCATAATTTGTCATTATTATGATTTAACTGTTCCAGGATATGAATTATTATGATTTAACTGGTCAATACGTTAGATTTTGACCAAAATTAAAAAAGTTATCATCAACCAAACTGGCAACCCCAACCCCTCTCCCCCCCCCACACACACACACACACACACCCTTAGGACCTTCCTCTTAACTACCTAGCCGTAGCCCCCTCCCCGCCCCCCTTTAGAACCAAGTGATGCCTATTTGACATAATATAGTCATTATTATGATTTAACTGCTGAAAGACATTAAATTTTTTATTCTTTATTATGATTTAAATGCTCCAAGACATTAAATTATTATGACTTAACTATTTGTCATTATTATGATTTAACTGCTCCCCCAAATTTTGACCAATATTCAAAATTTATCACCAACCACACGGCCAAAACATCCCCCCTCCCGTCCCTTCTGTGGTATTTTTGACATAAATTTGCCATTATTATGATTTAACTGTTCCTGGAGACTCAATACGTTGAATTTTGACCCGAATTAAAAATCCTTCCTCTTAACTACCCAGCCGTAGCCCCCCTTCCCGCCCCCTTCAGAACCAAGTTACGCTTTTTTGACATAATATAGTCATTATTATGATTTAACTGCTGAAAGACATGATTTATTTGTTCTTTATTATGATTTAAATGCTCCAGAACATATTATAATGACTTAACTATTTGTCATTATTATGATTTAACTGCACTAAGACCATTATTATGATTTAACTGCTTTAAAACATTACATCATTTAATTGGTCAATACGTTTATTTTTAATGAAATTCAAAATTTGTCACAACAACCACCACCCAGCTGCAGCCTTCCGTCCCTTCTGTGGTATTTTTGACATAAATTTGCCATTATTATGATTTAACTGTTCCTGGAGACCTCAATACGTTGAATTTTG
>JBCBFY010000365.1:0-1853 GCA_038527325.1 Cyanobacteria bacterium J06614_10
GGGAGATCTGATACATGTAACTTTATGTCAAACTCTTTGTCAATGAGTACAGGTAAGGGCATTTCTCTACCCCCTGGGATACTAATATCCATAACGCATTCTTTGAAACTACGCTTAAGCGAACCAAGAAAGGTCTTGACATCATAGTCTAAGTGAGACCAGTTGTATACATCGCAATTAAGAATATCCATAACTTCTTGACTTATATATGACCTTTGACTACCGTCATCTAATAAGCATTTGACTTTATGAGAATATTTACCCCGCTTAAAAGATAAAGTTACTATCGGAAGCAAATATGGCTGATAAGAAGAAATTGTATTCATATTTATGCATAAATTCGAAACCGTAGGCTTTCCAATTTTAATTCTATGACAAAGCGCTGTTATGTGTGCATTACTATTGCAAAAATAGCAAGGAAAACTCAACTTATTCTCCTTTCCTGGACACTCTTCATTAGTGTGTTTATTACTAGAGCAAAATGCACAAAGTCTCAATTCTTTACACCTAGCTTTCCTAGCATCAACTGTTTTAAACCTAGTGCAATAAGTCATTGAGTGCCCATGAGAGACACAAAATTTACAAAATCTACCTTTGCTTTGTTCATTAGAAGGACTTGTTGCAGTCTCAAAGTTCTCTAGAGTAGAACGTTTACCCTGATTTGCATCAGGAAAATTCTGAGGGGAATTTTTTCCATTAAACTTGTTAAATTTGTTTTGATTCTTAGGCCTGACTGACTCATCTTTCATTTCATGCCTATTCTGATTAGTAGTCTTGAGCAGAGTTTTAAGGATTTCATTAAAGTTAGCAAATAACTCTACAATAGTAGGGTAATTGTCATTTGCCTTACGAATTAATTCACGCTTTACTGAGGATGGTAATTTCTGAAAAATTATGTGACTTATCAATGTGCACCCTGCACTACCTTCATTCAGTAAATCTACTCCATAGATTTTTAGTTCGTGCAAAATATTTTTGCAAGTATTTACATAAACCTTAACACCTACAAAATTCGCATCATATTTAGGGTGCATAACAAGCAACTGCTTTAATGATTCATCAATAATGAATTTCTCGTCTAGAAATTCGTCTTTTAAAGTCGATATCGCGACTTGATAATTTTCATCTGATATTGACAAGTGTGAAATGGTACTAAAAGCATAATCAGTAAGATAACCCTTTAAGTAGTTAAGTTTACCCGAATCAGTCAATCTCTCACAGCTATCTACACAATTCTGAAATTGTTTAAGAAAATTCTTGAATTCGAATTTATCTGTTGATTTTCCACTAAAGGTTTTACATTTGATTTCAGGCATTTTGACACCTATTTTAAATTCATTGTCAGGTTTCTTAGTATCATCTTTACTTAAAGCACGCTCAAATGTTGCTAGTTTATCAGTAACTGAATTTCGATAATCTACCTGACTATCCATTTCTTGGACACGATTGCCATCATCTTCCGCTAATTGAGCAGCATCATACAATTCTATAATGGAATCATTTGTTTCATCCACTTTGCCTAAGTAATGCAAAATATCTTTCCTTCTAGCAGAAAAAGCTTCTAAGCTTAATTCCTCTGGGTTTAGCTTATCTAAATTATTCAAAGCTGAGGTAATTCTACTTTTATAGAACAATTACGGGTTACTTCGAATTCCGAAGGTATTGCGACCTGGAAGTGGCAATACACCAACAAACCAGGCACCCGTGCATGGTTTCCCCAAGAATATTCAAGGAGAAACCGAATGGTCTATGGAAATTCTCATGCTGAGAACGGGAATTCTTCTCCAGCAATTAACCTCTACATGATGAGAATGTCGATACTCCATGAATATACGACTAATTTAGCATTTCGA
>JBCBFY010000366.1:0-1852 GCA_038527325.1 Cyanobacteria bacterium J06614_10
TGTTCCGGAGAGGGAGCCTGAGAAACAGCTACTACATCTAAGGAACAGAACCCTAATTCTCTGTTACCCGTCAACGCCTCAGTAGTCCAATACACTACTGACTAACTGATAGGTCAGAAACTTACATAACATGGCGCGTACTCAATCGCGTTCTAAAACCATTACTTTGAATCATCCATACTGCCGAAACATTTTAATTTGAAAAAAAATAATACCTTAATAATATACGCAAATGTACATTTTGTGTGGCATGTATTAGCTCTAGAATTACCACAGGTATCCACCTAAAATTTAACGTCAATAATACAATAACTGTTATAATGAGCCGTCTGCAATCTAATGTTAAGAAAAAACAAATCATTTAGACATGCATGGCTTAATCTTTAAGACAAGTGTATGACTACTGGCAGGATCAACCAGATAACTACATTAATGTGACAGTGACAGTGACGTGAATCTTCGTATAGCCGTGAAAAATGCAGTATGTTGCATTTTGACTGTAACTAAGAAACCATAACACTACTTCGATATGCAAAAAATTTAATGCCTAGATAACGTGAAGAAAGTAAATCAGAATAAAAAGCATGCAATTATACATGATGATGTGTTAAAAGCATGTTTACACAAATATAGCAATAACCGAAGAATGAAAATCTACACGGAACCAAGTATATTCTTTTGAATTACTTATCGAAAACACTGCTTTGTTATAACCAATCAAGATCAACTCATGAAGAATGAAATTATGTGAATAATCTCATTGCATTCATGAGTTTGAAGCCTTAACGAACAAACTCATGCTACTTAATCATATGTGTTGCTTTACACTATGATTTAGTGAATAAGATTTCGTTGACAAAAACAAATGAACAACTATATAGAAACAAGCATACTGACCTTTTAAAAAGACATCAGTCTGCTAGTACAAAGTTAGATCAATTATTTCTTTCAATAGTTAAATGTTTACACGTTCCCCCTCCCATATAATGTTCACGGAGCAAAAAGCTACTCCACACAAAGTAGTAGTTGATGGATAAAAAATGAAAGGTCTGTGAATGAAGGCGTCAAGAGAGAAGAGGGATGGTACAATTTTTGAACTGTTTAACTAGTTAAATCATGATCATAACTTATCTCACTTAGGCCCTATAATTCTGGAGAGGTGGATAGGACCTGAATAAACTCTAAAATTTTCGGCTCTTTTGGGCAGGACCTAGTAGAATAACTGAAAATCTGAGGAAATTTTGATGTCGTAGAGTGTGATAAACTTTGAATTTTGATCAAAATTCAACTTATTGAGCGATAAAATCATAATAATTAGATATTTTTGGGCAGTTAAATCATAATAATGAGAAATTCATGTCAAAAAGATATAAATTAGTCATTATTATGATTTAACTGCTCAAAGAGATGAATTTTACAATTTAACAACTCAATAAGTCAATTTATGACAAAAATTCAAAATTCATCACCCATACCAACGTCATTATTATGGTTTAACTGCACCAGGATATGATTTATTATGATCAAAGTTAGACTTTGACAAAAATTCAAAAATTTATCACCAACCAAACTGGCAAACCACCCAACCCCACCCCCTTCCTCCTTCCTTCGTCTCTTATTTTTATTCAATTACAGTGGATAATTACCTACCTTTGTTAATAAATTCTTTTATTATGGTCTAATCTTGGTGAATTCCTACCTCTCTTAATGAATTTCATATGTAGGATAGATTTCCTACCTTTCTTAATATACCGTGGAGTTCGTTTTAAATAACCCCCTGGTTAGGAGCTGATTTTGAAAAGTAATTTTTCAAAGTCCCCCCTGCCCCTGCTACAGAGCAAAACTGGTCAAA
>JBCBFY010000367.1:0-1845 GCA_038527325.1 Cyanobacteria bacterium J06614_10
GACAGGTTCAATCTTGCGTTTACTTTTGTGCTTTTGCTGGTTTGGGGGGAGCCGCTTCGCGGAACGCTTAGCCATTTGTTGGACTGTTGGATTATTGAAGTGTTGGATTGTTGCGTTATCCAGTGGGGAATGGACCTCCTCACAATAATGGACAGTGAGTTCAGTCATGCGACGGCTTTTCCATGGATTAATTGTTGATAGATCTTAGCGGGTGCTAGTCCGCCATTAGCAGAATGGATTCTTCGGGTGTTGTACCATCCTTCAATGTAGCGAAAAATCGTAGTATATGCGTGCTTGCCATCTGTGAAATGGTGTTTATTGAGGCATTCTGTTTTGATGGTTTTGAAGAATGACTCCGCTACGGCATTGTCCCAACAGTTTGCTTTTCTAGACATGCTCTGTTGTACCTGATAGCGTTTGAGTAAGTCGCGAAACGCCCCACAAGCATATTGAACGCCCCGGTCCGAATGAAAGAGCAAGCCCTTCTGGGGAGAACGATTGGCCACTGCTCGTTGAAAGCTCGCCAGAGTCGTAGCACTTGCCCCCATATAGTCGCTGATCGTCCATCCTACTACGTAGCGGTCAGCCAAATCAATGATCACCGTTAGGTAGTACCATTTGCGATTGACGCGGAAATAGGTAATATCACTGACCCACTTCATGGCTGGTCTAGAAGCCGAAAAGTCTCGGTCTAACACATTCGGCGCGATCGGCTCATGATGGTTGGATTGCGTAGTCGATACATACCGCCTGGCTCGTTTTACGCCAATCTGCTGGGCTTGCATCCGCCGGGCAACCGTTGATTTGGATACCACAATCCCGCGATCCTGTAAGGCTTGTGTGATCCGCGGACTCCCATAAGTCTGATTACGATCATCAAAGATGGCCTGAATCTGCTGATTCAATTCTGCTGGCTGAGCGTTATGCGCTTGCTGGGCTTTGGACCAACGATAGTAGCCACTTCGACTGACTCCCAATACTTTCGACATCTTCTCAACGGGAAATTCTGTGCGATGATCCATTATGAATTGATAGATCTCCCGTCGCCCTTGGAGAAGATGCCAATGGCCTTTTTTAAAATATCGCGTTCTAATTGCGCTTCGCGCAACTCCTTTTTGAGCCGAGCAATCTCGCGCTCCTCTTCACTCATTTTTTTCACCCCCTGGCCAGAGGGGCGAAGACCGTGTTCCTTGTAATAGGCATCTCGCCAACGAGAGATCGTATTGGCATGAACACCATAATGCTCCGCCAACTCAGTCATACGAGTAGAGGGCTCTAAGCTTTGCTTGACAATCTCTAGCCGCTCTGATTTGGTAAATCGTTTCCTTAATTTTGACATACAGATTCTTGAGTACGGAAAGATCGTAACTAACCAACTCACTGTCCACTATTGTGAGGAACTCCAGAATTTCGTCATTCAACAACTCAACAAATCAACCATCCAACAACTCGATAAAAGCGTTCTGCGAAGCAGCCCTCCTAAAAGTCAATCTGATAACTGATCACCGGCGTCAAACCTGCCTGCGTACGATTGGTAATCAAAGTATTATTGGCAAAGACATAGCTCGGCTCACGGGGATTGAGACGGTTGGTAGCATTTTGGACGTCGAGAGAGATCAGGTGAGAAACACGATCGCCATTGATGCGATAGGCGACGCGTAGATCCAGACGGTAATACAATCCGACACGCTCTTCCCAGGCCTGATCATGGATCGGGACGAAGAATCCCGCCTCTGCCGAAGCAGGAGCATCCAAAGGAGATTGACGCAGACCACCATTGACGATTCCACGACCGGAGATCTGGAAAGTAGATTTCCCCTCGCGAAAGTTCCATTCACGACCCAG
>JBCBFY010000368.1:0-1837 GCA_038527325.1 Cyanobacteria bacterium J06614_10
GTTGAGCATCCTGGATTCGCTGGAGTTATCAGATACAGGGGAAGCTACTCCTTCGTTCCAGTTTGCACGTGGGAAATTAAAGTCACCCATTAGTAGAATATTTGGTACCGGAGAACCAAGATTTTGTATTATGGACTTGATGTTATTTATTACTATGTCATTGAAGGACTGTTCAAGCTGGGGCCCATCATATCGGTTCTTTGGGTCATGTCTGATGGGAGGTCTGTATACAAGAATGGTGGTAAGGCTCAGCTCATTGATGGTGATTGCCAAGAGAGAGCACATGTTGTCACTCATATTTGCTACTACTTTGTAGGTGAGGTCATTTCTTAGATAAATAATGACACCCCCTCTTGGTCTATTTATCCGATTACATAGGATGTGAGAGTAGCCTTCAATTCTATATTCCGATTCCTTGGCAGTTTCATCAAAAAAAGTTTCGGTGAGGGCCATGAATAGGTAGTTTTCTTGTTTGCTCTCCTCTTCTAGCATGGGGATCTTTGCTACTCTGCCAGCTCTTGTCATGAGTCCTTCAATGTTCCCAAATAGAAATGGGCACGGCTTGTCTATCTGAGCAGATTTTCCATTACTGCTGTTAGATTTCTCATTTGGCTGAGGAGATTTTCGATTTGGTAGGTTTTCTCTTGAGGGGGAAGTGACCTCCATATTTGATGGGAGGTGGTCCTCATGTTCTCCCTTTCTTGTTGTGCAGTTGCACGGTTTCTCCCTGAGTTGAAGTTTTTGGCTCCTGAATCGTTTTTTGCATTCCTCTGTAAGTCCCGTCTAGTTGGTGGTGTCCTGTGGCAATTTTGGTGATGTCTATACTCACATTTCTTTGCGTAGCATTCTAGGTAGTTTACGGAGTTGGAGCAGAAATATGGGGGGTGGTATTGAGGACAGGAGTCATTTTTGTTGCATCCATTCTTTGTTGCCCCATGGTGGAGGAATTTAAGGCACATTTCAGGGTGGAGCTTGGGACATTTGCCCCTTCTTTTACCTGTTAGCCCGTAGCGACAGGTACCTTCGGCCAGCTCTGGGCATAAAATCGGAACCGGGAGAGTAGTGTTAGAGGCAGCAGTACCAGCAGAGGTGGTAGCTCCAGCATGAGTATCGTTACCATCAGAACTTGGTGTGGTAGCCTCAGTATCTGCTCTCACTGCATTGAGAGCAACAGTAGCAGAGGCCACATATTCTATGGTCCCATTAGATGGGGCGATGGAGTCGGCAGTAGCTCCATTAACAGAAGGAATGGTGGTAGTGGTAGATATAGTTTTAGCAGAAGGGATAGTGGTGTTGGAAGGTGGAGTTTTAGCAGGAGAGACATTAGAAGTGTCCGGTGTGGCTTTAGCTGTCGGAGCAGTTTTGCTTTTGCGTTTAGTTTTACTTATATTTTTTGCAGAGGGAGCAGCTGTGGTCACGGACTTAGTGGAAGGAATAGTAGCAGATGTAGTTTTAGCGGATGAGCAGGAAGGTTTTGAGGCTGAATGGGAGAGCTCATCCAGCGGAGGTTGAGGTGAAGAGAGAGAAGAGGACTCCTCTTGTGAGGAAGAGGATCCCCCTAGTGGGGGGAAGGAGGGGGTGTTGCAGTTGGTTGGTTGGCATTGAGTTGCGTGATTTGGGAGTTTGCATGAGCAGGGAGGGAGCTCAGGGCTACCCTCCAAACATTTGAAATATGCTGGGGAGAGTGGAAGAGTACAGTCTCTGCAGACCCACAGCTTTATTGTGCCCTCATTGCAACCGTGCACTGCAACGCCACAGATTCGACAGAGAGAGAGAGAGAGAGAGAGAGAGAGAGAGAGAGAGAGAGAGAGAGAGAGAGAGAGAATTGAGTTACCTG
>JBCBFY010000369.1:0-1835 GCA_038527325.1 Cyanobacteria bacterium J06614_10
GAGGTACCAAAGATGAGATGCCAGTTTCTTGCTGGCGGCCTTAGACACTTGGCTGTCACACTCTTCAAATGCAGTAAGTTTTTGCAATAGTGCCAAGTCAGAAGCAGGAGCTGAAACTCCATCTGTTGCAGTTGTCCATGCCTTCAGATAGAATTTGACGATGAACACAAGAACTCTTTCCAAGCCATGTGATTCTTTTTTTGACAATTTGAATTGGCCAGAGAACATCCAAACTTTCAAAGAGTAGATTACTTTTGACATCCATCTTGCATGATGCATTGCTCCTGGAGACTTAAAAGATATTCCTCCTTCTGGAATACCACCCAAAAAAATAACACACAGCTCTAGAAATTCGCGGTAATCATCTCTGGGGTGCTTTTCTTTGAGCTGCTTCTTGGCAAACTTCAAGATATCGTCTTTGTCGGGTTCGAACAAAGCAAAGTTCGCCATTTTCTCTGCTGTTTGGTATGATGACTGGTCCATGAACGACCACTTCTCACCAAATCTTTTGAAAAGGAGAACTTCTGGACCGGAAGTTGATCCCATACAGGTGCTGAAGACAGCCTCCACAATCAATTCCAAGACATGGTGACGGCAAGCTAGGAATAGAAGCTCTTTTCCCAACTTCTGCTGGATGAGGGTGCACGCTCCAGAGATGTGGCCAGTGTTCGAAGATGTTGTGTCGAAGGACATAGCTACAACACGATCAGTTATATCCCATTCCTGCAGTGCGTGTACCACAGCATCGGCCTGAGCTACCCCAGTGCCACTTTCCAACTTTGGAACTGCAAGAAGCTGGTCGACTCCAAGCCCAGTAACCAACACTGCCAATCGGTCCACTTTCTCTTTGCCAGTTAAAGCTGGGATTAATTTTCCATCCCAGTGGACAGTCAGGCTGACAGTGGGATTAAATTTATCCTGAACGGAGCGGGCAAAGTTCACCCTGTGGGATTCTCGGTGCCGGTGAATGGAAGAACGATTTATGTTGAGCTCTTCCACGTTGTGCCCTAAGCTCTTTGCTGCTTCGGCGAGTACCAATGCAGCTTTTCTGTCGGACAACTTCGTTCTGTCCAAAGCAGCTGCCAGCGATGGCGTCACAATGTTCATCTTCGCTCGCTTTGGAGGAGGTGGGGTGGCTAACACTGCTTCAGTTTCATCAGGTTGATCATCACTGCTGGAAGACGATGAACTTGCAAGCACTGCCACACTTGAAGAAGGTCCGGGTTCTTCGTTTGCCTGAACTCGTCTTCGTTTCTGGCTTTGCACTCTCTGTCTTGCTCTTTCTTCCTTAGCTGCTAGAACCAAATCTAGCCCTGCCATTGTTCCTCTTCTTCCCTTTTCCCGTTGGGCAATCAGAAACTGTCGATCTTCTTCAATGGTGATTCTTGTCATTGCTTCAGCATGAGCAATGTCAAAGAGGTCGTCGAACTTCTCGCGAAATTTATCTTCATTCTTTCTTTGTGTATCTGTCTTGCGGTTTTTGTGCTTTTTTAAACACTTATATTCCTCAAATAGGGATTCCATCTTCTTGATGGCGTGTTGTTGCGGTTTTGTCGGTATTCTTGCTCTTTCCCAGAACTGGACAACCTCGCGAATTACCGCTGTCGACGCTTCTCTAACTGTTTTCTTTTCCTGCACATGAATGTACAGGAACCTGCAGATCGCTTGCTTATTTGAAGGCAGCTTGTTTCCAGCCAGTTTGTCTGAAGGTCCAAGCAAGTAATCTTTTTTCCTTCTTTCCATTTTGGATTAAACTGAAAAGAGACAAATGTTAAATGTTAGTTTGAGCCAATACGACAATGCGAATTCACACTAACACAATCTCGCTCAATCGC
>JBCBFY010000370.1:0-1824 GCA_038527325.1 Cyanobacteria bacterium J06614_10
TTAGTTCCTGTTGTTTTGACATCTTTTTTTACTTTGTGATCCCGCTAATTTAATACTTTGTGCAATTTGGCACACATACGCTTAAATTTTGAAAACTACGGATAAAAAGTAAAAGAGTAAATTTAGGGTAAAATCTATTCTATGGAAAAATTTAGCGACTACATTGAATTGGCTGTTGAGTGTGCGGTTGTTGATAACCGGTCAAAAAAAACCTTAGTCAACTACTGGTTCAGATGAAAAAGGGAGCTAAATGAATTCATTTGGTCATTAGCTTAAAGAGCACCAAAAGCAAAAAGAATCATACGCTTAAAATTTTCCTTATATCGGTAACCTCTAGCAGCTCTTTTAATGAACTGAATTTTATTGTTGATACCTTCAAGTAAACCATTAGTAACTTTGGATTCAACAAAGTTGATAATGCCTTCAAAATGTTTGAACATTGACCTACACAAAGCATCTTTTTTGAACAGATATTTAGTTCGGTCAATCCAGTAACAAAAGAAGGCTGCCGCTGCTTGACAATTGGGTTGTATCCAAAGCTGATCTAGTTCTTTAAGATGAAAAGCTAAAAGCTCTTTATCTGTTTTTTTCGATTTCCAAAGTGCCTTGAAATATCGATTGATTAATTGGACAACATGAAAGCGATCAAAAGTCATTCGAGCAGTCGAAAAATTATTTTTGACGCCACTTATAAAAGCAGGAGACATATCCAGAGAGAATTCTTCAACCGTTTGTGGAGACTCCCCTAAAACTCGTAGTTCTTTCGCATATTGCTCTATGGCTTGAGAGGATTTACCATCTTGAATATCAAGGAGTTCCTTACGCTCTAGATCAACAAATAGAGTAATGTACTCATGCCCTTTTTTAGTGGAAGTTTCATCTACTCCTACTTTTTTGGCAACTTTGGGTTCGCGCTGTTCATACTTATCTTTAGTGTAAGCATCATAAATCGTTTGAACTCTTTGCGGATAAAGACCAAAGAACTCTGCTGTAGTTTTTTTACAGTTGCAAAGTCGTAATAAATCAAGAATTTCTTCCTCGAATTGAAGTGTGAAACCACTCCCTTTTCGAGCCCAAGGAACTTTGATTACTTGCGTTTTACCCGTTCTCTTATCCATAAAAACAGGCAAACGAGCTTGTAGAAAACAGGGGTATTGAAATAGGCTCATATGTCGCCATTTTTTGGTATAATAAGAGTGGATGGTATGATGTTTACTAGGGCGATATGCTTCGGATATTTCTATGGTGAAAGTGATGCTTTTCACTTCACTTTCTTCTATTTCTTTATCTATTTTTCCAAGCGTGAATGGACTTTCTAGTTTTAGTAATTCCGAAAAAAGTTCTTGAATTTCTTCCATTTTTTAATCCACAAAATCTAACTATTTGTTAACTTGACCAAATGAATTCATCTAGAGCCAAAAGAATGGTCATACCCATTATGGGAAACAAAATCATCAATGCAAATGCTGCGGTAGGCAATTTGTGTTGAATAATCAACATACTAAAAGCGAGTGGTTGAGATCAATTGTTAAAAAGCATTGAAAGAACGTGTTTCACTTCGTGCTATATGCAGAATATTTGGTGTAAGTTTGACTTGGTTGCAATCCTTTGCTCATGTACTTTGGGAACAAACCCCAAGAAATTTAGGTTTAAATGCACATAGGATTAAACAGATCAAAAAGTTACAAGTATTTGGTATTCAGGCAGATGAGATGTGGTCATTTGTTCATAAAAAAGCCAAAAAGCGATGGATATGGATTGCGTACGATCCTATTCAGCGTTTAGTGATTGCTTACTACATTGGAGGTAGAGGTAAGGCTGCAG
>JBCBFY010000371.1:0-1810 GCA_038527325.1 Cyanobacteria bacterium J06614_10
ACAGTGCTCCTGAAGGAGGTGTAATTTCTTCTTTGGACGTGGAGTCTCTCTTCACTAATGTTCCAGTGGAGAGGTATTTTCTTCAAGGATGTTTCTATTGATTGATATGCCGTGGTTCAGCATATGTCTTTTGGGTCCTCCTGAATTCAAATGATATGACAGGCGTCTTGAGAGCTTAGTTGTTGTCATGCCTATGTATGTAGAATGAGGCGTGCAGTCCTCATGAGGGCATGAAAATCTATACACAACATTGACTTGATCAAACTTTCTAGGTTCTGGGGCATTATCATTCTTCATCAGAAGGTCCTTGGTTTTCCTACTTTTGTAGTATATTATTAATTTGATCTTATTATTGTCGTTGTTAGGTTTAACATTTCTTGAGACTATGCTCTTAATGGCTTTTTCTTCTTCCTTATATGCGGTGGACATGAAGGCTTTGTAGAAGAGTTTCAGCTCCACTTCTTCTCCTTCTTCAGTAGCTTGTTGTTGTTGTTGTTGTTGTTGTTCCCTCCACTTGCTTAGGATCCTCTGTTTAACCCTTTTGCAGTCATGGTTAGAATGACCATTGTTTACTAGAAGTTGACAAACACGGTCAAACTCCTTGACAGTGGCTGCCCAAGAGGAGCAGTGGGTGAGAGCTCTCCTGAAGAAGGCTGCTATGGTGGTATCTTTATACCGTTGAGGGCATTCACTTTCCCCATTAAGGCATAGTCCTGGGTTTGTGGGCTTTGTGTAGACCGAAGTAGACACTCTACCCTCGTTGTCTTGCTTGACAAGTACATCAAGGAAGGGGAGGGAGCCCTGATTGTCTTCTTCAGTTGTGAACCTTAAGCCAGAGACCTGTTCGAATTTCCTACGAAGGGCTTCCCTTTCTTCTGGGGTATTTGTCTTGATGAAGATATCATCCACATATCGTCCATAGACAAGTGGACGATCAACTTCATCAAAAACTTCCTTCTCAACGGAGCCCATGAAGAAGTTTGCAAACAGAACTCCGAGAGGGGATCCCATAGCCACTCCATCTACCTGAAGGTATAGGTTACCACGGGGGCACCTGAAGGCAGACTCCTGTGTACATATCTTCAGGAGGGTGCGGAGATGAGCTTCAGGAATGTCCAGCAGAGGATGGTCATCAGATCTATATATATGTTCACATATATAGTTGATGGTCCTCTCCACTGGGACATTAGTGAAGAGAGACTCCACGTCCAAAGAAGAAATTACACCTCCTTCAGGAGCACTGTTGATAGCATCAAGGAAATTCCTTGATGACTCAAAGCAGTTCTCCTTTGGGATGTGTGGTGATAGGATCCCATTCAATTTCTTGGCAAGGTTGTAGGTGGGTGTCGGAATTTGTGATATGATGGGGCGCAATGGATTACCTCGTTTGTGGGTCTTAACATTCCCATAGAGATATCCAGGGCGGTAGTCTCCAACAATCTTTGGTAACTTTGCATTCCCCACTACGGCGTTGATGGCCTCTATGATCTTATTGGCCTTTCTGGTTGTAGTTAGGGTTGGATCGCGAGATATCTTCTTGAATTTAGATTCATCAGCTAGGATAGAATCTATCTTCTGAAGATACTCATCAGTAGGGATGAGGACGAGCATGGCTGCTTTGTCAGCCTTCCTCACTGTAATATTACCCATATTCCTTAGTCTTTTTGCAGCCTCTATTTGCTTCGGTTTCAGGATGTTGCTTCTGTAGTTGCCACGTTGTCTGTTGGCTTCTGCAATTAATTCAGGCTGAAGGTCTGGTGTGACAGAGGCTTTCCTTCCATCGACTAGCCTATGGATTTGTTCCAAAAGG
>JBCBFY010000372.1:0-1801 GCA_038527325.1 Cyanobacteria bacterium J06614_10
GATGTTTTATTGATTTAAAAGAGGAAAGAATGGCATTGGAAGGAAAAAAATAAAGAGGTCCTATCAAAATTATTTGCACTATATATGCGTTATTCTAATATATTAATACAAATCCTAAAAAAATCTTACATATTCAATCAGTTAGTTCCAGAATATATAGTCCAGGACCTAGCCAGGACCCCGTATACAAGTCATCCGCAAGAGATTTTGAGACTTGATTTGAGTTACTGGGCTATCTACCATCAAAAATCACAGAGGTGCTTTTTTCAAAGCGGCTGCGAATAGCCGCTAGGGGGCGAAATCCAAAATGGCCGCCTACGCCCATGGTGAAAATACAAATTATTGCATAATCATCCAAAAACAATGTGTAATACCTCTTTTTAGGGGTATTTCAATCCAAAAAATCCATTTATGACATTGCTGATGTGATTAGAGGTCAAGGTCACATACTAAGGCCAAGGTCAAGGTAAAAAATTGTACAAAAAAATGAAAAAATGACAGTTTGAAGAAAATTGAGAAATGAATTACCTGATGCAAATCATGCAACATGCAACTAACTATTTGCAATTTACTATGAAAAAATACAGTATGTGTACTAGCTATGCCATCACAATTTCATGCAAATGCCAACTGAAGAAGAGGATGCAGAGTGTGATGATGGTGAGGATGATAATGACACATTGCCTGGGGATGAGGATAGTTGGTATGGGAAAGCTTGGCATTCACAACTTAAATGTCAATTTCAGATGGCCTACAACCATATTCATAATGGTCAAAGGAGAACACCACTCAACATGATGCTTGGACAGTATATATATGGAAAGACACGAAGCAAAACATTGCTCACAACACTAAACAGGATAGGGATTGCTGCCAGCTACAACGAAGTGAAACGATCAAGAAATCTCATGTGTACCTGCACGGTGCAGTCATCAGTGGCAAATGGGGTGACCATTCCTAGCCATTTTTCTGATGAAGGCTGGGAGTGGGCATTTGGTGCCTTTGACAATGAAGACTTCGGGGACAATTTGTCACTTTCTGGTACCCATAGCAAACATTATAAAGCTCAAGTGATTTACCATGAGACCACTGCACCATGTAAGTCCAAACCATCTGTATCAAGCACAAAACTCTCAAAATATTTACATCCCTCAAAAGAAAAACTTCCATGTCAAATTGTCACAAGCCAATGGTAAAACCCACCTTGCCATTAAACTTTAAGCTGGTAGAAGAAATCCATGTGGACATTTTATCTGATGCTGGAAAAGCTGTTAGGCAGTCCACAAATACAGAGTTTCTTATCTCACTTGTGCGCTGTGGACTCCCACACTCAGGTCCTGCTCCAGGTGAGTTACCCCCTTGGAATGGCATTCATGCTCTGATTACGACGGTAAATGTTCAACTGATGAGAGTTGGATTTCTGCCTGTCATACCATCATCTGTGACAGAATATGCCACTGTCTGTAAGGCACTCACCAAATTCCAGGCATCTCAACAGCAGTTGAATCAAGATACTATGCCCATAGTTTGTGATGAAGGTGTGTATCAGATTGTAGTGGATATAGTCATGAATGAACCTGACACTTTCGATAATCTGTTTCCAATGTTAGGAATGTTTCATTTTGCTAAGGTACTCCTGCGATGTGCAGGAAGGTACTTAACTGGTAGTGGAATGCAGGATGCTCTTATTGAAAGTGGGGTGTTTGGTCCAAGAGCAGTTTTGACTGTCCTATCTGGGGTTCATTATGTCCGGTCATTGAAAGAGATGCTTATCATATCAGAGGTTATTAACTCTCTTATG
>JBCBFY010000373.1:0-1790 GCA_038527325.1 Cyanobacteria bacterium J06614_10
AAGTGTTCTCCGAAGGGAGCAACTCTCTCTTAGCGCTGGAACGGTGGCAAGAGAATATCAACTAGATCTGCCATATGGCTTGTATTACCTCCGTTTGAGTGCAGGTAATCGTAGCTATGTAGAGAAGTTTTTGATCGAATAGGACTTCCACCCTGAATAGCACGGATTCTGATCGCCATTTTTCAGGAGTCAAGGTTCTACGGTGGTTTTGCCGCTTCGCGGAACGCTAAGTCGACTTGAACGCTGACAGATAGGCTGTTCAGAATAACGGGTAAAACTACGCGACATTTTTGAACAGTTTTTTTCGTTTACTGGCGATGTTTTCGGGCATATGTTTGTCTCTCCACTGTTGCAATTTTTGCAGGGTGGTCTGCTCCATTGCCCGCAAAATCCGCTCTTGGGAAAAATGTTGTGGGTATAATGCGATGGTTAGGGCGCTTTGCGAAAGGCCTCTGGCCGGATGGGCGGGGTATCGGTTTTTGTACTTGCCAAAAAATGATTCGACGATATCGGAACAGCAGATTCGCCGATCGTATTGGGGGGCTTGTTGTGTGAGTAGTTCGAGGTACGCTTCGAGGCCTTTTGCGAACCAATCAGTTGGCTGATCCTCATCGATGAGTGCTCGGGCTTTTTGGTAGGTCTGGGGGGAGAATCCGTGGTGTTTGAGGAGTCGAAAAAGATTCTGTTTAGTTTGTGAGACCACATTGATCTCCTCGATTAGCGACTGGTAGGGTTGCATCCATTCGAGTTGCTGATCCAGATCGGGGACGAGCCAGGCAGTCTTCTCTTCGAGCAACTGGCGGATCTGTCGTCCCCATTTAGCGATCGGGTCGAGATTGAGAAACCGGCCTTTTGATCGCTGGCGCGGCGGCATATAGGGAGCCGTTTTGCTCATCGAGACTTTCCGCTTCCAATCAGCACAGGCTTTGGAGTAGGCCTCGAATAGGGGCTGCTTCTTATAGCGCTTCTCAATCAAGTTACTGACCGCATGGGTACAATCGGCGATGCGTTCTAATTGGCTGTCTCTGATCGCTTTGCCTAAGGCCCACCCTCCATCGCTGACCACGTAGGCAATCCGGATTCCTTTGTCCTGTAAGGCTTGAAATTGTACCTGAATTTGTGCCGCTTTCCAAGAACGAGCCACTCCAACAAAGAGCACTTCTACATCCGTGAAGCAAAGGGCCTGACCAAAACGATAGCGAGAAAGCGGGACGCCTAAAATCAGCAAGATACATTCCTGGCCTACGCACATGCTCTCATCCGGAATCAAGACCCACTCCTCTTCGGGATCATACTGCGTCTCAAAGAGGGCATGGTGGGCATATTTGAGCTCCCAATCTCGAATACTGCTCCGGCAGGGACGACGATTAGAACTGCCAATCTCGCACAATAAATGTCCTACAAGCTGGCAACAGGTCTCCAAGGAGCAATTCCCTTGTTGGCGGAGCCATAAGCAGAACCGGATGACCCCGATACTATAGTGATGACCAGCAGGACGGGGACCCGGCAAAATCTCGGCGCCATGGCCCGATTGCTCGGCGGCCATCTCTCGCCGCAACGACTGATATTTTGCCTTCCAATGATCACGACTCGACCGAAGATCCTTGACCTTACGACGAAGACGGGAAATCTCTTGGCTACGCGCTTTGGCTTTCTCTTTCCAAGACGATATCTTTGATAATAACTTATTGATACGTTGCATCTTTTTGGGTTGGTTAATCGCTCCCAAAAATGCAACGTATTTTTTTCGCCTATTCTGAACAACCCACCTGTCTGCGTTGTAAGCCGTC
>JBCBFY010000374.1:0-1786 GCA_038527325.1 Cyanobacteria bacterium J06614_10
TGATGCTTTAGTACAAAGTACACAACAATACGTCAATCCAAATGAGGAGGTTATGGAAGCAGCAACACTTTTAGCAAGGTTCAGAAAGTTCGAGTTGACGACCCTGCATAGGAGTGATGGCTGTATGAAGCTTAGAGAACTGCTTTTAAGGTACAGGTCTCTTGAAAATTCTTCACCTTCCATCACAATGAAAGAAATTAAAGAGATTGGCTTGTTGAACAAGGAAGTTTTGGCAAAAGACAAGAAATTTAAAGATGCTACTATGCTTGTAACAACAAGACGAGAAAAAAGTGAGCTATCTAAGAAAATCGGTCAACGGTGGGCCAAAGATCATGGAGTACCTTTTTATTGGTGGTACAAGCGTCCCAGTAAGGGGGGGATGTCCAATGAGGAGGCGGATGTAATTTCCCAAAGTATGTACACACTTTGCCCGGATGTGGAGGGATATTACATCCAAGGTGCACCATGTTTGTTGAAGCGGAATATTTCACCACCACTAGAATATGCGAACGGCTCTCAAGGTAAAATGATCGGTATTGTACCTAGAGAAGGTAATGTATTACCACCAGGGGCTCCCGGACAGATGATTATGATTGAACCACCGGAATATGTTATAATGGAGGTTAATCATAAGAAGGGTGATGAGCATTGGACAACAGTTGTTCCATGTAAAAGACAGAAAGTAACGTATGATTATAAATTACACGGAAAAGATAAGAAATTTTCATGTTTTTCGAACAGTGTTAATTTGATGTTTGCTTTCACTGTTCACGAAACCCAGGGTCAAACTCTGGAAAAAGCAATACTTCTGTTAGGGCGTATGCAAGGTCTTAATGTAGGCTCAATAACATGGTCATTGCTTTATGTGGCGCTGAGTAGGACAAGAGAGTTAAAGGATCTTAAATTTTTTCCGTCAGGCTGGTCTGGATTTACTAACTTTAAGCATCTTACAAGGTTAAAACCACCTTCAATCTTTGTAAAGTGGAATTCAGGGTATCGAAATAATATCTGGTGTCCAGAAATTTTAGAGAAGCAGAATCTGATAAATGAAATGAACGTCAGGAATAAGTTAGTAAGACAAGGTCCAGGTGTGTCTTTAAATATGACTAACGATATCTTAATGGGGTATTTGAAAGGGTTAGGTTATCGGGTTTTGAGTAAAACAGATCGTCCTGTATTACAAAAGTCGATAGTGAGATATATGGAAGTTAAAAATTTGTGGAACTTAGGGGAAGATAAAGAAAAATTTTTTACTAAACGAGGTACCCGGAAAAGAAAGAAATCACAAGGGAAACGGAAGGTTCAACGTAAAAGTAGGAAAACATCAGATGACATGAAATGTAACTCTCTTAATGTTGTAAAAAACTCAGGATCAGGGAAACCCAAACGAAAACTTTCTAACAAAGAACTACCTGTTAATAAAAAGAAATCAAAGAAGAAAGAGGAGGAGGAAAAGCTCCCGGAACGCTATTTGCGTGCAGACGAGCTAATATTCGGTAAATTTCTTTTTGAACGTAAAGGATACAGAATGAATCCTATTAAACGTGACAGTAACAGCCTTTGTCGAGCTGTTGCTGAGCAGGTATATTGCGACCCCAACTTGTTTGAAAGTCTCAAGAATTCGTGCGTCGACTTTATGGAAGAAGAAGAAAAATGGTTTAGTGAATTCGTCCACGAGAATTTTGATTATAAAAAGTATCTTTCTGATTTACGTAAAGATGCTTTTTGGGGTGGAAACCATGAAATCGTTGCATTTTCGAATATGTTCAATCGCCCATTCGAAATT
>JBCBFY010000375.1:0-1774 GCA_038527325.1 Cyanobacteria bacterium J06614_10
CACCAGCATCGCCCGCCCCGTTATTAAAGATGGTTTTGCTCAGATCACCGGCAACGTATTCGAAGGCGACTATCGTATCAGAGTGTACGGTTCGGAGTTGGACCTTCGAACTCAAGTATTTGCCTACACTCTGCGTATTTCTGGAGAGCGTGCTGAAGGACTTCAGCCGCCTGATCCCGGAAGCATCGATAGCAGTACCGCCACCGAACCTTCGGAAGCAAACAACACTGCCGAAACGGCGAGCATACTCTCTGTTGGGATTGGGACGACGGAGGTTTCAGGCACGATCAACAACCGCTTTGACAAGAGAGATTTCTATGAGTTTGTGGCGCCGGTGGATGGCTGGGTGACGGCGAGCTCAAGTCTTCCGAGTCCACACGATCTGAGATACTTTTCTCAAAGCGGCGACACGTCCGGTATTATCAGTTCCAGTTACAACAACCAGCTCTCTTTCGCCGTTGAGGCGGGTGAGACGTATTTTGTGTCGGTCTTTGGAGCCCAATCGGGATCACAGGTCACCTATGATTATGATCTGGACCTGACGCTGGACAGCGATCCGGTGCGAGAGGCGGGTGAGACCTTCGAGACGGCTTACCGTCTGGCGTTCAACAGAAATCTCAGCGACGCCCACACAGACACCCATTATGAAGCCGAGCGTGTCGGCGAAGCCGGTGATCCGGTTGATATCTACCGCTTCACCCTGGATGGCCCGACACCGCTGCGCCTCCAGCTCTCTGAACTCACCGCAGATGCCGATCTCACGCTCTTCGATGCAGCGGGCAATACGCTGGCGGTCTCGAATCGGGCGGGCACAGCGGCGGAACTGATTGAGATGGAGAGCCTGGCGGCGGGTGAGTATTACGTTTCGGTGACCAGCTATGATGGTGTGGCGACCGACTACGTCCTCGTCACCACGAATATATCCAACCAGGATGATTCCCCGAGGACGGCGAGCATACTCTCTGTTGGGATTGGGACGACGGAGGTTTCAGGCACGATCAACAGCCGATTTGACCGAGATGATTATTACCAGTTTGTGGCGCCGGTGGATGGCTGGGTGACGGCGAGTTCAAGTGTTCCGAGTGCGCACAGTCTGAGATATTTTTCACAGGGCGGCGACGCGTCCGGCGCCATCAACTCCGTGTACAACAACCAGCTCTCTTTCGCCGTTGAAGCGGGCGAGACGTATTTTGTGTCTTTGACTGGAACCCAATCGGGATCACAGGTCACCTTTGATTATGATCTGGACCTGACGCTGGACAGCGATCCGGTGCGAGAGGCGGGTGAGACCTTCGAGACGGCTTACCGTCTGGCGTTCAACAGAAATCTCAGCGACGCCCACACAGACACCCATTATGAAGCCGAGCGTGTCGGCGAAGCCGGTGATCCGGTTGATATCTACCGCTTCACCCTGGATGGCCCGACACCGCTGCGCCTCCAGCTCTCTGAACTCACCGCAGATGCCGATCTCACGCTCTTCGATGCAGCGGGGATCGTGATCGCGCAGTCGTATCAAGACGGAACGGAAAGCGAAGAAATCACGATCGAAACTCTCGGCCCTGGTGAATACTATATTGAGGTCACAAGTTTTAATACAATTGCGACCGAATATATGCTTGTGGTGACAAATGCAGAGACGGCTGCAACCCAAACGGTTGAGAATGCTGAAGATAAAGTTCGTGAACTTACCGGCGATGCCTCAAACAACGTGCTGTTCGGCACGCAGTATGTTGACTTAATCGACGCTGGCGCCGGCGAAGATATTGTTTTCGGC
>JBCBFY010000376.1:0-1756 GCA_038527325.1 Cyanobacteria bacterium J06614_10
TTATTCCGGACCAAAAAATATGTCTGGACATGAGGCCATATACCGGACCGAGTCCCACATTGTCCGAAAATCCCCTCGTAGTAGTAGTAGTAGTAGTAGTAGTAGTAGTAGTGTGGGATATGCCTTTTATAACGGCTCCCAGGCTGATTGTTTGATAGTGGTTAATTATCTGTGTTTCCTTTTAATATTCTTTTCCTTTGATGCCACAGTTTCTTCACTAGAGCTTTTCTTTGATCAATTTCTTCTTTGTTTAACTTCTCGAAGAGTAAAATATTTGCAATTAGTTTATTTTCATTTTCAATGTATGGTTGAGTGACGAAGTTGTAGTTGATCCTTATGTGTTGGTATGCTTCACAATGTAGTATGAAGTGATGTATAGTTTCTTCATCTTTCTTGCATGAAGGACACGACGTGTCTTCATTTTTTAATCTCTTCCTCCAGTTTAATTCCAGGGTGTTGGATCTTCCTCTTGAGATTAATCTTGATTCCTCTGTGTTGTCATACCAATTTATTTCATTGATTTCTTTCTTGTGGTCTTTGTATAGCATTAAGGTGGTTTTTTCACCTACCTCTTCCTTCCATATGGTAAGGTCGTATTCATTAATTTTCTTTTTTATCTTATCTTTTGACAATTCTTCTAATTGTCTAAGGCTCATGTTCAGAGTTAGTAGATATTCTTTTAATTTCTTTATCCACGGAGTAGAATTTTCCTCATATTGTTTTAAAAATATTTCTTTCAGGAGTTCATGGCCATCTTCAATGGTGTGTTTGGCATAGAGGATTTTGTTTTTCATATCTCTAGCTGTACATGATGAAGCTCCTATATCAGCTCTTAATGCGGGTGTTGCCGTGTAGGTTGGTAACTGTAGGATAGCTCTATAAACTTTGTTTTCTATTGTTTGGAAGCTTTGTACATCTGCCTTTGTGTAGCACATTATTTCTGAACCGTACATGTATGAAGGCATAGCTAGTCCTTTCCAGAATGTTTTGCCTATGAGTAGTCTATTGCAACTGGTTCCGATGATTGAGTAAGTCATGTTTGACAACTTTTTTGCTTTTGCTATTTGATCTTTAATGTGTTCGTTAAAATGTGCATTCTTTTTATTTGTTACCTTTATTCCTAGGTATGTTAATTCTCTTGTTAATTTAATACCTTGTATTTCTTCTATATTATCTTCAGCAGATCGTTTGTTGTATATAAGTATGCTACTTTTGTTCTTGTTTAGGCTGAGTCCACATGTAGATGCTACTTCTTCAAATTTAGATATACAAGTTTCTGCATCTTCCTTTGAATGTGCTAATAAGAGTCCGTCGTCGGCGTATAATAGTGCTGGAATATGGAAGTGCTCATTCTTGAATCCTTTGTTTACTATTTCCAGTTCTTTTATCATAATATATGTTATTATGAGGAAGAATACTGTAGAGCCATTGCACCCTTGTCTTATGCCACTGGTAACGTCCACAGTTGTTTGAAGTTGATTATTCAGATATAAGTTTGTTTTATCGTTCGTATATATTTCACTAACTATTTGTATGATATTTGGGTCTATGTTTAGTTCCATTAATGTTTCAATTAGTTTGCTTCGTTGTATTGAATCAAAAGCTTTTTGTAGATCCACTGATATTACATATAATTCCTTTTTTAATTTATAGCTTTCTCTGATGCAATAATCTAGGATAAACAAGTTGTCTGTTGTTCTACGTTTTTCAGTAAATCCTGATTGTAGTTCATGCATGAGCTTATTGTCTTTGAGGT
>JBCBFY010000377.1:0-1496 GCA_038527325.1 Cyanobacteria bacterium J06614_10
TGAATGTCGCTGTACAGCTACTGCTACCTTGAAACTGACCTACTGACTTCAATAGGTCATGTTGATTACCATTATAAATAATAAGCCCCTCTTGAATGTCTACATCATTACATTGAGCATTTAAAAAGTCGTTATTTGTGGATAAAAATAGAACTAAAAAAACTAAATATTTACTTTTCATTACAATGATATATGGCAATCGCATAAAAATTCAAGCTGCTAACACTTTGAGTAAATAATCATCATTCCAGCCAGCTTTTTTGCGTTTTGTCTTGATGCCTCGCTTACAAGACGTTTCGTTTTTCAATTTATTCAATGCAATATGTCTGAGAATGGCAAAATTTTCATCAGCGTGTCCCTTACGCACTCTTGAATCATCTTCTCTGAAAGCAATATCTAAGACCCAGTGAACTTTAGTTTCAATACCCCAATGTGCTTGCACAGATTGATTAATTCGTTTGGCGTCCTGCGAAAGGCTACTAATGTAGAATCGCTTTTGATACATTTGTTTTCCCTTTTGCTCTCCATTTTTGTAAGTGATATATGATTCTATCATCACGACTGTTTCTAATCCTTCCCATTTTTTTAACTCTACAGGGGAAAGAAAATCCTTTGCGGGTACAGCATAACAGTTTCGCTCCTCAATACGCCCATGACCAACTTGAGTAGTACGATTAAAAGTTCTATTATTCATCGCAGTTCCCACAGCATTAAAGCGTGTGAAAGCTTCTTCTACTTCGTCTTTCAAATTTCCCTGATTGCCTTTCAAAGCAAGTAAATATTCCGCCTCTTTCGACTTAATTTTACTAGCAATATTCCGTTGAGTTCCCATCGCATCTATGGTCACTAGACTACCAACAATGCTTATCAAGTCTAGTAACTTTGGAATGGCGGTAATTTCGTTAGACTTTTCATCCACCTTAACTTGTCCTAATACTAAATTATTCGCATTTGCCCATGCCGAAACCATGTAAATCATACTCTTGCCATCTTCCGTATCAAAAGAATGGCGTAAGGCTTTGCCATCAATATTGACTATTTCTCCTTCCATATTACCACATAAGTCCCTGACCCAATTGATAAAGCATTTTCTAAATTCTTCGGGGTCTAAGACTCGAAATACTCGTCCAAATGTGTCGTGGGACGGAATGCCGTTGGGCAGTGCAAGAAAACTCTTTAAGAAATCTTCTTTTTCTTTGCCAAATTCTTCCATCTCCGTAAACTCGTCTGCTCCACAAATCACAGCGAGTATTGCTATGGTTAAAATATCTTTCAAAAGATGACGGTGTCCTCGTGGGTCGCGTGTGTCTAATATTCCTCCAAAATGTTTCTCGAAAGACTTTAGCGATTCGTAGCTTGGTAGCATCGTTTTATCCGCAAAGATCATTTTTAATACTCATATATTTTTATGCGATTGCCATATACAATGATATTTTCATGAATAACTTAATTAAAATTAACGTTGTTTTGGCACAAGCAAGTAATTGATCTATCCA
>JBCBFY010000377.1:1506-1751 GCA_038527325.1 Cyanobacteria bacterium J06614_10
CGTTTCGTTTTTTCTGGCACAAGATCCACTTATTGCACAAGCATTTAAATAATATGATGAGAATATAAAATTATGATAATCAATACTTTAGTTTTTAGCTAGTAAATACAAGACATATCACAAGTGCATAGGCAAAAAGATTAAAAGAGCTTGTTTTTCTTGATTTTTAACAGTATTGAGAACATTAGAGTTTTATGGACAGAATCGATAAGGAAAAGTAGTAGTAATTTCAATAATAAAATTTG
>JBCBFY010000378.1:0-1747 GCA_038527325.1 Cyanobacteria bacterium J06614_10
AGCGGCTTCGTTCAGTGAAGGCGCCCCGTCCACCTTGAGAGAGCAGTTGAAGACGGGTCGGATCTTCGTTGTTACTTGGGTGTCCGCTTTAATGACTGGTCGATGAGGGATCCAGACAAAATTATCAAGGTCACGGTAAGAGACTTGGATACGTTCTATGATGCCTTCCTGCAGTTGTTGGTAAAACACTTCTTGATAGGCAGAAAACAACCCATTGTCTTGCAACTTTTTCACCACTCGCTTGAGCACAGCGAGCGCAACACGATGGTTGGAAGGCACCTTGTCTATTATTTCTTCTTTCCACGGTATGCACACGTGGTATTTTCCATCTTGGAAGGAGATGCCGTCCTTGAACTGAGAGATTTTAACGCGGTCATAGTCAGAAACGTCTTCAGAGAGGTCAGTGCAACCAAAGGAGTCCAGATCAAACATGCGCTCCAACCCCTGTTCTACGTTGTTGTCAGGCAACAAGGCATCGAGGGGGGCAGCATAGCTCTTCTCAGGGGAGAGGATCATATTGACAAAGGTAGAGGTTCGATCCTCCTCACAGAGGGGACTGTCTTGTCGGAGAGATATTGGTTGCTGATAGGAAACTTCTTGCTCCGAGATCGGAACAACTTGGTCAGGGCGCAGGAAGTGCACAACACTGCCAAACGGAACCAGTCCACAAGGCGTCTCCCAAGCAGCACCCAACATACACTGGACAAGGCGGAATTGAGGGAAGAACTGTAGCACATCAACTCCTAACAGCCCATCAAGGCTAACTACTTCACCAGCCGAAGATAGAGAGGGTTCGGCCAAGTGGTAGCCCTCAGCAAGCATGTTCCGGAACGCCAAATCGAGTTGGGACACTCTCATCTTCACTTTAAATTCAGGATGAGAGAGGACAGCAAACATCTGCTTCTTTCTACCAGGGATGGAAATGTAGAAAGCACACTCACCCAAGCAGCGGTTATCTGATCCAAGGAAAGTGGTCAGGTCATATTCCACACCAGGGGGCTCTTTACCCCCCCTAATGCAAGTTGCAATCTCCCAAGACAGGTAACTCCTTTGACTGCCAGTGTCCAACAGGCATCTGACCACGCGAGATCCAGAAGACCCATGGAACATGAGAGATAGAACAGGTAGTAAATAAGGTTGAAATGCTTGAGCGAGGTGTTGCACATAGATGCAAAGGTAGGAAGCAGAACTAGGGGGTTTGGCTTTGGGGCACATTACTGAAGAGTGAGAGCGTTTTCTGCATACGACGCAAGCTTTAAGGAGCTTGTTTACTTTGCCCCAACAGTCATCAGCTTTATGGGTGGGACTAGCACACAAGGTACAAAGTTCAAGGGTAACAGCACGCCGCTGCCGTTCAGCTAACGTTCGGTAGACTGTACAGGCACTCATTCTGTGTCCTGCACTAGTGCAGAGTTTGCAAATTTTCTGGACTGTCTGCTCGGGAGCACTTGCACCAGCCGCTGAGGTTTCATTGGCGTTGGGAGACTGGGTAGGTTGAGCAGATGCATTGAAACTCTCAAGGGTGGCCGGGGGCCGTTCAGTCGACTTTTGCGATCCAGAAGGTTTGAAGTTCTGAGCAGACTGTTTCTTTTGGAAATTAAACTCCTTTTTTTCATATTTGGGGGTAGAACGAGAAGCGTTAGATATGCGGAGCCCTTTCAAAATCTCCGGCGCATTCGACAGGATTTCAGTCACAGTAGGGTAATGATTCTTGGTGAGACTGTAGAGTTCTCGACGAAATTCCTCA
>JBCBFY010000379.1:0-1741 GCA_038527325.1 Cyanobacteria bacterium J06614_10
CGTCAGCCGGAAAAAATGAAGATCGAGATAAAAAGTTTAAGCTGAAGCTCTACTCGCTTCATGGCGTTCAAGAGTACTGGATAGTGAACTGGCGACTCAAAGAAATTGAAATATACAGAAGAGATAGCGGCCTCCTCAAAAGAGCCGCTACCTTATTGGCATCAGATACCTTGACCTCACCGCTTTTACCTGAGTTTGAATGCGAACTTTCTAGCGTATTTCCAACGTAGGTAGCCTTAAGTCGTGTCAGGCGTTGTGTCAGGAGCTGTGTCAGCGAGAGTGATCTGATTTTTGTGTAAGCGCTTTTTTACTTAAGCGGAAAAGCGTTCTGGAAACAGGATAGCAAAGTGCGACAATGCTGCCCGCCAGTTCTTAATCGGTCTGTTCCACTTCTTCGAAATGTTGTTCATCGCTAGGTACATCAGTCTGAAGACGGCGTCTTCACTTGGGAAAACAGCCTTCGTCTTAATCACCTTGCGCAGCGAGCGGTTGACCGACTCGATAGCGTTAGTGGTGTAGATGACGCGTCGAATTTCCATCGGATAATCGAATATCGGAATGACGTTCTCCCAGTTGCGAATCCAGACCTGGCTGACGGCTGGGTAAGTGCCGTCCCACTTTTCAGCAAAGGTATCAAGGGCAGCTTCTGACTCAGCCAGCGTCGCAGCTTGATAGATGGGTTTAAGGTCAGCGACCACAGCCTTTCTATCCTTCCAGGGGACATATTTCATACAATTGCGCATCAGATGGACAATGCACAGCTGTATCTGAGTGTGTGGATAGACCGCTTCAATCGCTTGAGGAAAGCCTTTAAGGCCATCACAGCAGGCGATAAGAATATCGCGCAACCCCCTGTTTTTCATGTCTGTCAACACTTTCAACCAGAACTTAGCGCCCTCCGTTTCAGCTTCGCCTATCCATAAGCCGAGCAGCTTTTTATCACCTTCGCGGTCGATGCCGAGAACAACGTAGACCGCGCGTTTGCTCACCCGGCCCGAGACTTTGATGTTCACGTAGAGCGCATCGAGATAGACAATCGGATAGACCTCATCAAGGGGGCGAGACTGCCAGGCTTTAACGTCTGCGCTGACGCTATCGATGACCTCGCTAATCACGGAAGCCGATATCTTCGCGCCGCCATAGAGTTCTTCTAGCTGAGCGCTGATGTCGCGCGTACTGTTTCCTCTGGCGTAAAGCGCCAGTATTTTCTCATCAAGGCCGACAATGCGGCGCTGGTGCTTCGGCACCAGGACTGGCTCAAAGCTCCCCTGGCGGTCTCTCGGTATCGATAGCTCCAGGTCACCATCAGTTGAGGTGACTGTTTTCTTTGAGCTGCCGTTGCGGCTATTGGCAGGGGTTCTGTCGTCAGCGTCTTCGCTGTCGAGATGAGCGTTGAGTTCACCGGCTAGCGCTCGTTCAACTAAGCGCTTCTTGATCTGACCCATCAGGCCTGACTTCCCGAGGATGTCCTCGGGCGTGACGCAGTCTTCGAGCAGTTCGTCTAACAGATCATCGACGCGATTCGGTTCTTTTTTCTTGCGAGCCATGGGGCGATCTCCTGAATTGATAGGATTTTAGACCGCTTACACAAAATTCAGGACACTCTCGCGTACTGGTGACGAATCTGACACCGGATGACATCGCGGCCTTGATGAACGCCACCTTCGACTTCAATGGCAATCTCTGTGACCTGTGGTTGGCTTATGTGCGCTGCTATGACCAGCGAGGGGGCGGTGTGGAA
>JBCBFY010000380.1:0-1733 GCA_038527325.1 Cyanobacteria bacterium J06614_10
AGAGGGCATTCAGCATATAGATGTCTCTGATCCATGGGCGCCTGCTTATGAAACAGGTGGCCATACTTTCTACTCTGTAGACTTAAGTCCCGAAAAAATTGCCGAATATAACTGCGTGGTGCTGGTAACAGACCATGATGATTTCGACATTCCCTTCGTTGTTGAACATGCGCAATGCGTAGTAGATACCCGGAATATGACCCGTGGCATCGAAGATGCTCAGGGCAAAATCACCCGATTGGGCTATGCAAAGCCTAAGCCGAGATTAGTTTTAGAACATTAATAGCGATTTTCTTGTTAGGCTAATGCACGGGTTTCCAAAGGCTTACTAAAAGTCCATCGAAAAATCCTATTTCGGCTTTAGGGAATCTTTGGAAAATCGACCCGCTCTGCCTATCTTTGTATCCCCTTGCAGCCAAGGGTACGCTCATTTACATCATGCAAAAAAGGCCAACGAGCAGGAATTTTGGAGAGGTCAAAAAAAGTTAAAATTTTTTGGCGGAGAGATTTGGAAAAGTGAAGAAAGAGGTCGTTATTTGCATTCGCTTTTGGAAAAAGGGGCTCTGAAAAGAGCTAAAAAATTGACAAAAAGACGCAAGTCTTAACGATACAAGCGGGGGAATTTCAGCGCGAAATTCAGGAGAAAGCGGAGAGAGAAAGAGTTATTTGAAATACTGAAAGATACAAATCTACGACAGATGTTAAGAGCAATCTTAATGTTTGACTGGATAAGGTTTTGAGACGAATTTAGTTTTAAACAAAACTCGTTAAAGAAACAGTAACTCTATGAGTCAAAGGATTAACAATTGAGAGTTTGATCCTGGCTCAGGACGAACGCTAGCGGCAGGCCTAATACATGCAAGTCGAACGGTAAGGTCTTCTTCGGAAGATACACGAGTGGCGCACGGGTGCGTAACGCGTATGCAACCTACCCTTCAGAGGGGGATACCCAGTGGAAACGCTGATTAATACCCCATATATATTAAAGCCTCATGGTTTAAATATGAAAGTTCCGGCGCTGAAGGATGGGCATGCGTCCCATTAGTTAGTTGGTAAGGTAACGGCTTACCAAGGCATCGATGGGTAACTGGTCTGAGAGGATGATCAGTCACACGGGCACTGAGACACGGGCCCGACTCCTACGGGAGGCAGCAGTAAGGAATATTGGGCAATGGGGGCAACCCTGACCCAGCCATGCCGCGTGGAGGAAGACGGTTCTAGTAATTGTAAACTCCTTTTATGTAAGACTAATTAGGTGCTATAGGCACCGACGCAGGTACTACATGAATAAGCACCGGCTAACTACGTGCCAGCAGCCGCGGTAATACGTAGGGTGCAAGCGTTGTCCGGATTTATTGGGTTTAAAGGGTGCGCAGGCGGCCTATTAAGTTAGTGGTGAAATCTTCCGGCTTAACCGGATTCCCGCCATTGATACTGGTAGGCTTGAGTGTAGTCGAGGAGGTTAGAATGCGTGGTGTAGCGGTGAAATGCATAGATATCACGCAGAATACCAATTGCGAAGGCAGACCTCTAGAGTACAACTGACGCTGAGGCACGAAAGCGTGGGTAGCGAACAGGATTAGATACCCTGGTAGTCCACGCTGTAAACGATGATCACTAGATGCTTGTGTCCTAGACATGAGTGTCCAAGCGAAAGCGATAAGTGATCCACCTGGGGAGTACGTTCGCAAGAATGAAACTCAAAGGAATTGACGGGGGCCCGCACAAGCGGT
>JBCBFY010000381.1:0-1733 GCA_038527325.1 Cyanobacteria bacterium J06614_10
CTCTTAGCCTGCCAAGCATAATATATTTTTTGAATTCATTGTCTCCCACTAAACTACAACAAACCAATGTTGTATACAAGTTCTCATGCCCTTTACCGCACAGTCAGGCGGTTGAATATGTGGGATTTACACAGACATCTTTATCAAGGCGCCTAACATGCCATGCACAAAATGGGAGTATTCTTGAACATTTTACATCTGACCACCACCGTAGACCAACAAGAGATGAACTTACAGAGAACACACAAATCATTGATAAGTCTAACACCAGGCAAACACTGGCTATCAAAGAGGCTCTTATAATCCTACAGCTTGGCCCAGTCATAAATAAACAATTTGACAATTTTTCAAACATTCTTAAACTATTTAACTACAGAAATATGTCTAATAATGCAAACACATCACAAGCAAGTTTGTCCTACACAAATGAGGCACCTAACCTGGATCCAAACCCACATACTATAGACCTAAACCTCCATAATAACCAGGAAACAAACTTGAATTCTAACCAGGAAACAAACATACATCCTAATCTTGACCTAAGCCTCTATCCTAACCAGGAAACAAACCTACATCCTAACCCAGGTCCAAACCTACACCCTAACCAGGAAATAAACCTGCACCCTAACCTAGGTCTAAACCTACATCCTAATCAGGCAACTAACCTACAACCTAACCAAGACCCAAAACTCATATCTAAACCTCACCCTGCCTTGAAAACTAACCTAGACCTAAACCTTGTCCATAACCTTCACCATAGCCTAGACCCAGACCTGCACCATGACCTAGACCCAAATCCATCCTGCAACCTGGACTTAAACCTACCTCATAACCTGGACCCCAATCTGCACCAAAACCTGAACCTTGACCTGCACCATAACCTAGACCCTGAACTACACCATAAACTATACCCAAATCTGCATCAAAAACTTGATACAAACCAAGATCCTATGGCATATAAACCTCAATCTAAAAACATTCAACCAAACCTAAACCAAAACCAACCTCTTAGCCTGCCAAGCATAACATCCATGTCTGAATATGAATTAGGTCTTCCAGATATGAAAATAATTTTATCAAATTTTGGAATCCATCTTAGCCAATTAAATACTGTTAATCTTAAGGAATATAACTGGAAAAACTTTAATGTACAAACACCAGACTGTAATTTGAGCATATCTCAGAGAATCCGCTCTCTAACCAGGAGAGCTAAGCAGGAAACAACAAAAAACACAACATACACTGAGTGAAGATGGGTTGAAAATGGTTAAGTTAGAGTTTTTGAAAATTCTTTCCAGAGTTCTTCTTTGATTTAGTCATATGACACCAAGTACAAAATTATGGATTGGCTTTATGGTTGGTTGGACCTTCAAAGCACACTTTATCTATTGCTAAATTGAAACTTCCTTTTAGGTAATAATATGTATATGGTAATTTTAACTTTATAATTTTTAATAAAAAAAAAATTAGTTTTAGTTATTTTATTCTTAATTATATGTAAATACAGCAATTTTAAACTATCTTAGTAAAATCTCAAAATAACAATATGTATATTTCCACTGTATTTATAATCTAATATAGATTTTAATTTTAGATTTCTTTTAATTGTAGGCACTGCCACTGAAGACGACGCAGGAGCGTAGAAACGTTTGTCTAATGATGCCTGTACATTAATCAGCAAGATTAAATCGAAAAAGGTCAACAAGCCGTTTACTTATCAAGATGAGTTATGC
>JBCBFY010000382.1:0-1723 GCA_038527325.1 Cyanobacteria bacterium J06614_10
CTGCGCTAGGGCTGCGCGAGCGTTTGCTTTGGTGACCTTAGTGTCGAGGACTTGGGAGAGTAGCTGCCACAGCTTTGGGGCTACATCTTGCTTAACGTATTTGGGAGAATAGCCACACTCTTTGGCTAGCTGATCGTAGGTCTTTCTTTCTTCGTGGAGTGCGGTGAGCAGTATCTGCCGCTGGAGTTCGCTGCAGTAGGTGGCAGTCTTGCGGTGTATTAGGGTTTCTGCAAACTCTAGAATGTCGTGGATATCGCCCATCGGACATAGCCTTGATTGCGAATATTCGGTCTCTGTCGGCGATAGAGATAGCAGCTCTCGCCAGCAGCCTAACCACAAACTGCCAAACAAAGCTTACCTGATAGGTGTCATGCGTGTCTGTTCACGGACGCTGACGTCGCCATTCTGCCCCTAGGGGTCAATCTTTGAATGCTGAAAGATGAATAAAACTGAATAAAGCTGAGCTTTAAAGCTGAACTTTCTAGGATTTTTCGAGGACGTAAAATTCGCTACGCTTGGGCGGGTTTTGCACTTATCAAGTAGTAGATATCCTGTTTAGCTGTTCTGTTTGGCTAACCGTTTAACTATTTTCCCTTACCGGCTTCTTCCTCATTGGCTTGGACGACATTGTTTGCTTCCTCCTCGACTGCTGCTATGACGACAAAGCAATTTTGGCTGAAGCCATTTAGGCCCCTACCCGATGTTCACAGTGTTGATGTGGTGGGTCGAGTTTTGCGTGAGCAAACTCAGTTAACGATTAGCTACGAAGTCTTGAGTGATCAAAAGGTCTCGGGGCACGACAATGTTTTGACGCCAGGTGTGCTTTGGCAGACGATCTGTCTGAACTGCTTTATTTCACCCCAGGGCAGTTCTCGATATTGGGAGTTTAGCTTTTCTCCCCAAGAGGATTGGCTATCGTCTTTTTTGACCGCAGACGAAGATGTTTCGACGTGGGATTTTAGGATTTGCCCGCATCAAGACTGGGCTGTCTATCAATTTGAAGGGTACCGGCAGGGTAAGCGAGCGGTGCCTACGGTCAGCACGGTATCGTACAGTATGCTGTCGACCCCAAAAGCACTCCACACCTCACTCAAAATCGATTTAGAAGAGCTGTCGCTCTCCGACCAAACGATAGAAATTGGCGTGACGGCAGTGACTTATCTAGAAGCGCAACAGAAAATTCACTGGGCCTTGGCGCATCCTGACACCACACCTGATTTTCATCATCCTGAGAGCTTTGCACTGGTGCTGTAGCGGCAAACGCGATGGAAAAATGGGCACAGCAGTCCCGAGAGTCGGGATTAGGGTTTGGCGAGTTTCGACTTACCTACTGCGCCCTTTTGGCTAATTCAAAGTTTCAGTCCCGAGAGTCGGGATTAGGGCTTGGCGAGCGCGCAACGTCGATAATCTCCAGAATTCCTGGAGTGTTTCAGTCCCGAGAGTCGGGATTAGGGTTTGGCGAGTGAGGTAAATCACATGACTACTATTCAATTGACTCGTTTCAGTCCCGAGAGTCGGGATTAGGATTTGGCGAGTTCTAGGAAACTTACACCCTGACTCAGAATGAAAGTAATCGTTTCAGTCCCGAGAGTCGGGATTAGGGTTTGGCGAGATCATTTGTTGTTTTATTGAATAACTACCAGAGAGAGTTTCAGTCCCGAGAGTCGGGATTAGGGTTTGGCGAGCGCAACATTACCTCTGGCAAGTCTGCACAGTTTGTCTA
>JBCBFY010000383.1:0-1714 GCA_038527325.1 Cyanobacteria bacterium J06614_10
CCATTACCCATCCAGTGCTCTACCCCCGGGGGTATTCGGATGACGCTCTACCTAAATAGATTTCGCGGAGAACCAGCTATCTCCGAGTTTGATTGGCCTTTCACCCCTAGGCACAGCTCATCCCGATCCTTTTCAACGGATGTGGGTTCGGTCCTCCAGTGCGTGTTACCGCACCTTCAACCTGGCCATGCCTAGATCACTCGGTTTCGGGTCTGATCCCACATACTCAATCGCCCTATTCAGACTCGCTTTCGCTGCGCCTACACCTATCGGCTTAAGCTTGCATGTGAGACCAAGTCGTTGACCCATTATACAAAAGGTACGCCGTCACCCAGCCACCAAATTAATCTTGCCGCAGCCGCTGCAACAGCGCCTGCTTCGTGCGACCATGCCCTTTGAGCACTCGCTCCCGGTCTCGCGCCAACTTCTGCGAGGCATAAGCCTCATAGTAGATGATGCGCCAAACCCGTCCAGCTGTGGACCGGTTTGAACCTGAGTTATGTTCGCTCAAACGGCGACGCAGATCGGAAGTATATCCGATATAGGTTTCATCTCGTTCCGATTTCAGAACATAGATATAAAACATCCGCGTCTTATCCGATTAATTTGGAGGCTGGGCTCCGACTGTTTGTAGGCGTCCGGTTTCAGGATCTGTTTCACTCCCCTCGTCGGGGTGCTTTTCACCTTTCCCTCACGGTACTGGTTCGCTATCGGTCAGTCAGGAGTACTTAGCCTTGGAGGGTGGTCCCCCCATCTTCGAACAGAATTTCACGTGTTCCGCCCTACTTAATACGTCTGATCGAGCTTCGTGTACGGGGCTGTCACCCATATCGCCCTGCTTCCCAACAGGTTCCACTCACTCTCACAGCTCGGCTGGTCCGCGTTCGCTCGCCGCTACTAACGGAGTCTCAATTGATGTCCTTTCCTCCGGGTACTTAGATGTTTCAGTTCCCCGGGTTTGCTCTTCAAACCCTATGTATTCAGGTAAGAAGTACCTGGTTCACACGCCTATTATGTCCTACCGCCTGGCGGCTACTTGAGGACGGATCCTCCAACAGCTCCCAGTTGGTCGCACATAATAAACGCATGTCAGGTGGGTTGCCCCATTCGGAAATCGCCGGATCAAAGCCTGTTCACGGCTCCCCAACGCTTATCGCAGTGTACCACGTCCTTCATCGCCTCTGACTGCCAAGGCATCCACCAAACGCCCTTCTCGCGCTTGATCCGATCCAGAAAAAGCCCGGCCCCTTTTGTAAAGACCGAACCGCACCTTCCTGGTCGGAATACGTCCCAAGGATGCATCGAACGATCCGAAGATCAGACCATGCATCCAGGTCAGTGTATTTGACTTGGAAAGACTGCTTTCGGTGTCACCCCTCAGGGCAACGCGATCCTGTCCCCACTTGGACAAGACCCCAAAAGCGTCTCGTGTATTGCTCTCTATACGATGTGAAGGTCGTCTGATCGAACCAGACGTTCAGAAGCACCACAGGGTGCTGCTGAAGATTTGGTTCGGATGGATGTGAGAGGCACGCGTCGGTACGTGGCCGCTCTCAATGGTTTTGCCGTTCAAAACCATCTGCCGCTTCGTTCTGTTTGATCAATGGAGTTAACGCGTTTGCTTTGCAAACGCGTTGTGGTGGAGCCTAGCGGGATCGAACCGCTGACCTCCTGAATGCAAATCAGGCGCTCTCCCAGCTGAGCTAAGGCCCCA
>JBCBFY010000384.1:0-1708 GCA_038527325.1 Cyanobacteria bacterium J06614_10
TAATAATAATAATAATAATAATAATAATAATAATAATAATAATAATAATAATAATAATAATAATAATAATAATAATAACTAGCAGGTTCGCCTAGGCCGGCATACCGCCTAGGCCGAAAAAGCGATCCGGCCAAAAATCAGCGACACAATTATCTGAACCCAGCAGAGTTTTAGGTCTAGAAAACCCATTTTCGAAAGGAACCATCGTTGTGGCACATGCAACTTACCTGCCAAAATTTACCAAAATCGGTTGGGAACTTTTTGAGATATCGTGCGCACAAGAATGTGGCGGAAAAAAAAGAAATCCGTATGAAAACATACAGCGATCCCCATCGGATCGCTAATTATGTATAACAACATCAAAATTACCAGAAACGGTCATAATTTATATAAGTTTCAATAAAACCGTAATACCATTCCCTTATACATAAGCTTCTACGAAATATTGTATCCATGAAGAAAAAGAAAAAGATAAGTGAAGAAAACAAAAAGGAAAGATAGCAATAACATCTAAATAATCATTATCGCGAATAAATGAATAAAAAAATACATACATAAAAATAATACATGATTAATTAGATAATCAAATAAATACATAAATAAACAAGCCATTGATAAGTGGTATGGTAAATAAAGTAAATAATGTGAAGAAATACATTCATATGTTTGAGATTGAGTTTTATGAGGTGTAAACTGTAGAAAATACTTAAAGATTTAATATAATATAATGTAAACAATTTGATTGTGGGATGTAAAGAATTTTCTACTAATTACACTGGTTTCAGCAATACAAGAACTAAAAATTCTTATGCTTTCAGCAAACATTTAGCAAAACAAATGGGATGGGGATCTGCTAGAAACCAAAATAACAATAGACAGTTTATTGCAGTTGGGGAAAGCAAGTGCTTTCAGCTATTTCTTAATTACATTTGTTGTGATTATTACTTACAGTACATAACAGGCCTAATTGTTATGGAATATAAGTGAACAAACTTAACTGAACTTCTCTATTAGAAAATACTGGAAAAAAAATGATAACCTACAAGCTAATGAATAAAATCACCTTAATTATCCTTTTCTTGGCCTATTTGTTATGGAATATAGGTGAAGAAACTGAATTGAACTTACTTCTTAGAAAATACTGGAAAACTTGAAAAAAATCGATACAAGCTAATGAATAAAATCACCTTGTTTTTCCTCTTCTTGGCCTATTTGTTATGGAATATAGGTTATGGAATTATGGTAAATTTCTTTGAATTTCCTTCAAAATTTGCTGATTTCCTTAGAATTTCCTTAAAATCTTGATTTCCTTAGACATTTCCTTATAAGGTCCAAATATCCTTAAAATGAGGAAATTTCCTCAACTGTGGAAACACTGCCTGTGTTGAGCTGTGAAACGTGGATTGTTATATTCCGTACATTTATTTCTGTTTTTTTCAGACAATTTTCTACAACGCTTTTGTTTGAAGATGAACATTGTAGACCCAAAACTGCTGGGTTCAGATGATTGTGCAATGTTCACTTTCAATCAATCAATCTTTTTGTAAGAAATTGTCTGAAAAAATCAGAAATAAATCTACGGAATATAACAATCCACGTTTCACTCTCTCTCTCTCTCTCTCTCTCTCTCTCTCTCTCTCTCTCCTTCCTTTTTGTAATCGCAATTTATGAACTAAGCAAAACAGAATTTATATGTTTTGGAAATTAG
>JBCBFY010000385.1:0-1705 GCA_038527325.1 Cyanobacteria bacterium J06614_10
CTAAGCATATTCAAGTCTAAACAATAGACCTCAGAATAGCATAGCTACCTCCAACATCTCAATTCGATGTTGTGCTAGTATCTATAATAATAATAATAATAATAATAATAATAATAATAATAATAATAATAATAATAATAATAATAATGAAAAACAGCAAGAGAAGGAAAACTAACCTAAGCATGGCATGGATAGATTACAAGAAAGCCTTCGACATGATACCACACTCATGGCTGATAGAATGCCTGGAGATATACGGAGCTGACACAGATGTGATTAGATTCATCAAAAACACAATGCCTAACTGGAAGACAGTACTCACAAGCTCCGGGGTTGAACTAGCAGAGGTAAACATTAAAAGAGGAATATTCCAAGGAGACTCTCTGTCCCCACTGCTCTTCATAATTGCATTGATTCCCATGACAAGAGTACTGGAAAAAACGGAAGCAGGATACCAACTACAGAAAGGTAGCAGAAGAATTAACCACCTCATGTTCATGGATGACATCAAGCTGTTCGGGAGAAGTAGTGGAGAGATAGACAGCCTAACCCAAACAGTAAGAATAGTGTCAAATGACATAAAAATGGAATTCGGGATTGAAAAATGTGGCGTAGTCAACATCCATAAAGGCAAAACAACAAAAACAGAAGGTATCAAACTGCCAGATGGACAAAATATCAAAGATGTAAGTGATGAAGGATATAAATACCTGGGAATTATAGAAGGAGGAGAAATAAATCACAAAGACATGAAAGATACCATCAGAAAGGAATACATAAGAAGATTAAAAGCCATACTCAAGTCAAAACTCAACTCTGGAAACTCAGTAAAGGCCATCAACACATGGGCAGTCCCAGTAATAAGATACAGTGCTGGGATTGTTGAATGGACTAAGCTAGAACTTAACAACCTGGACAGGAAAACAAGGAAAGTCATGAACATGCACCAAGCCCTCCACTCAAGATCGAATGTGGATAGGCTGTATATACCCAGAGAAGAGGGAGGCAGAGGACTCCAAAGCATAAAGGACTGTGTCTACACAGAAATAAGGTCACTGGGACAATACCTTAAAGCCAGTGATAATGAATGGTTGGCAAAGGCATGGGAAGAAGAACTGATCAAAGAAGATGAAGACCCAGAAGAATATAAAAATCATACCAAAAAGAAGAGAAAAGAAGACTGGGAAAGGAAACCCATGCATGGCCAGTTCATAAGACAAACAGCAGAACTAGCCAGTACTGAAACATGGCAGTGGCTACAGAGAGGGGAACTCAAAATTGAAACCGAAGGAATGATACTAGCTGCACAAGAACAAGCTCTAAGAACAAGATATATCCAAAGGACAATAGATGGAGCTAACATCTCCTCAAAATGCAGGAAATGCAATAATAAAGAGGAAACAATAAACCACATCGTCAGCGAGTGCTCAGCCTTGGCACAAAATCAGTACAAAAAGAGACATGATACTGTGGCAAAGGCAATACACTGGAGCATGTGCAAAAAATATCAATTAGATGCAAGCGACAGATGGTATGAACACCAACCAACACCAGTAATTGAGAATGAGAAGGCAAAGCTACTCTGGGATTTCAGCATAAGGACAGATAGGGTGATACAGGCTCACAGACCAGACATAACTCTGATAGACAAGTTACAAAGTAAAGTATCACTCATAGATGTCGCAGTGCCTTGGGACTCCAGAGT
>JBCBFY010000386.1:0-1703 GCA_038527325.1 Cyanobacteria bacterium J06614_10
CGCACTGGACTATCAAAACTCACACTTTCGGGTTGTTCAAACGACAGAACGTCCACTCTGTCAGTGCAATAAAGAAAAGAGCGAGTCAGAATTAAGCAGTGCTGAGGGGATTGCACGGGATAGTGACAATAGTGCTGAAATCGATGGAACATGGTATGGACTTTGTGCAAAAGATTTAGAAAAGTGGGTCAATGAAATGTATAAAGAGGTTAGATCATGGAAACAGAAAAACCTTTTTGATCTCCCTAAGTGCAATGAATCAAAGGAAATATTACAGCTGATGTCCGATCTGCTAACGGCATATACTAATGATTCAAAAAACGCGAGTTTCTCTTTAATGTTCTACATGATCCTGCCAACCATAATGCTACAGAAAATAAACAAAAAGGCAGCATTGAAACAAAATATAAACAGTTTGAAGAGGAGGCTAAATCTCCTCAAAAGTGGCATGCTAGTGGCATTGAGAGACGAGATGAGAATAATAAGAGCGGACTTAGGAAAGAGGAAAAGAGGAAAGAGGAAAGAAAATGACATAGCTAGGGAATTCTCCAAGACTATGATGAAGGGCAGAATCAATCCTTCCTTAAGGATGATTAATAATAGTGAGGGAGGAGGTCCGCTGGAGGTAACGAACAAAATAAAAAAAATGCTTGAAGATAAGCATCCAAAAGCGCAGACAGCAGACAATGAAGCAAAGGTCGTACACCAAGATGGCGTAGCTGCACCGTACCTCTTTGAAGGTATAACTGAGAACATGGTGTGGATGAAAGCTCTAAAGACCCAAGGAGGAGCGGGGCCTTCAGGAATAAATGCAGATATGATGAGGGATTTCCTAAGCACTAAAAAGTTTGGTGAACAAGCCACAAATCTGAGAACAGCAATTGCAGGTTTAGCTCGAAAACTGGCAACACAGAACTGCAGGAACACTGAAGCATATACAGCTCGCAGACTGCTGGCACTAGAAAAGTTACCAGAAGGTATAAGGCCAATTGGTATAGGTGAAGTCCTTAACAGAATTATAGGAAAATGTGTAATGCACATTTTAAAAACAACTGTTAGGAAAGCAGCAGGTAACCTACAGGTTTGTGCAGGACATTTAGCAGGTGGTGAAGCAGCAATTCATGCTATGAGGGAAATATACGAAGACGAGAACATAGATGCAGTGTTACTTGTTGATGCTAAGAATGCATTCAACACGATAAATAGGGAAGCAATGCTGCATAACATTAAAATGAAATGCCCGTCCTTCTCACAGTATGTGGAAAATACTTATGGATCCCCATCGGAATTGTTTATAGAAGGAGACGAAAATAGCGAAGTGATAATGTCTGAAGAAGGCACAACACAGGGTGATCCAATTGCAATGGCCATGTATGCATTAGGACTATCTGTTTTACAAGACACCATCAGTGTTGAAGAAACAAATGTAAAAAGCGTCAGCTACGCTGATGACTTAATAGGTGCGGGGAACATCAGTGATTTGTATCAATGGTGGAGAAATCTAGAGAAAACAGGAAAAAAGTTTGGGTATTTTGTGCATGAACAAAAATCTTGTTTAGTGGTGAAACCAGAGAAGGAAAGAGAAGCAAGGGAGGTATTTAGTGAAACAAACCTAATGATAACAACAAATGGTCAAACTTTTTTCCTGTTTTCTCTAGATTTCTCCACCATTGATACAAATCACTGATGTTCCCCGCACCTAT
>JBCBFY010000387.1:0-1702 GCA_038527325.1 Cyanobacteria bacterium J06614_10
GAAATTCTACAAGCCTAACTTCCCTATCTATCCGAGCAGGTTTACAATTCCAAGAAGGGTAACCAGCATGTGTAACAGTACTGATGTTCAATTCCACGACGCCAAAAACATCTTGTAACGGAGCTGATTGGTAATTCCCCTGTACTAACCACCAGGTGGAGCAGAACTGATTATCAATTCCACAGTGCTAAGGAACGCCAAATAAATAACTGTCCGATTTCTTATTTTGCAAAAACAAGAGATCGCTATGGCAAATTTCCTTTCTCCTTATGACGAAGATACAGAAACCTTCATGCTTCTTTTCAGCGAGAATCTCTCCGAAAAAGACCGGCGTCATTATGCAGCGGTAGAAGCAAAGAAATTAGGTCATGGAGGGATTGAATATATTTCTCAGTTGTTAGGGATTTCGGTCAAGACCATCGCTCGGGGCCTCGAAGAGTTAGCAAAAAAAAACTCCTGAAGCATCGTATCCGCCGTCCTGGCGGTGGTCGGAAGCGGCTCATTGAGACCGTTCCGGCCTTGATTCCCTCTGTAGAAAATATCATTGCAGAGCATGTTGCGGGAAGCCCTTCCTCGGAGGTCAAGTGGACTTATTTGAACATTACCGAGGTACAAAGCCTGCTGTATCAAACTGATCAGTTGTCCGTATCCTGGCCAGTGCTTAAGCGCATTTTCAAGGAGCTAAAATACGGGCGCCGCTCTTTGGCCAAGCGCGAGGTGATGAAAAAACAAATCCCTCATCGGGATGCCCAGTTCAAGCGAATCGCCCATCTCCGGGCCTATTACTTGGCCCGAAACTACCCGGTATTGAGTGTGGACACCAAGAAAAAAGAGCACCTTGGGCGCTTTTATCGCTCTGGAACTTGTTTGAGCCAGGCTAGCAGAACTTGCTTTGACCATGACTTTCCCAGTTTTAGCCAAGGGAAAATCGTCCCGCATGGCATCTATGATCTCGGCCGTAATTCTGGCCATATCACCCTCAGTAGATCGCGAGACACCGCTGAGTTCAACGTCGAATGCCTGCGACAATATTGGGGAGAAATGGGCCATAAGCAATATCCCGCTGGGGTGCCACTCCTACTCCTGCTCGATGGAGGAGGATCTAATGGCTGTCGTAACCGCCTATTCAAGCAAGAATTACAAGACTGGGCCGATGAAGTAGGAATCAATATTCGAGTAGCCCATTATCCCGCTTATTGCTCTAAGTATAACCCCATTGAGCATCGTCTGTTCCCCACTATCACCCGGGCTTGGAAAGGCGTCATGCTTGACAAAGTGGAAACGATGAAAACCTTAATTGAAAAACGAACCGCTGATTTGAAGTCGGGACTCAAGGTTACCGTCAGTATTTTGAACCAAACCTTCCATACTGGGGTGAGGGTATTCGATGACTTTCTCCATTACTGTGATATTAGATTCGATGACTTCCTCCCAGAGAGAAATTATCGGGTCATCGCCATGCCAATATCGGACAGTTATTAAATCGACGTTCCTTAGGAAAAGTCCAAACATGCTCTAGCGGAAGGCTTTGCTGGGCGTAACGCCATAAAACTTCACGAAGGTCTTGATGAAGTGAGCCTGATCAAAAAAACCGACGTCAAAAAAGATCTTATTTTCCCGGAGGCTTTGGGTCGAGGGTTTTGCATTCAAAATATACTGAAAGCGTACCACCTGACAGAAGGACTTCACCAAAGTCCTTCTG
>JBCBFY010000388.1:0-1697 GCA_038527325.1 Cyanobacteria bacterium J06614_10
AAGTAGCAAGCAAGTTTCAAATCATCTGTCAAAACAAGATATTGATTGTCTGCTAAGGCAATGATGCCAGAATCCGTCAGCCCATATTTTCGAAATGGCCAGCCTATGGACGCAGCTTCTCGACTCGGTAGGTATGATTCCTGAAAAAGCCCTATCTCATTAGCAAAAATTTCATAGCAGCCAGACCGCTCAGGCTCACCTAGCTGATTAATCAGGCTACTAACTTCTGTCAAAATATTAGGAGTTGTGGCTATTTTTTGAAATCGATTCATAAAATCGATCAAAAGTTGGTAATCGTTCTCTGTAAATTGTTTTGTTCTTGAAAATCGACTGATACGAGAGGGGTTTAAGGTACCAACAAAATAAAGAAGTAAAATATTCGTATCGATTACGATGCCTTTTGAAGAGTATTCACATATCCACTGCTCCTATGTACAGGACAAAAACTTTAGAACTGTCTGAAAGTCCTGCTGCTGCTGAGGTTGAGCAAGGTTTGAGAAGATATGCCTAAGGTGGTCGAAGCCATAGTGAAAGATGCTCTTGGCCAAACGACCGTGAGCCTTAATAGATAACGGTTTAACTTCATTCAACCACTGTCCTACTTTGACCGCCCAGCAAAGCGCTATCGTCAGTAGCGCAAACAGCTTCTTCAAACGCTCTGCTTGTCTTATACTCGTTTCTTCGAGACAGAAGCCGCGACTTTTGAACATGCCAAACAACGTTTCTATCGACCACCTCAAGGCGTAATCGGCAATCGCCGTTTCCGGAGCTTGGTCAGTGGCAACGACTAGCAGTTTGTTGTTACTCATACGAGTGGCCGCGATGTAAACCCACCGGCCCCACAGGCGTCGTCGCTTCGGTAGCACTTGCGTCTGTCCTATCTGTAGATGGGCAAAGACGGTGCGGACTTTAAGCTGTCGATGTCCGTCACAGAGCTTCTCAGAGTCTCGAATGCGCATCCGAAAGGGTGTCTTCAGCTTCGAGTCTGGTGCGAGCAACAAGTAGCTGAGCCAGTCACCACCAACAAACTCGCGGTCAGTCGTTAGGCAACGCACTTGAACGTGAGGAAATAGCTCGTAGAAGCGCTCCATCAGGTCGATACGTTCATCTGTATTCGAGTTCCCTTTCTTATCGAGCATCACCCAAACTAGCGGAAAGGCGATGCCTTCGTGAACCACGCCGAGGGTCAAGATGTTGACCGGTGTGGTGCCAATATCCCACTGCGTACGGTCTACCGCGAGTACCCAGGGTTCTGGAATGGCCATCCAAGCCACTACTAGCTGAGCGATGACCGCATAGTCCAGCTCGAAGGCACGAAAGAAACGTTGTTGTCGTTTGTAGTGCGACTCCGGCTTGGCTAGGCCTGGAAAGACAGCAGCCAGCTCACTAAGGTTGACGGTCTTAGCTCGGAACAGGGCGATGAGAAAGGCTGCAACGAACAGTGTCCGGGCACCATGCCAGCCCAGATGAGGCTGCAATTTTGCGCGTAAGGTATTAAGCTCAAACATGGGAGTTTTGTGAGTTGTGGTTAACCTATGAAACTCCCTTCCTGCCTATCTTGCAAGCTTTTGTCCTGTACTGAGACGTCAAGCTAGTAGTAAAATCTCAGCTATGTAAACCCCAAGCAGCAGCATCTACATCGGAAACTGAGCCGAAGTTAGAGACCACACAGCCATCTGAGGAACTGTCTAAGAGCC
>JBCBFY010000389.1:0-1690 GCA_038527325.1 Cyanobacteria bacterium J06614_10
AAAGAGACCTATTGTTTCAACTTCAAGACATCCAACAGCAGGTCTCTTTGTTGTTGAATATGATAGGGATTGGCATTCGTTTTTAATTTGAAGTTTTCAAAACTTACGTAAATATTTGAAAAAGAGGGAATAAAATGAAAGATTGCGTGCAAAAAGTCAATTATGAAAATAAAAGCACGCAATCAAAGAAAAGCCCTAAAGTTATTAAAAAAACGGTACAGAGTTTTTTATCAGAAGATGTAGGAGGAGCGCAGCGCTATTTGAAAGGAGCAATGCGTATCAAACTGAACAAGAAAAACCAAAAATACCTAGAACGGATTATGTTGCTACAATTACTAGGGGAGCTTTATGGCTTGCATACGCTGCATGGGATAATAGACGTCTTGGGCATAAAAAGCAGCAAAATTCATCAGTTGTGGCGCAAATATGAAAGTATAACGATCTTGAATAAGGCATGTAGCGTATTTGATAACTTACTTTCAGAACGCTTGATAGCATTGGGCAAATGCGGCGAAAGTACGTGGTCTCGGGCAAATGTATGCATAGTAGAGGATGGGAGTATTTTCAAACAGTGGCTGACTCAAGAGGAGTTTGGCAAATGCTATGCTCGCTACTTTTCAGGACAGACTCATAAAACAGAGTATGGTTTTCATGTGGTCTTGATTGGGGTGTGCATTGGAGAAGAATTTTATCCATATCGCTTCAAGCTGATAGACTATTCCCAAAAGGGACATTTGAAAAAAGTCAGTTGTGATTTACTCAATAAGTGTGCTTCATTTATGGAGGGCATTCGTAAAAAACACGATTTAGTTTTTGGTAAAATCTATGTGAGTGTAGATAGTGGTTTTAGAGATGAACGATTTTTGCGTCAGTGTGAAGTCCACGGTTTTGAGTCAATTGTCAGTTGTGTAAAAAGCCACACTTTTGAAATTGGTCAATATAAAGGCAATCTGAGTACCTATATTGAGCAAGTGTATAAGACTAAAGAGCAAGCCTATATTGCTGAATGTGAGCGTCTTGGAGAAGATGCAGCCGCTTTTACTTTGAGAGTGAAAGCATATTACAAAGCGATGAAAAGAGAAGTGCTCTTGGTCTTCTTTCGAGTGAATGAATCCAAGAAAATTTCGGTAGTCATGACCACCGACCAAGCAGCTAAACGCAAGACGATTAGAAGAAGATTTTTCCAACGGGTGAAGATTGAGCAGTTTTTCCGATTCGTCAAACATGTGCTCTGTATTCAGCAGAGTACTTCTAAAAACACGCTCGGAATGATGCGTAAAATTGCGGTGTTTTTTGTCAAAGCAGTTTTGCTCCAACGACTGACAAGAAAAATAAGAAGAACGCATGAGTTTTTCAAAAAGATGGGATTTGAGCGCATTCGAAGGCAGTTTTGTCTATCTTGTTCTACTGATGAACTTGATGAACTCTTTAACAAAGCCACTTTTTGCAGAACCTAAAAGTCCTAAATAACTGATTCTTAAATCTTTAAAGTAGGTTTGAAAAGTTCAAGTTAACAAAATCTAGATTTCTAAAGCTTGTTAATTTAGGGTTTGTAATGTCAGCATTATTTAGAGAAAAATTGTCTATTCTTGATACTGTAACATTTCTCGGATCAGGAATATCACCATTAATTAGGTCGTTCCATTGTTGTTGGCTCGTAATTGTTAACTGACAAAAAGCTGAAAAAAAG
>JBCBFY010000390.1:0-1679 GCA_038527325.1 Cyanobacteria bacterium J06614_10
AACAGATCAACAGCTGATCACTTGCTAACACTGAATGCAGTATTGGACTATAACAAATACTTGAAATCTGAAACCTATATTTGGTTTGGTGATGCCATAAAGTGTTTTGATAAACTCTGCTTGAAAGACTGCATATTTGAATTTGGAAAAGTAGCTGGTTGGGAGGAAGCTGAACTAGTCTACAAAATAAATGAAATAGGAAAAGCGATAATAGAAACGCCAGTAGGACTGACAAAAGAGATAGAAATCGCTGGAAAAGTTAAACAAGGGACTATACTTGGACCCAAACTGTGTTCAATAGTTACAGATAAAGTAAATACCATAGGAAGAAAAAATATAACTCTGATTAGAAACATAGAAATAGAGTCTCTAATATATGTGGATGACATAATGTTTCCAAGCAGCAGAAAAGATGGCATAGAAAAAGCAATAGACAACTGTCATAGTCTGGAACTCTTGAAGAAATTCAAATTCAACACCAAACCAGAGAAATCAGGCGTCCTTAGTTACGGAAAGGGAAAGAGAAAAGAGAGCAATGAAATCCAAGCAAAAGTAAAAAATGGAATTATCCAACCAGTGCAAAATTACAAATACCTTGGGGAATGGTATTCAGAAGAAGGAAATCACAAATTAAGCCTCAGTAAAAAGAGAGAGAAAACAGAATTCATGATACAAGAAATATTGAAATACGGAGATAATAATAAAGTGGGGAAAATGGCCCTAGAAGTCCGTCTGAAAATTTATGAAACTGTAGTGGTCCCAACACTGTTTGCCAATGTAGAAACTTGGAGTACAATAACAGAGAAGGAAATGGATGAATTAGAGAACATTCAATACAAAGTACTAAAAAGGGTCATGGAGCAAGTCACCACAACCCCATACTGGGGTATAATAGCCGAAACAGGAGTTTGGCCAGTTGTAAATAGAGTGGAATACAAAAAAATAATGTTGTACCACAATATAGCTACATCTGAAAATAAGAGGCTAGTAAAAGAGATAGTTGAAGACCAAATTAGTCGCCCGTATGGATATTGCTGGGGAAAATCGATAAAAGATATATGCAGCAAGTATGACATTAAAATAGAAGAGATAAAGAGCTACACAAAGTGTGTATTAAAGAAAGAAATTAAAAGAAAGATAGCGAAAGAAATAAATACAAGAATAGTGGAAAAAACATGGGAAATGAAGAAGTTAAGATTTCTAGAGGAATGGAAAAAACAAGACTACCTAACGGAGCTAAATACCTGGCAAGCAATAATGACTATGAAAATCAGACTCAACATGCTCAAAACTAAGTGCAATTACAAGAATAAAGACCAAGAAAACTTGCTCTGTGGGTTGTGTAAAGAAAAAGATGACACAACGGAACATTTAGTCGAATGCAGAGAATTAGGAAAACTGAGTGAGAAAAAGTTCAGTGCTCAAGATATAAAAAGCCCTACGAAAGAATTCATAAATTATATTGAGAAAGCAATGAAAATAAAAGACCTGAGCAAATAAAAAGGGCATATAAAAAACTAAAATCAGCAGTAAGAAAAGGAAACTGCTAACACCCTGCACTCAACGAAAATTGATGTGCCTGTGACTTGAGAAGAAGATGCAGAGAGGGTGGTGAACTCAACCTGGAACCTGGAACCTTGACCTGACCTGGGCAGCGCACACTCTGTGAGTCTGTGGCT
>JBCBFY010000391.1:0-1680 GCA_038527325.1 Cyanobacteria bacterium J06614_10
GATTCGCTCGACGCTATCGGTGGAGCTACCGCTCAGGCAGTTCTTCGATACCCCTTCTATCGCTCAGCTGGCGGTCACTGTCGAGACGCTCATGTCAGAGGGTGAAGCAGGGGGTGCCTCTCACACGTTGCAACAGGCCATCAAGCCCACTGCTCAAAATAATATTGCGCCGCTCTCCTCTGCTCAGCAGCGTCTATGGCTACTCAATCAGCTAGAAAGCAACAGCACCGCTTACAACCTCAAGCGGGCGCTACGACTGACAGGCGAGCTAAATCTGTCACTTTTAGAACGGAGTTTGCAAGCGATTGTCGATAGGCATGCTGTACTGCGCACAACGTTTCGCTCGATAGACGGGCGACCGGTGCAGGTGGTGCATTCGAGCGTTGAGGTGGATCTCGCCGTTGTGGATCTAGGTGAGGTGGGAGAGGTGTCTCGGCAGGACGCATTGAATCAGGAAATAGGTGCGATCGCTACTCACAACTTCGACCTTCAACAAGGCCCCATCTTCCGCTTTGGCATCATCCAGCTATCAGACACAGAACACGTTCTCGTCGTCAACGTTCATCACATTGCCTTCGACGGCTGGTCTTTCAGAATATTTTTCAAAGAGCTGTCAGCGCTGTATTCAGCGTTTTACCAGGGTGAGTCTTCTCCCCTACCCAGCCTAGATATTCAGTATCTAGACTTTGCCTGCTGGCAGCAAAACTGGTTGCAAAGCGAGTCCTACCAAGCACAGCTTCAGTATTGGAAAGCGCACTTGCACAATGCCGAAAACGTTCTCAACCTACCCACTGACTACAAGCGCCCCCCAGTTCAAACCTACAACGGAGCCACCTACAGCCAGCGCCTATCTTACAAACTCAAAGAAGACTTACATGCCCTAAGTCGGCAGACTGGCACGACGCTGTTCATGACGATGCTGTCCGCTTTCAAGACGCTTTGCTACCGATTCACCCACCAAAAGAGTCTGATCATTGGCTCTCCTATTGCCGGACGCAATCAAAAAGAAGTCGAGCCGCTGATCGGATTTTTTGTGAGCAATCTAGTCTTGCATTCTGTTCTTTCTGAAGACATGAGCTTCCTAGACTTGCTCACACAAACCAAGCAAACGGCGCTAGATGCCTATGCCCATCAGGGCGTTCCTTTCGAAGCCCTGCTAAAAGAACTCAACCCCCCTCGCGACCTCAGCCGCACTCCGCTATTCCAAGTGTGGTTTAACATGGTGAACTTGAGCGAACTCAAGCTCTCTATGCCCGGGCTGACGGCGAGGTCAATCAAGCCCGGTGAATCTTCTGCGCGGTTCGACCTGACGCTGTACGTGCGAGAAGGAGAGGAGTCGCTATCGGTGCAGTGGCTATACAACAGTGACCTGTTCGAAAAGGACACGATTGCTTTCATGGGTAGCTGTTTTGAAGCGCTGCTGAAGAGTATCGTCAGCGCGCCGGAGCAGGCATTAGGCACGATGCCAATGCTCAGCCCAGCCCAGCAAAAGTTGTTGCACCCAGTCATCACAGAAGTTTCTACCCAGTTTCCTCATACTGAAATAGAGCAGTCCATCCCATCGCGATTTGCAAGCCAAGTGCTGCGTCACCGAGAGCGACTGGCCATCAAAACGAGCCAGTACGAATGGACCTACGGTGAGCTGAATGCTGCCGCTCAGCGCATCGCCGTCGGCATCCT
>JBCBFY010000392.1:0-1673 GCA_038527325.1 Cyanobacteria bacterium J06614_10
GCAACCCGTCATGGCGATGAACTTACTTTACCTTCACCCCCCCCCCCCCCATCAAATGATAAATTTTGTCAATTTCATGAAGAAATCACAGCCGTAACATTCGCTTTTCATGGAATGATGAAATTCATGAAATCAAAGACCCGAGTGACTATCCCACAGGTAATGATAAAAAAAATCATGATATTGATGAACTTGCTGAGTATTCACACCCTATCTCAACCCCTCACGAAATGATACAATTCATGAGATTTAGTATCCCTTAATGAAATTTTGAATTTCATGACTTTGACGAAATAACTGGCCAGCACATGCAAACTGTAATTCGGTATGTGGGACCCCCTAGATTTAGGCAGTTCTAGCATAATTGTGTGTTAAGGGTATGGTGAAAAAAGTACCCAAATGCACTTAATCTCACTATAATGCACCAAAAACTTGAGAAATGGTAGAGTATCATGTGTTGATGGCGTTGGGGATAAAAGCACCACAAAAGCCGAAAATATTAATAAATGCATTAAAAAGCTTTCTCGATTTATTTCCCCGTGTGGATGAAAGCAACCATGTTTTTCAGAGTTACAAGATTAGAAGGAGTTGTTAACGATAGTTGATATCTCTTACTTTTGAGCTTCGTGCACTTCTTAGTGGAAATGGCATTTGACAACGAGGTCACCACTGAGAAACTGTAAAAGGTATTTCAGTCAACCGTAATCAGGTATTTCCTGATGTGCTGGAGAAGGTCGACGCTCACGACGCCAACAATGTAACTGGAAGCATGGTTGTCCAAACGGACAAAGGTTTCGTCCGTATGTAGTGTTAAGTGGAGGGAGGACTGCGAAATTTATTTTTTGTTGGCCGACGTTTACGACGCTGATAGTAGGACTGGAGCCATCGTAGTCGACACACGCCAAGTTTGTCAGTTTGCCCTGTTCAGAAGGCCGAGGGGGGGGGACCCCTGGTAAACTATCCACTGCTTACGCCTACGTTATGATTGGATTTATGGTTGTCAACACATATTGTGGTTCTTTATCTTTAGTGTACACGGGGGAAGGGGCGCTTGTAAACTTTACAGTACCACGAAAACTTGCATATTACGCCCTGCGGCTGCAAATTAAGTACATAGAAAAAAATAGGGCGAAAAAGGTGGCGAATTTTAACTAAAAAATTCTCAAAAATACACTTTCATATCAGTATTAAAAATAAAATGTGACACCTTTTGAGATCAAAATCACACTGGATCATCGGTCAAAAAAGTCGAACATTTGATATATATTATGGGCGCGTATTTAGCAAAAAAGCGACTTTATCAAATGTGACACATATTTTTCTATCAAAATCACTGTTGATTAATGGTCAAAAAAGTCCAAACATTGCTCGATATCGTAGGCGCTTTTTAGGCGAAAAAACAACTTTCAGAGGGGCGAGGGGGGTAAGCATTTGCAAGGGGGGGGGGGGGTGTTATTGCATAACCCCCCCAGGTTTAGCAGGGAAAATCTTATTCTAGTCAAAATTTATAAGATTTTGATCAAAATTCAAAGAGCATTTGAACGAATATCTTATAATGTTCAGATTTTGACACAAATTTTTTCGTATTTCGACAAAAATTCGACCATATCCTCGAGATTTTGAATCACATTTTGAGCTTATAATGTTTAAGATTTTGAACGAAATTTTCAACC
>JBCBFY010000393.1:0-1676 GCA_038527325.1 Cyanobacteria bacterium J06614_10
GTAATGCAGGTATCGTGGCCAATCCACACCGAATAGGCCTGCTGGTCGTCCCCAAAGATGCGTCCTTGCTCTAGCCCGTGGATAACCACACCATCTTGAATGTTGGTATTCGCCCCGATATAAAAAGGGGCCCCTTCATCCGCACGAATGGAGGTATTGGGAGCGACGATGACATTTTCACCCAGCTGCACATCCCCAATTAGGCTGCACTGAGGATGGACATAGGCAGATGCGGCGATATTAGGCTGATCTAGATCGCTATCCCAGGGTGTAGGTGGAGCAGGTTGATGACGCAGCGGCATGATACTGATACCTCTTCAGTTCAAAGTTGAGTGGGATTAGGCGCATCCCCATAGACACTGGCGGGGTCAAACGTCTTGGTGGTTTCTGTAAAAGTGAGGGCAACGGGCTCCTTATCCGCTAGATTTCCCTCGTCAAGAGAGATTTGTCGGTAAAAGCAAGAACGATAGCCCACGTGGCAACTAGCTCCTGACCCGGCTACCTTGACCTTCATCCACAGACAATCTTGATCATCGTCAATCAAGAATTGCTGCACAGTTTGCACCAGTCCACTAGTAGCCCCCTTATGCCAAAGCTGCTGACGGCTACGGCTGTAGTAGTGAGCTTCCCTCGTTTCCAGGGTTTTCAGCAGTGCGGCTTCATTCATGTAGGCGTGCATCAGCACCTCACCCGTAGCGGCATCCGTGGTGATAACCGGAATAAGCCCATGGGCGTCAAACTTAGGAGCCAGTAGCATTCCTTCTTCAACAGCTTCAACCGAGGTACGGGCAGCAAATGTAGACGACATAGGGCAGAAAGTAACAGTAGCAATTGCTGGTCTAGAGCAAGGGGAAACCCCTTTCTTGGTCTGCTCTTTTCTTAGTCTGCTTCATATTTGCAGACGTCAGCTTCACAAAGAGTTTACGTGCACTTACATATATTCGCATATTCTGAGAATGATAATCATTCTAATTTTAAGGCTGATGGGTGTGCTCATACTGCTGGCTCTGTCCATACGCCAAGGCCCATACGCCAAATCTCATACGTAACTTGCTAAGGGCCTGATAATCTCAAACACTAATCGAAACTTTCATGCCTAAATCTTTTTTCCGAATCGCTGGCTGGACATGCGCTCCTCTACTAGGGGCATTGCTGCTAGCACCATCATCTGAAGCCGCTATCTTCTACGCCACAGGGCAGCGTCTGACCCAGGCTGTTCCAGGCGTTCACGATGATATCCGTGAAAATTTCTTGTTTGCAGTCGATTCAACAACAGGCATTGCCACCCCCGTTTCACCTGAGACCAGCGGATTACCATCAGCCTTAGCAGGGACAGCTGATCAGCGACTGTTAGGCTACCAATTCGGTGGCCAACTGGTAGAGATTGATCTAGCCTCTGCCACCCAAACCCCCATTGGCAGCCCCACTGACCTATCTGCCACCAGTTTTGACATCCTGGAAGATGGAAGGGGATATATTGTGCCTTTTGACGAGAGTTTCAATACTCAACAACTCCATCAAATTGACATAGCTACGGGAGCAGCCACTCCACTGGGCTCAGCCAAGGCCGTTGGCGATGCAATTGACAATGCCCGCAGCACCGGGCTTGGTACAGCGACTCCTTTTGTGATTAGTTTGGGGTCGGTCGATAATAACCTCTACGGTATTGACCTCGA
>JBCBFY010000394.1:0-1665 GCA_038527325.1 Cyanobacteria bacterium J06614_10
GGGCTTTGGTGTTGGGGAGCTGCTTCGCAGAACGCTCGTATCGATACATCCCCTTTCGCCGATCAGCCCCTTCAAAGGCTACGGTTCCCCCACAAGTATCCCATAAGGGAAAAAGTTATATATACATAAGAATTCTTTTGACCCGGAGATAATTATGTACCCTACATTTCACCCAATTGTTCGCCAAGATGGAGGCGTCTATCAGGAGCATTGCTATAATGATGCTCGCTTAGCATCCAAAAGCCTTGAATTACTTAATTGTATGGTTTGTCGGCAAAGTAATGTGGTACATCAATTATCCAAAGATGCAGCATCGGAAAAGAGCTTTTATCGTTTTCTTCACAATAAACGGGTGAGTCCATCTGAGATGATCGATCAATTATATCAACCCTATATTGCCAATCTGTCCCAACGCGATTTAATTGTGATCGGTGATACGAGTGAAGTTTCGCTCAAAGCCAACATTTCCAATATTAAGGATCGTGAGCGTGTTGGGGTATTGAGTGATAACAAAACGCCAGGCTTCTTTCTGCATAGCCATTTGGTTGTCGATGCTCATAGCGGTCATGGATTAGGCTTGAGTGATCTTCAGTTGTGGATGCGCCCAAAATCTACTCTCCCCAAGCGCAAAAAAGTCATCGGCGATCAACGTAGCTGGTCTGAGAAGGAAACGTATTGTTGGATGCAGGGGATCATTCATAGTGAGCAAGTGCTGGAGGCAGCTCGTTCGATCCTTTATGTATTTGACTCACATGCTGACATTTCGAACCTATGGTCTCACTCAGATGGATCATCTTTTGATCTCCTGATTCGGGTTCAGCAACATAACCGCATACTAGCAAGTAAAGAAGGAAAGTTATTCGACTTGCTGGATCAATTGCCAGTCAGTGGCCACTACGATCTGGATCTCCGCGCGCTCACTCGGCGCAACTACAGTAAAAACAAGGAGCAAAACCGAACGAAACGATTAGCCCGGATGGAGGTGCGATTCCACCCTTGCCGCCTTAAACTCGAGAGCGAAAAGGGTACAACTGATCTTCTTGTATATGGTATCGATGCAAGAGAGAATCCTTCCTCAGTGCCAGAAGGCGAAGATTCGGTCCACTGGCGATTACTCACTACTCGTCCGGTAGAGACATTGGAACAAGCTATGAAGATGATCCGCAACTACGAATGGCGTTGGCAGACTGAGGAGTTATACCGAACGGCCAAACGGAAGGGCTTTGCCATTGAACAAACTCAGTTAACAAAATTGGATGCAATCTTTAAACAAACTATCCTGAGTCTGGAAGCTGCTTTCAGAGTCCTCCGGTTGGTTATGAGTCGGGATAAAGACAGTCAACAGCCAATTGATGAGATTTTTTCTGCCGAAGAAATTCAATGTCTCAGCCTCCTCAATCAAAGGTATGAAGGTAAAACACAAAAGTTACGTAACCCATGGTCCAAAGATCAACTTGCATGGGCCGCTTGGGTGATTGCCCGCTTAGGAGGATGGAAAGGCTACCAATCCAAAAGGCCACCTGGGCCCATTCGAATGAAAAGAGGCTTGGACAGATTTAATACCTATTTTGATGCATGGAATTTATTCAAAATGGGGTAGATCTGGGGGAACCGTAGCCTTTTGAAGGGGACAATAGGCGAAAGGGGATGTCCCCCCCTACAAAG
>JBCBFY010000395.1:0-1663 GCA_038527325.1 Cyanobacteria bacterium J06614_10
CAGATGTCGCCTATCGGCACACCTTCCTCCGCTTGCTTCAAAATAAACGTCTTCTGCGCATCAGTGAACTTACTCGCCTTCATGGCTCTTCGCTCCTCGCTCGACCAAGGTCAGACTAAACCTGAATTCCAGCTTTGAGCGGTCCAAATCTCAGGGGGCAGAGCATGGCGCTTTGTAGCGGAGCTGGAGTTAAACACACCGACGTCCGCCAGTTGAGCGGCCGTGTTTAGCAAGTGAAGTTGGTTGCGGGAGTAGGATTTGAACCTACGACCTTCAGGTTATGAGCCTGACGAGCTACCGGGCTGCTCCATCCCGCGCCAAGGTGAGTTGTGCTGGCGCACGTGTTTTGTATCGTATTGAGAGGGTTGTGTTTTTATCAGGTTTGGCGGTGACCTACTCTCCCACGACTTAAGTCGCAGTACCATCGGCGCGGTGGTGCTTAACTGCCGAGTTCGGGATGGGATCGGGTGTTTCACTCACGCTATAGCCACCAAACCGGGTAAAAACACAAAGACGCAGCCTCGGTGCACTTTGATTTTTTACCCGGTTTGGTGGGTGGCGGCAGCATGTTGCGAAGCAACGTGCGAGAGCCACTCGGTGCCAAACTGGGCGCCCTTTCGGGCGGACCAGAGTGCGGTGAGGCTGCTACACGAGACCCTGTTTTCAGGTGTCTTTCCAAACACTTGTGTGTGCGTATTCCGTTTCAGAAGTGTCGGCGTAGTGCCGGACCATTTCTGGATCGTATCAAGCCAATCGGGCGATTAGTACTGGTCAACTGAACGCGTTGCCGCGCTTACATCTCCAGCCTATCGATGTGGTGGTCTTCCACGGCCCTCAAGGGAGACCTTGTTTTGAGGGGGGCTTCCCGCTTAGATGCTTTCAGCGGTTATCCTGTCCGATCATAGCTACCCAGCACTGCCCTTGGCAGGACAACTGGTCCACCAGTGGATCGTTCACCCCGGTCCTCTCGTACTAGGGGCAACTCCTCTCAAGTATCCTACACCCACGGCAGATAGGGACCGAACTGTCTCACGACGTTCTAAACCCAGCTCACGTACCACTTTAATCGGCGAACAGCCGAACCCTTGGGACCTGCTCCAGCCCCAGGATGTGATGAGCCGACATCGAGGTGCCAAACACTGCCGTCGATATGGACTCTTGGGCAGTATCAGCCTGTTATCCCCGGCGTACCTTTTATCCGTTGAGCGATGGCCCTTCCACGCGGGACCACCGGATCACTATGGCCGTCTTTCGACTCTGCTCGACGTGTCAGTCTCGCAGTCAGGCGGGCTTCTGCCATTGCACTCGACGGTTGATTTCCGACCAACCTGAGCCCACCATCGCGCGCCTCCGTTACTATTTGGGAGGCGACCGCCCCAGTCAAACTACCCGCCACAGAGGGTCCCGGACCCCGATAAGGGGCCGCGGTTAGACATCAATCGTATCAAGGGTGGTATCTCAAGGGAGGCTCCACGGGGGCTGGCGCCCTCGTTTCAAAGCCTACCACCTATCCTGCACATGACAGGACTAATGCCAGTCTGAAGCTGTAGTAAAGGTGCACGGGGTCTTTCCGTCTGACCGCGGGAACCCCGCATCTTCACGGGGAATTCAATTTCGCTGAGTCTGCATTGGAGACAGCGGGGAAGTCGTTACGCCATTCGTG
>JBCBFY010000396.1:0-1662 GCA_038527325.1 Cyanobacteria bacterium J06614_10
AACATGCTGTTTAGGGTTACCATACCATCAAATGATAAAAATTGCAATGGTTTTGTATCAAAAGTTGCTGAGCGGTTATGTTTCTTTACTTATTTTCATTTTAAGTTGTCATTTTTTATTTTCATTGGAGACATATTACCTATGAATATGTAAATATATTATAAAATTATTGTTTTGTTAACATTAAATTTGTATAAATGATCTGCTTTGGGACTGGATGGAAGACACCAGAATTGTTAATCCAGCTCCCTTTCACTCCTTGTTTGTTATTTAAGCTTAGAAATAATTTGTATATTTGTAATAGGTGTTGAATAAACTTATTTATGATTATTATTATCATTAATTATTATACTGATAGTTTCATTGAGTTATCTTAATTTCTGCAATTTCGGCAAATATTTTTGCACTTTTTGGGGCCGTTTTTATCCTGTGTTCAAATTAATAGATCTCAAAAACTGATTTATCCATTATCATGATTCTCAATTAATAAACTTCCAAGGTCTTATAAGTTTTTGCCATTGTAGAATTTTTTTCTCTCTCTCTCTCTTTTCTCCAACATGTCTTCCTTTACGTTTTTTTTTTTTTTTTTTGTAAGTTACTTTTTTTTTTTGTAAGTTATTGGTAAAAAAATATTAATATAAGAAAAAAAATGAAATTCTGCGATGATAGAAGTAAAGAAAACTAAAAAGGAAAGAGAACGATGCCAAGCCTAGCTTTGTATCTTAAAAACTAACCTAGATCTATTCAATATAACCATTAAAAAGCAATGTATTGAGAAAACAGCAATTAAAGTTTTGAAACATTCAAGTTTTTTCCATTTACCATGAACACATGCTAAGAAAAGATCCCAAAAAGTACAAAAATATTCGCCAAAATTGCAAAAATATAGATAATTTAACAAAACTTTATCATTATGCTCAACAACTTACAATGCACAACCACTGCAATATTTATCAAAATCCCTTAAAAAATATCTAAGTTAGCTGACACCCCTGGAACTCCCCCCCTTTGAGTGGAAGCCCCACCTCCCAACGTTGCATAGGCTGTGACACTTAAGAACTGCTATTTGATGGTATGATAACCCTACAAAACATGTTGCATGCCTCAAATCTTTCGTACTCAAAATGCTAAGCAAATGTGCATTTGCTCCTAGGTTAAAACATTTTACCATTGCAGCCGATTTCCCCAAAACTCAAATTTTGAGCAATAAGTTTTTGAATAGCTCGGAAATTATTAGAACAAATTAGCATTTTTTTTTATATGCAGGACCCTTGAAAGGTTTCTAAATTCCCTTTGTTCCTTTGTTTCTAAAGCACATTAACATGATTGTTGTTATTTTCCACACAAATCCAGTAACAGAGATTTTGTCTGCACCACACAAAAAAGAAAATCCTATACCATTAACTATTTGAAAAAAAACAAAAAAAAACATAGATATCAATTAAAATGTGGATAAAATGGACCAAGAAGGAAAAAATAATTAATTCCATATTGACAGTGAATTATCACATTAAATTAAACTATATCTCATTTTATTTTCGATAGATTGCAAATATATGTGATTTGCAGGTATTTAGTAGCACATAGTATCATAAATATTCTAATAATAAAAAAAGGTTATATGTTTTAATTTAATGTGATAATTCACTGTCAATATGGAAT
>JBCBFY010000397.1:0-1657 GCA_038527325.1 Cyanobacteria bacterium J06614_10
CAACGCGATATCTCATTGCGGATGAGATGACCGCCATGCTCGATGCCAACACCCAAGCGCTAATTTGGCAAGGCGTGCTCACGTTTGTGCGGCAGCAAGCGGTGGGACTAATTGTGATTAGCCACGACGATCCTCTGTTGAAGAGAATTTGCGGTCGCCTTTTAGACTTGAGCAGCGACTCAACGGTTGCAAGCCTTCACAACAAGAAACTGGGCAAGCTGCTTCGGTAGCTAAATCTGAACAAAATTTATCTTTCGTGGCTTAGTTGACAATCAAGGTTGATGCCAATATGGATGCAACTGTAAAGTACGTGAAATTAAATTAGGGGTAGATAAGTTAGGGGTAGAACAATGCTACCCCTAACGGTTTGAGAGATGAATTTTGTTTTGCCATTCACTGAATCAAACTCTTTCAGAAAATAGCTCGCGGAGCGTTAAACCTACTCGCAGCAGCAAGTATCTTTACAGCACTCACAGGTCTTTTCTTTGCAGCATTCAGCCTTCTCACAGTCACAATTACAAGTCTTCTTTTTAGTCTCATTGTCCATGGTTTTTCTCCTACATTTCAGGTGATGGTTCTGCTTCAATCATGTCGGCGAGCTTGCGAAGCTGCTTCGACACCTCGGTCCTGTTCAGAGAGTACTGAATCTCGCGCCCCTTCCTTTTAGAGCTGACAATACCCTTTTGAGCCAGAACCTTCAGATGGCGCGATACGACAGAAGCATCTACACTACAGCATTCGCACAAACACATCGCATTTTGAGGTGCTTTGCACTGGCACAACTCGTAGACGAGAGAAAGCCGGTTAAACTCTCCTAACGCCTTCAGCAAATCTGCTAGTTCTTGTGCCTCATTTTCGTTCATAATTTTATATTTGCATGTTTGCGCAAATATGTCAAATTACCGTTCCAGCAAGCGAGGCATCAACTCTACCAGGTTGCAGGGTCGATGGCGGGCATCCAACTGGTCGTTAATCAGCGCATTCCAGCCGGTGCGACAAGCCCCCGATGACCCTGGCAAGCAAAAAATGTATGTGCCGTTGGCCACCCCTGCCAAGGCGCGGGACTGCACTGTGGAGGTTTTAATTTCCTGGTAAGACACCATCCGAAAGATTTCTCCAAAGCCAGGGAGTTCCTTATCTAGCAAGGGAGTAATGGCTTCAGGCGTGCCGTCCCGCCCAGTGACCCCTGTACCTCCAGTAGTGATGATGGCCTGCACCCCGGCATCGGCAATCCAGCGGGAGACCACCGCCCGAATTTGGTAAATGTCGTCGGGCACGATCATTTTTTCGGCTAGGGTGTGCCCAGCGGCCTGTAAGTGCTCTACCAACAGCTGGCCCGATTTATCCGTGGCCTCTGTGCGACTGTCAGAGACAGTGAGAACAGCTATGGGGACAGGAATAAAGGCGGTGGCCATAGCGCTTTTCTCCAATCAGGGTGCGATGCGATTCAAACTATGAATAACGGGAGGGTGCAGTTTATGTCAATGCTACTGTTGCTAGACCGAGGCCAATGCCTACAGTCGCTGCATAACCCAAGAAAATAAGGCCCAGTGTTAAAGAGGCAGCACGGGCGGGATGCGAGCTAGAATCCCTTTCGCGGTTGGTCAGCGGGAACATCAAGGTCAGCGAGGCGGATATCACCTGTGGCAGAATTTGT
>JBCBFY010000398.1:0-1653 GCA_038527325.1 Cyanobacteria bacterium J06614_10
CTCGTCCTTGCTAAGGACGCACGCTTCCGATTGCGCCAATACCCCAGAACGACACCTAGGGGATTCGAACCCCTGCGGTCAAAGACCACTCACTTAGCAGGCGAGCCCCTTAACCACTCGGGCAAAGTGTCATTTTGTGTACCCAATCATGGTTATCCAACCCCACAACCGTATATGGGCCTGAAAAGCACAGAAAAACAAACACACTCCATGTCCGGGAATCGAACCCGGGGCGTCTGCGTGACAGGCAGAAATGTTACCAACTACACCAACACGGATGCGTTATCTTCAAAAAAAACCAAGCCCGTTTCTCATATATCGAACGGTGACGACCAAGGAGCGAGGTGTACCTAGCAGACCCAAGTCTCATCAGTTGATCTTACCGCAATGGATACAGCGCATCTCATCTGGCCTAGAAAGGTAAGCACTATTGCACCCAATAAGAACTGCGGTGAGTAGGTGAGCAATTTGACCTTGCTTTCTTTTTGTGAAATTGGGATAGGAAGAACCCAGATCGAAGTGTGGAGAAGCGACGTCCCTATGAACGCTTGACCGCCACAAGCTATTGTCAACAAGCAGTTTCCGACAACTCTGAGCTGATCGTGGGCCACTAATATTTTCCATGAACAGAAGTGACGGTGCAGCCAATCTACCCGTCTAACATTCATTTGCAGGTTCTGGCCATCGGAAGTAGCCAGGCCTGCTATCTTGACAGTCAGCTAGCCACCAGAAGTGAGCCTAAAGCTCCTAGTCTTGCCCATTTCCCTTACATATATTGTTCTATTGGTCAGAGAGTGTTTACCTTGGGGACTTGTTGCGGTTATAGGTACGGCCGCACTGCAATGCATGTGTGCCATATGCTTTTCACGAACCGTTTGGAGCGCTTCGAACGGGGTGAGCAGTAGCCCGCTTGTACAGACCGTATTGTAGTTGTAGGGATAACATAGTTTCACAGAGCTTTGGATATGGGAAGCAGAAAAGTAAACTTTTACATCACTGGTATTGATAAAGTCACCGCTGAGCACTGGGGCATCGCGGTATAATTTTGTATCCACCACCCTTTGCGTCTCGTTTTGCTACCGTCTCTGGGACTTGCTCTGTGTGTGCCCATGTAGCTCAGTTGGATGAGCATCTGTATGAAATAGTGCAGGTCTTTGGTTCGATCCCGAGCGTGGGGACAGTGTAGCTCTGGTAGCTCAGTTTGGTAGAGCATGGGTCTAATAAGCCCAGGGTCGGGGGTTCGAGTCCCTCCTGGAGCATTGTTTTTGTTTTGTCTGGTGTGTTGAATCCCAACAAAAACAAATGGTCATTAGAGTTGCTCACGGGACAATTTATACAGGCCCCGTTGGCGCAATTGAACAGCGCGTCAGACTTCTAATCTGAAGGTTGTGGGTTTGAGTCCCACACGGGGTACTATTTTTTTGTCGCAAATGAATACGGCTAGGTTGAAAAAAGAAATATTTTAGCACCCCCAGTGGGACTCGAACCCACAATCTCACCCTTAGGAGGGGTGCGCCTTGTCCATTAGGCCATGGGGGCTTGATATTTAGTTGGCAAAGCAGTTCCGCTAAGCTGCGGCCTACCAATCGGGCCCTGAACCAGAGTAGAGGCATAGACCTTTTGTGGGCCGTTGGTTTAATGGTGTGATTCTCG
>JBCBFY010000399.1:0-1642 GCA_038527325.1 Cyanobacteria bacterium J06614_10
TGTGTTGGTTTTAGTCCCTCTACCCAACCTACAGAGCGGGCGCTCACTTTATATCTTTTGCAGAAATGAGTTTTTATGTAATGCGATCGTTATAACCGAGAGATTTAGTAATCGGAAAATTATTAATTATTCATTGATTAAAGGTCATAAAAAAACAAGCATCTAATCATAAATGCTTGTCAAATAGATTGTTGAAACTAGCTTAAGAATCAATTTACCTGCAGTTATCAATGGGAGCATCCCATTTTGGAAGAAAAACGGAAGAAGCAGTAAAACAGAGACAATAGAAGTCAAACTAAAAAGAGACTTGAATGGTAAATAAGGTTAATGACCCCATCAGAGAAAGCTCGTGTGCAAGAATGTGTCAAAGAAATATCAGAGATTTTGTACCGCAATACTGCACCAGAGAAATGTCAAACTCTAGAAGGTATAGAGAAAACAGTTAGAGAACATTTTTTGGAATCAGTCGGACCGGAGATGGCATTTTTTTTATCCAGCAAAAAACTCAAACTAATATTGGAAAAGAGCGAGTAATTAAAAGTTCGGTGGGGAAACTACGCCTACGTCGCCAACAACTAGAAAAGTTAGGGGTAAAAGCAAGAATCCGGATTAGTCCTTTGCTTCAAAAATGTTGCTTATGTTTGAGTGCAAATGAATCTTTTTCTCAAGCAGAGCAAGATTTGCTTTTACTTACAGGGATGAAAATAGGACACAGCACATTACAGAGACAAGTTCAGACCGAGATAGAGTATTTAGAATTTCCCGATAGCCCTATAGCAGTTAATGAAGTGTGTCTTGACGGAGGTAAGGTGAGATTAAGAAGCAAAACCCCTGGTCAAAAATGCGAATGGCGAGATTATCAGGCAGCAAGATTGTCGGGAGTGTTCTACGGGGCAACATTCCGCAGAAAAGAAGAGTTAACTGCGTGGATTAATTCTCAAATTCTCACCAATCCACTAATCTGTTTGGGAGATGGTCATTCAGGAGTGTGGAATCTTTTTAGTCACATTACAACAACTCAACAGCGACATGAAATTCTAGATTGGTTTCACCTCAAAGAGAACTTGTTTAAAGTTGGTGGTTCGTTGAAACGCCTGAGACAGGGAGAAACATTGCTGTGGAAAGGGCAAGTCCTTAAAGCGATCGCTTTATTTAAGAAAGAATGTCCCAAACGAGCGCGAAAGTTTTTAGCTTATGTAGAAAAACATCGTCATCGTCTACCCAATTACGAGTTATTACAAACCGAACATCAGATTTCAATTGGTTCGGGTGCTGTCGAATCTGCCATTAAACAAATTGATCGCCGTTTAAAAATTTCAGGAGCGCAATGGAATTCTTGTTCTGTTAACAAGATGCTTCGTTTACGTTGTGCTTATCTCAATGGACAACTTACTGCTTAGTCTATTTGCCAAAATGGGATGCTCCCAAGACTACCTTTACCAGAGTTTTTTTCTATAGATTTATTTCTTGTTTGTACTTCCATAGAAATGATTTCTCCCAATAAATATTGTTCTCAAGTAGATTAGCAATTATATAAAAACGTCAGTTTACGAACTAATTAAGATAAGATTATTGGTTTTTTAAGGATTCAAATAATACTTTTTTTGTATTAAATGTTATTTACATTAGCTGATTTGTTGAA
>JBCBFY010000400.1:0-1633 GCA_038527325.1 Cyanobacteria bacterium J06614_10
GGCTGAGTAATATATACGGCCTCGTATGATTTTGTTATACCAGATTTGTGGTATTGTTTGGGCTGCTTCGCAGAACGCTTTTTTCGATGGGTACAAAATTTTGTGACCCTAGCGGGAAATTGATTTTGTTGTAGCTGCAAGGCACTGTGTCACGCGCAGTAGAGTCATAGCGCAGGTAGCGCAGAATAGTTATGCCCGTCTGTTATTTTGCGGAATTTCCAGGCCTTGGATTTGTGTTAGTCCGATGGTGAGGGTGTCCAATCTGAGAATGAATTTCCGACGGTAATCCCGAACGATGAAGCGGGAGATTTCTGGGTCAAAAGCGAGTTCAACTTCTTGTCCGGCGTACTTTCGCCCGATGTAGAAGCGTCTTCCAAGCAGTGAGACGCGGCCGTTGCGCGTTACCTTTCGAAAGTACGTTTGCTTGCATAGATATTGCTTGACGAGTTTTAGGCTCTTGTTTTCCGGAATGAATTCCCTTCGCCTTTGAGATAGTTGTGGATAGGCTTGCAGCCGGGTTCGATCGCCCAGCGAAGGGATAGGAAGGCCTTCGCGCTGCCATTGCTGGGCTTGATTCAGTCGTTTTTGTAAAGATTCAATCGATCCTTGCTTGTGGGGACTTGCCCATCGACGACTCACCGATTGTAGCTGTTCGACTAAGCCGTTACTCTGCGGGCGACGCGGTGGATTGGTTACCCATTCAATTCCTAAAGACAAGAACCAAAATCCTAACGCAGAGGGTAAATCCGAATGTAGATTCCCCAAAGGCAGACCATTATCGACTTTAATCTGATCTGGCAAGCCCCAGCGATGAAAGAGCGTTTGAAGAAAGGTCTGCATCTCTGAAGGGGGTACTTGCCCGATGAGTCGATAGGGAAAGACCTCAAAACATAGGGCTGCACTGGATTTCTCATCCCCCACACTCAGCCAACAAATTCGCTCCCCATTGGCAAGCTTGACATTTTCTTTGGCATCCATTTGCCAGACTTCATGCACTGCCTTGGCCCAACGCGCCTTCCCTTGGGGGGAAAGACCGCTTCTTAGGTTGAAGCTGCCGAGTCCGAAACCAATTCTGTAAGGTGCGTATCGAAGGAATTGATTCGGTGGGATAACGGAGGCGCAACCGATGGCGAATAATCGGAGCCCCACATTCGGGATTGAGCCGTTTGAGCCAGCAAGCGGCACGAACGATCAAGGCCGAAAATCGAGCCCCTGTGCCACCGCAGTTGGCATAAGAATTGGCTGAACCGACTTTACCATGCTGGCGATATCGCCGCCAGATGAGCCGAACACCAGAGTAGGAATACCCTAGTTCGACAGAAATTGACATCAGACTTTGACCGCCTTGATGTTGATCGACAATCTTATGACGGTCGGAAAGAGGGATCGCTTGACCCATAGCAAGAGTTTTAGCCAAAAGATACACGGTATAACTTTATGACGCATTATCCGCTATGACTCCGCTGCGCGTGACACAATGCCTTGCCGCTACAGGAAAACGCGTTCCGCGAAGCGGCAAAAATCACTTCCCTTTCAATTGACGATAATAGGACAAACGAGGGTCTGCCCCCTTTTCCATCTTGAACTGAAGTAGCTTTTCCATCATTGCGGCAAATACTTCTGGGTTTTCGAC
>JBCBFY010000401.1:0-1632 GCA_038527325.1 Cyanobacteria bacterium J06614_10
CTGGGCGGTACCGGGAGGGCTATGAGAACTATGGTTATCTGCTAGAGAGAGTTGCGGATAGTGAGCATCAGAGCTGTTTGATGATTACCAGTCGGGAGAAGCCAGGTGGGGTATCGGTGCGTGAAGGGGATGAGTTGGAGGTGCGATCGCTTCAACTCACGGGCTTAGGGAGTAGCATCTAAATAATATCCCCGCTACGACGGTTGTATTGTAATCGCCCATTTCGGCAAGTCCAGCGCAGGATGCCAATCGAGGTGAAACTCAGCTAAGGTTTGTGGGTCTACAGAAATGCCTTTCTCATAAGCTCCGCTGAGATAATAAATCATTGGCTCAAAGCCTTTCCAAGTCATATGAGAGGCCCATTCTAAAACGGTCTCAACTGAGTCAAGAATGGCCCCATTCCAGAACTGCTCAAGTGCAGCCCAGCAACGCTCTACCGGATTATATTTGCTGTGATAAGGCGGATAGTAAATGAGTTCGAGCGTTAGACCACTGTCTCGGGCAAAGGTGACTAAGCGTTTGATGAATTGTGTGCGGTTGGAGCGCGTTGCCCCACCGCTATCGAGATTAATCGCTAGGGTGGTAATTTCACGATAATTCTGTCTGTTGTTTGTCCACCAGTTGACGAGACAATCGACTACAAAGTCAGGTGTTTCAGCTGACTCACCAAAAAAGATAGTCAGTTCATCAGTCGCTAGATTGAGAATCCCAAAGGGAACTAAAACTGCTGTCCATTGGGTATCGTGGTCATCGGCATGAGGTGCCACTAATCGACGGTCATGACCGCCACGAGAAAGGTTGCCGAGCTTCACCTTGGCTTTCGCATCCATCGATATTCTCAGGGTATGAGGGTCTGCATCGGCAGCAGTGTTGGCTGCTTTGACATGGTCGAAAATAGCATCCGTCTCTGGAATTTTCTTCTGCGGTTTGGTTTTCAGGGTTTACGCAAACGATACCCCAGCCGATTTAAGATATCACCCACAGTTTGACGCGTCGGCAAGTCCTCATCTGCATAGCCCTTTTGAAGAATCAACTGGTCACGAACTGCGCGAGCCGTCACTTTGAGGTAGCGAAATGTCGTTTGAAACTTTGGATCTGCTTGAGCCTCTTCATCCACCAATTCACGAATATCGTGCTCTAAATTAGGAAGCAACACTTCCGTCTTTTTGCGGCCTCTCGCTGAGTAGTTATCCACATACGGGAGGCCGCTCTCTAGACTGTCGAGCCCACGCTGAACCATGACTCTATCCCAACCCATCGCCCTTTCTGTTTTCCTGGCTGAGCCGCCGAAATAATCCAATGCCACTTGCGCAGTGAAGGCTCGTTTCTTGGCACCTGTCAGTTTACGCGCTGCATCCTTGAACGTCGCTTTCACTTGCTCTGTCAACATAGGGCACCGAGAGGAAGGCTTACTCCTGACAGCTTAAGTGATTTTGGGGGTGTTATTAAAGAGCTAGTCCCTTAGACCCATCAGCGAGCCAAGCTATTTTGAGCCAGATTGGGATAGCGGCAGGTAGCGAACAGTACCACCAGTTGGTAGCTCGTTATGGCGGTAATCCACTGGCGCTCAAAATTGTGGCTGCGACTATTCGCTCAGTATTTAAGGGCCATGTAGCTGACTTTTTGGCGTAT
>JBCBFY010000402.1:0-1630 GCA_038527325.1 Cyanobacteria bacterium J06614_10
CGACCGACGGCTGTCGACTGTGCCGAGATTAACCGAACCGAGAACTATAGCACGCACACTCACACACACACACACACACACACACACACTTACTGACTGATGCATTTAAGTTATTTTCACATAATCCTATAATATAATAATTGATTACCTATCATTATTTTATTCCTCTTATACAATCATTCATCTTTTTACAGTGAATTGATACATACATTCACTTTACTCATCTTTTTAGCTCTATCAGGACACCAAACTTGATATGGATCAAAGAGATTATTCATTGGATCTGGTGGATCAAAATGGATCATTGGATCATTCATCCAACCAACAGGAGGAGGACCTCGCCAACCCCCCTGCCCCTTCTCTAGCCACCGCTCAGGATCCCCCACCCTTAACCCCCAATAGACCAGGAACACCTCAAAATGATTTGTTGCATTTTATACACTTTATGCAGACTTCCAATCTTCAGGAGCAAGCGAGGAGAAGGCAACAGGAGCAAGAACTTAAACTGCAAATGGAAAAAACAAGGCAAGAGGAACAAGAATTTCGACTGCAAATGGAGAGAACAAGGCAAGAAGATAACAAGAAATTCATGGATCTAATTACCTTGTTGTCTAATCAGTTAACATCATCTCAACAGCAACAGACTCCATTGCAATCTGATGCTGCACAGGCCCCTACTCCTAACCAGCCAAAGGTGAACCCTCCTCCTCTTCTACAACAAGATGCAACATACCAATCCTTCAGACAATGGAGACTTCGTTTTGAAGATTATTCAGCACTAGTGGGACTGGATAGATTACAGCAGCCTGCCCAATTGATACACTTGAGAACCTGCATATCTCTAGAAGTTCAACGCCTTCTTATCCATACCTTGGGCATTCCTCATGATACAGGTCTTACCATTAAAGAGGTATTGGATGCCCTTCAGAAACACTATCGTGATCTGAAGAATGAGGCCCTACGAAGAAGGGAACTGCTATCTTGCAAACAGGCTGTTGGAGAATCTTTCGGGGATTATTATGCCAGACTCAAGGACCTTGCAGAAGAAGTAGATTTATGCACTGGTGACCCTGCATCTTGCAGAGAAAAGCAATTGCAGATGATAATTCTGATGGGAGTAAGAAACGAAGAACTCATCCAGCGCCTTATTGCTCTAAAGTCTCCATGTACCTTAACAGATTATGTGACTTGCTGCCGTTCTTTTGAGTCAACACGTGCAACCGCATCAGCGATAGTAGATAATCCTCCCCACATTAGTGCAGTATCTACATATAAGAAAAATCAAAACCTTAAGAAGAACGCCTCTCATCAACCTGGTCACAATACCAACAATACTTGTCAATACTGCTCTCGCAAGCACACTTCTGGACAGTGCCCAGCCTCAAATACTGCTTGCTATAACTGTGGAAATACTGGACATTGGCCTAAATACCAGAACTGCCCTGCAAAGGATACCATATGTAGTTCCTGTGAAAAACAAGGTCATTTCCCAGAAATGTGCAAGTCCGCCAAGTTAAGTCAAACAGGAGATAAAGAGTCTCCTACATCTACCAAGAAGCAAACCAAGACTAACTACCGTATTGTGGATGCCCAATCCGAGGATGATGAATCTACGCCAGTTACAGTTTCC
>JBCBFY010000403.1:0-1606 GCA_038527325.1 Cyanobacteria bacterium J06614_10
CCAGCGTATTGGTGTGCAAAGCTGGAGCGCAGAGCATCAAAATGAGTCATTCAAACTGAATGCAAACAATATCTTTACAGGAGTCATCAACGGGTTGTCATTTTGGTCACATGAGAATGTCGGGATTTCTATTGCCGATGAAGTTGACGAGATTGCGTTAGCGTTGGTCACAGACGCCTATTCACGAACGCTCCGCTCAAAAGTTTCGTTAACGCCCGCTAATGATCTAGTAAAAACCAAGCGCGGTCTAGCAATCTTACCCAGTAAAGTCTCGCGCGCAAACAAGAGAATTGACCGCACCATTGAGTTGCGAAATACTTTGCCACCCGTCTCATTACTGGATATGACTTTGCAGGAAATTGAGCAGTTGTATGGGGCTGCTACTGCGAAATTGGTTGCCCTACAGCTCGAATACCCTGCTCATCGCTAGAAAGGTCTCAAAGGGCCAAAACAGATTCGACCTCGCGAGTCTTGGCCCTAATAGATGTAGTCGGCGTAGAAAGGAGTTAATTCGATGAATATCATGGCCGTGGTTTCTGAAACCGCATTAATTACTCTGAAAGCAAGAGTTGCTGAATCAGAAAAACCATTCCCAATTATTCAGGATGTTGTCGGTAAGCAATGTTTAGACATTATTCAATCTCACCTACCTGCTGATGTTCAAAATAGAATCTTGAATCGAAAACTGCCGCCTCATTTGACTCACCACATTGCGATTAGGGCTCGTAAGTACGATGCCGAAACAAGTGCTTTTATGGACAACAATCCTGATGGCCTAGTCGTCAGCCTTGGTTGTGGCTTTGACACAAGATACTGGCGAGTATCAGACAAGACGTGGAATTATGTCGAAGTTGATTTGCCAGAGGTTGTCGCAATCAAGCAAGCGATCCTATCTGACCTCATCACTTACCCTATGATTGGTTGTTCCGTGCTAGATGATAATTGGATAAAAACCATACAGCGGCTACAAACCGAAAATGTTTTCTTCATCGCTGAAGGATTGTTAATGTACTTAGCCCCAGTAGATGTAATACGCCTTTTTGATAGGCTGTCGCAATCCTTTGCTAACTCATTTGTTCTTTTTGAGGTTGTTCATCGGCGATATACTCAAGGCATCTGGAAAAAGAATGTCGAAGCCAAGATGAAACGCACATTAGGGACTAGTGCAGGGGCTGCTTATCAATTTGGTGTTGCAGCCGCAAAAGAAATTGAAACGTATGGCAACGGCATTAAAGTTGTTGAAGAATGGTCATTTTTTCAGGATGAAGACATCAGACCAGGATGCTTGCGGTTATTTCGATATCTTGAATTTTTTACGCGATCGCAATGGACGATAAAAGCCAAACTAAACTAAAGGTTTTTAGCACCCTGTAGAATAGCCTTTCATCCGGCTCGTCGCATTAGAATAGGAATAGCAGGTCATAACGAGGGCAAACCTATGGCAAACCGCCGACGACGTTATAGCAAGGAAGAGCTGGCTCAGCGAGGGCAAGAACTCTACGAAGCTGGCATTCGGCAGCAAGTTGAATCTGGGAATGACGGCAAAATTGTGGCGATCGATATTGAAACCGGAGAGTTTGAGGTTGATGAAACAGTCATGGGCGCC
>JBCBFY010000404.1:0-1596 GCA_038527325.1 Cyanobacteria bacterium J06614_10
ATCTTTCTCCCATCTTACTCCCAATCTCTGAGAGGGTCACTGTGACTGAGAGGGTCACTGTGACTATACTCTATTCCGGATTACCACCAAAATTTAATGGAGTCTTCCGACTGATGAGATCTACCTATATGCAAGATTTCATAAAGATCCGTTCATTAGTTTTTGAGATATGATGGTAACAGACAGACAGATAAACAGATAAACAGATAAATAAATAAATAAATAAATAAATAAACACGGGTGATTTTATAACCTCCTTGGCGGAGGTAATAACACTACCATCATAGCTAGAGAATCAGATAGAAGGAAACTTGCCATTAAAGAAGCTCTTCAAATAATTAAGATAGGTCCTATTATCAACAAACAGTATGATAATTTTACTAACACCTTAAAGCTATTCAACAAAGCCTACAGTATGAAGGAAAATTCTACAGAGAAAAATGTAGATACTAATGTTACCTGTAATAAAGCAGATGCTCCCTCCCTCAGAAAAGAAAACAAAAATGCAAGTAATCTAAATATTCCAATTATTCAACCATGCAACATTATACAATCTAGGCCTGATAACAGTATAGATATGGAATCAATTAACCATAATAGGTCAAACTCCATGGAAACTAAGTTATTGAAATTACTTAATTCACCCATAAAATATATCCAACTACAACCTAAAGATTATGAAAAATTCAAAATTAAAGCTACTCATAGACAAAACCCTAATAAAAATAGCAACATGCATGATGTAACCTGTACCCCTAAAGCTATCAACCTTAACCTAAGTCATAACAACAAAAACCTTGAGACACCCCATAACCTAGAAAGTATACAACAAAATAACAACATACATGATGTAACCTGCACCCCTAAAGTTGTCAACCTTAACCTAAGTGATAATAACAAAGAATTGGAGGAACCTAATAAAATAGATAGCATGCATGATTTAGCCTACCCACTAGAAAACCAAGATAAAGTAAGCAAACCCAAAACTACCAACCCTCACCCATGCACAAATACAGGAATCAGCACAACAAATAACATAAATAATTTGCATGACCTAGCCTACCCCCTAGTAAATCACAATGTTGAAAATGAACCCATAGACTCTACCTCTAATATCCTAACTCCTAACAATTACCATAGTAAACATAAAACTTTTTTCTGATAAAACACAAAGTAATGTAAACACCCCATGTAACATAACTTTAGGCAATGATTTTCATAATAAAATAGAACTTCCTGATATGGAGAGTATATTACAATCTTTTGGTGTTAAAACTGATAACTTCCGCCTTGTTGACATTAAACAATATAAATGGAAAAACTTCATATCTACCACAGAGGAATGCACTATTTCCCAGAGGATATCATCCTTAAGGAGAGCCACTCATGGCAAGAGGTATCACTAATTGTCACTGCACTACCAGCTGATATTGGTGAAATAACATCCTCTTTTGCATTCACCTCTCTTTTCAGGTTTTACCAAACAACAACAATAACAAAATGGAAAAACTATACAAGCTGTTTACTAAAATTCCTAACTATCATTAACTGCTGATGATGACCTGTAACCTTGTTTTTAGATTATTATTAATCAAT
>JBCBFY010000405.1:0-1585 GCA_038527325.1 Cyanobacteria bacterium J06614_10
CCCCTTGCTAAATACATGGTCCCTCTTTTGTCTAGTCTTACAATTAATACTCATACATTATTGAACTCTTCAGATTTTATTCCTCAAATTTTATCTCAAAATGCTAAGTATTTTATGGTCAGTTTTGATGTGTGTTCACTTTTTACCAACGTTCCACTATTTGAAACTATAGATCTTATTTTATCAAAACTTTTTTCAACTGATGATGCTGTTTTTAATGGTTATGATAAGAAGTCTTTTAGAAAACTATTAGAATTGTCTGTACTTGATACACACTTCGTTTTTGATGGAAAACTTTTCAAACAGGTTGAAGGTATGGCAATGGGTTCCCCTCTGGGACCTACCTTTGCCAATATATTCATGTGCCATCTCGAAGAACAATATTTGTCTCAGTGTCCTAGTAATTTTAAACCAGTTTTTTATAAAAGATATGTTGATGACACTTTTGTACTTTTTAAAGATCCCTCTCATGCAAATATGTTTTTAAACTTTATTAATAATTTTCATAACAACATCAAATTTACTCTGGATTCTGAATCTGATGGTCAATTGTCGTTTTTAGATATTTTAGTGTCAAGAAATTTTGATAAATTTGAAACAAGTGTTTTTAGGAAGAATACTTTTACAGGCTTAGGTCTTAACTTTTTTAGTTATTGTTCTTTAAATTTTAAACTTAATTCTTGTAGAACATTATTGCATAGGGCTTTTAGTGTTTGCTCAACCTGGGCCAAATTTCATGATGAAATTCGAAGGTTGACCAAATACTTTCAGGACAATTGTTATCCTTCACACATATTTCCACGATTTATTAAGAAGTTTTTAGATCAGAAATTCCAACCACCTGTCAAGACACTTACTGTACCAAAAAAGAATGTCTATATATCTCTTCCTTATATGGGTAACTTTTCATATTTTTGTAAATCTGAATTAACATCATGTTTGAGTAAATTGTACCCTTATGTGAAATTCAATTTTGTTTTTAAGAATACTTTATCTATTGGTAGTTTGTTTAGGTTTAAAGACACCCTGCCGGAGTTGATGCGGTCCAATGTGGTTTATAGTTTTACTTGTCCAAAGTGTAACTTTGGAACGTATATCGGTTGCACTAGCCGATTACTCAAGGTCCGCATTGACTCCCATATGGGTGTCAGTTACAGAACCAATATCAGTCTATCTAGAAAGGAAGAATCTGCTGTCAGGTCCCATTCAGATAAGTGTAGGAGTCAGTTTTATTATGAGGATTTTAAAATTCTTGGCCAAGCAAGCAGCAGATCATCTCTGCTGTTTCTTGAGTCTTTGTACATAAAGCAGTTAAATCCAAAGCTAAATAGTTCCACTACCTCAGTTCCTCTTCAAATAGCATAGTTTTGTTCCCTTTGTTTGTAATTAAATTTGTTTCTAAGCGTGATTAGCTCAGTGTCCATCTTTTTATTGTGTATTTTGTGTTGATGTCTTTTAGTAATTTTTTATTCTTAATGTAATTTTTAATGTATTTTAAGTGTATTAGTTTGTAATATTTGTTTTATTTGTATTTACAGCCTTGAAAATGGGACCTTAGGTCTTGAAACGTTGGCAAGATAAAAAG
>JBCBFY010000406.1:0-1583 GCA_038527325.1 Cyanobacteria bacterium J06614_10
CAAGGATCTTTCTTGCTACTCCATTTTCTATTCTTTGCAATCTGTTTATTTCTGTTTCATTGTAATTGATTATATTTGATCCAAATAAAATGGACGGTAGGGCTACTTGCTTCCAGTAGGTTTTTCCAATTAATATTTTATTACAACTTTTTGCTATAATTGGGTATGTCATATTGGCCATTTTTTCCGCTTTTTCTATTGCTATTTTCTTCTGGGCACTAAATGTATTCCTTTTATTTTCTATTGTTATCCCCAGATACTTTATTTTATCCATTATCTGAATGCCCTCTATTTCTGTTATATCTAGCTTCAAATTGTATATTAGTATATTACATTTATCTTTATTTATTTTTAGCCCGTATCTTTCTCCTATGTCCATAATTGCTATAATTATTTCCCTTGCCGTTTCTTCATTCTTTGCTAACAGTAGTCCGTCATCCGCGAAGAACAAAGAATTTATATTGAAGATCTCATCCTTATATCCTTCTCCCTTGCTTCTCAACTCCTTTATAATTTTATATGTTATTAGTTTGAAGAAGGTAGTCGACCCTGTACATCCCTGCTTTATTCCATTAGTTATTTTCATTTCTTCTTTAAAATCCTCTCCTATTTCTATTATTGTACTATCTCCTTGATATAGTTCTGCTACAGACTCTATGATGTCTTTATGTATTTTATATTCTTTCATTATTTCTATTAGGGATTCTCTCTTTATGGAATCATACGCTTTTTGGAAATCTATTGCTATAACTATTAGTCCTTTTCTTGCTCTGTAAGTCATTTCTATACAATATTGTAATATAAATATATTATCCTCAATTCTCCCTCCTTCTGTAAAGCCAGCTTGCAACTCTATTCTCTCCTCGTTTTCTTCTATGTGATCTTCCGTTTCATATCTTATTAGGGACATGAAAATTTTATATGATATATCCGCAAGTGTTATTGGTCTTAGTTCCTTTACTTTAGGCTTTTTTACTTTTTTTAACATTTTTGTGTTAGTTCTTTTCCAGCTTTTTGGTTTTCCTTTCGTCTTAATTTCGTTTTGCATACATAGTGTGAATGTTTTTATACATTTTTTACTTTCGGTCAATGGTTTATACAATTCTGCCTTCATACCATCTGGACCTGGTGCTTTCTTCTTTTTTAATCTCTTTAGGCACTTCTTGATTTTTTCTTCCGTTATATCTGGTTTATTCATTGGTTTTATTCTATTACGTTCCATTATCTGAACTCCTGCTTCTATATGTTCCCTTATCTCTCTCGGAAATCTATTACCATATATATCCTCTTCATTCTCACTTACTTGTATTTCTTGTTCATAAGTCTCTTTTATCTGCTCATTCCATACTTCGTTAATCTTGTTTTCATGCATATTATATATTTTATCTCCCCAGAACTTCTTCACTTCCGTTATCATTTCCTCTTTATTTAGCTTTATACCTTCTTCGTTGTATATTGATAGTTCTTCCTTACTTGTTCTTTCTCCTTTCAATATCCTTATGTAGTCAAATAGTTTCTTACCTCCTTTCTTAACTTCTTCAGTCTTTTTCTTTTCATGTTTGGTTATTTCCTCTTTAATATCT
>JBCBFY010000407.1:0-1569 GCA_038527325.1 Cyanobacteria bacterium J06614_10
CATCTACTTGTTAACAAATAACATCCAAGCATCGAAATAAGTATTAAATTTCTCCCATCCTCTTAAGAAGGTTATTGGTCCTGGTGGATGTTGACTTTGATATCCTTTCCATCCCCCGATACGTGCAATAATCCAACTGGCCCAAGCCAGTTTATCCTTCGGAAAGGGGTTCTGTTGTTTGTGAGTATTGCCTTGATATTTTTGATTAAGGACTGCTAGACATCGTTGTTCATTTTTAGAGAAGAGCTCATCGGTACCTTGTCCATCAACTTGATCACGAGCTCGGAGGAGTTGCATCACTCTGATGGCCGCCCCAAAACTTAGGATGGTTTGTCTGAGAATGGCATCAAAGGAAGTAAGTTCGGTTTGTTCGAGGGCGAAGCCTTTTCGCTTCAGTATTCGAAAGAGTTGTTCGATTTGCCATCGCCACTCATAATATCGGATCAGATCTCGAGCTTGTTCTGCCGACTCGATAGAGCGGGTGGTGAGTAAGTACCACTTAATGGGGGATTCTCCCTCTGGAACGAATTCGGTTCTTTCCTTGACTTCGATGGCATAAAGGGGAGTAATGGTTGACTTTTTTTTCCTGAGTTTGAGCTTACAGGGGCAGTATCGAAACTGTAATTGGGTCTGCCGTCCCTGCCGTTTCTGAGCTTTATTTTTGCTGTAATTCCTCCGACTTAGGGTGGATACATTTAAGGCGTATTGGCCACAAAATGCGACCGTTTCCAGATATTCGAACAACTTCATAGGCAGATCAGCCATTTGACGATTGTTGGTTTGAACTCTGACCAGCATATCGGTTTTGCCTGGGAGGACTTCCTCCCACAGCTCTGCCAGGTCCGCCTCTGTGTCGAAGACAAAAATGGCCTCTTTTGCCGAAGCGATCACCGATTGACTTTGGCGCATGCCCAGCAACCATTTGTAGGACTCTTTTTCCTGCCATGAACGGGTTTTTCGCCTACGATCGCGCGCTAATTTACTTCCCTCAGAGGCCGGACGGGTCCATAACATCAAATCACTCAGCCCTAAGACCCCTCCATGCTGAGCATCGAGCACTAAATGGGCCTGAGCCATATAACCAGGGGTTTTATTATCGCTCAATACCCCAACTCGATCAGCGTCTTTAAGGTGGCTGATCTGGGACTTAAGCGAAATCTCTGTCGTATCGCCCAAGACCACCAAACTCCGTTGGGAGATCAACTCTGAGGGAAGTTTACTGACTTGCTCTAGCATATCTGAATGACTTACTCGTTCATTGGCTAAAAATCGATAATATCCCCGAGATTCTGCCTCATCCAAAGAGATGTGACCAACTGTGTTGCTTTGGTGTTCGATCATCCGGGTCAGAAAACTGCTATAACGCCGAGACAAACGCTTATCATTGAAGATTGATCCGGATAAAAAACGAAGTCCACTTCTTTGGAGGGGGGTAAATGACATACACAAAGGGTAAGGAAGGAAGTTTTTTTCACTCTATGGATTTTTTCTGACTTTTCATACTTGTGTACAGGCTGTAGCCTTCTAAGGGGCTTTCGCACAGGCCTGCCTTCGGCAAGTGGTTTCTGC
>JBCBFY010000408.1:0-1563 GCA_038527325.1 Cyanobacteria bacterium J06614_10
GATTGACCTTATTCTTTTTAGGAATAGAATTCTCAACATTGTTATCTAAATCAGGTTTGCTAGGATGGATTGCCGAGTTTCCATCCAATTTAGCAATCTCGTCAGGTAATTTATCCTTAGGATCTATATCATCCTTGATATTAATAATAATAGCAGGTTCTGTCGTAGATTCTTTAGATTCTTTTGAACGCTTCCCTTCGGGAGTAGTCTTAGGCACCGGTTTATTTTCCATAACTTGTTTCTTTTCCTTAACAACTGCAGAAAAATTTGAATGTTTTGATGATTTACTAGACGCTGGAGAAAGTGATCTAGCACGTTTCTTGTCAGGTTTAGGAGCGACAGGTTTTTTGAAACCTTCAAAAGATGAAACTTGGGACTCACCACTTAAGGAAGGAGGGTTATTGCCTAATTGTGAAACCGTTTGAAACCCTTTAAATGAAGAAGTGTGAGAGTCACCACTCAATGAAGGAAGGGTTTTTGCAATTCCCTCTTGCATGTCTTCTTTGAATTTATTCATTTCCGCATGAAAAGCTTTCTTTTCAGCCTCAGACTCATCCAGTCTTTTTGTAACCTTCTCCAATTGGTTACCCATCATAGCTAAATTTGTATTCATTTGTAATAACAAAGCTTTAGTCGAAGCTGAAGTACCAGCAGAAGAAGCTATAGATGAGCTGACCTTTGAGCTAATCGAATCATCCGAGATCTGAGAATTAGTATCATCAGGCACTTCTACAGTTATATAATCAGGATCTACTAAATCTTGAAGATTTATCTTGGCAACTTCAATCAAATCCGCAGTAAGGATAGTTTTCATAAAAGCCGGTTGCACCCATGAACAACCTTTACCCCTGAAGCGCTTAAGTTTCTTACGGAAAACCATAAAAGCTTTCCTAAATGTTTTAACAGAAGCTAAATCACCTACTCTAGCCCTTAGAATAACAAAACCTAACACCGTTTGACAATACGAGCATCTACTAGGTTTATACTCCGCCTTCTCCAATATACAATCAACATGTGAGGGACAATCCAGATGATCCAAGTCACTCATCACTTTTCGATTACATTGTCTACAATTAATCTTCGTAGGAATTAGAGATTCTATCGAAAATTCTTCGGCTCGTTTCAGAAGGTCGGTTACTTCTTGCTGCATTAACTCCTGGATTGGATCCAGAGGAGGATCCGCATCCATAACTTCCATAATTCTAAAGGAAATAAATAAAAACCTCAGATGAGTTACTTTAAACCTAAGTTCGTCATCATGCACTCGACCCGAGGTGGCGATAAAATTTATTTATTTATTTATTTATTTTTTAAATTAAGAGAAATTTATTACCAATTCATAAAAAACCTACCAATAACTTTTAAAATTATAATGTAATAATAATTTGATAATTATATGGACTTGAAATTTTTAGCGATAATGACGACGAACAATAACAAAGCCGCCATGTTTTTCTATCGATAAAACCAACCTCGAGACGAGCGCAAAATATTTACGTTCAATTAATTATCAAATTATTATTACATTATAATTTTAAAAGTTATTGGTAGGTTTTTTATGAA
>JBCBFY010000409.1:0-1553 GCA_038527325.1 Cyanobacteria bacterium J06614_10
GGACCTTCGGTAACAAGTGCAATAGGCAACAGCATGAGCCCGCCAATCGTTAGTTGCCACGCCGTAAACACAATCAGAGACACCGGCGGCTGCCATCGCTTAACCAGCACAGTTCCTAATCCCATGGCACCTGCACCTGCCAGGGCAGCAACAATGCCAACCGTATCTAATTGCGCGCCAGGTCCCAGCACCAATAATCCGACGCCGATAAAGCCTGCGATCGCGGCAACCACAGCCAGCTTAGAAGGCTTATCGTTCAAAATAACCCAGGCAAACAGGCCCACCAGCAGCGGCTGAATCGCCCCAGTTGTGGCCGCCACACCCCCCGGCAGTCGATAGGCCGCAATAAAAAGCAACGCCTGAAAAACGCCAATATTGAGCCCACCCAAGATCAGCATGCGTCGCCACCATATGCCTTTGGGAAGTTTTCTCAGGCCAATGGTGAGCAGCAAGCCGATGGGGAGTGCTCGCATAGACGCAACCAGCAGCGGATGGCCCGGCGGCAAAAATTCAGTGGTGACAATGTAGGTCGTCCCCCAGGAGATAGGGGCCAACGCCGTTAGCAAAATATCAGACAGGCGAGAAGTTCTTACGCTCATACCATGTATCTCGACGTTGAAATAATTGATATCGAGATTCTAGCATTTGTCTCGGCATTGAGATTCTTTCTTTTGAAATACTTCTTGTCTTTTGGGTGAGTTTGCTAGAGCCACGGACGAGAGAAGGAGGTGATAAGATCGCATGCATCCATGTTTTAGGTAAGAAATTGCGGTCAAGGTCGGGCGAGCAAGATGCGGTAGATGACATATTGGCTCAGTGGCACGAAGAGCGCCCTGATCTAGATGTATCGCCGATGGGATTGATTGGGCGGACCACGAGGCTGGCTAGCCACTTACGCAAAGCCATCGGCAAAACCTTTTCAGAATTTGGCCTGCAGCCGGGTGAGTTTGATGTGCTAGCAACCCTGCGTCGCTCGGGTGCGCCCTATCAGCTCACCCCAACCGCACTGTTTAAGTCGATGATGGTCGCTTCTGGCACCATGACCAATCGGATTGACCGGTTGGAGGCCGCTGAGCTAGTGATGCGAATTCCTGATCCGAGCGATCGCAGAGGCAGCCTAATTCGATTGACTGACAAAGGTCTAAATCTCATTGACGAAGCAGTAACAGCCCACGTTGCCAACGAGCACCGCATCCTAGCTGTCTTAAATGAAAAAGAGCGCGACGAGCTAGTCAACCTGCTGCGAAAGCTACTGCTATCTTTCGAGTAAGGTCTGTCGAGTAAGATTATTCCTACAATCGGTCGTTTACAATTGAGTGACTTCGAACATTGTCTCAAACGTGACCTGAGGCCTTTTTATGTTGAATGTGACAGTTGATGAAATTCAACGTGATCCTTCCAAGTACCTGCGCCAAGTAGCCGCTGGTGAAACCTTTGCCATCCTACAGGCAGACAAGGTCATTGCTGAGCTACGGCCTGTTTCTTCAGATAGCCAGCAGCAACGACCATTCGGCCTATGTGCTGGTGAGTTCACAGTTCCTTGTGGTTTCGAT
>JBCBFY010000410.1:0-1539 GCA_038527325.1 Cyanobacteria bacterium J06614_10
GTTGTCTGCCGGCGTCGTGCAACTTTACTGCATGCAGCATTTAACACAATAAAACTGGCGTTCTCGTCAGAAAGATATTTCTAGAGATGCTTAAGATAACTTGGTTTTCCCCCGACTTTGATTTTCTCAATACTAGCGGAAAAAGATTAGTATGAGAGCTTGCTTAAGGCCTGAGTTAATAACTCTAAACTATCTATAGTTGTCCTTTTTCAACAAATCCTTTCTACTGAGAAATAGTGTTGCTATAGGTGCATAACAATAGACTTAATCGGAAATTAGCAGTATTGCTAGAATACAAGGGCTGCTCTTGATACCGATAGTTTCATGCAGATGAGATACAGTCAACTGCGCAATAAGCCCCGTACCTTGCGGAGCCTGACGGGCCTTAATCCTATTGAATTTGCTACGCTGCTATCGAGTTTTGGCACAGCCTGGGATAGCTTCGTGAGAGAAACGTTCGAGCAACGTGCGAACCGCAAGCGAGCGTACGGAGCAGGCCGTAATGCCCATCTTCAGGAGCTAGAGGACAAGCTTCTGTTCATTCTGTTCTACTATCGGCAATATCCGACTCAGGAAGTCCAAGGCTTTTTCTTTGGCATGAGCCAATCTCAGGCGAATGAATGGATTCATCGATTGAGCGCTTTACTCAATCAAGCCTTAGGCTATGAGATGATGCTGCCAGAGCGCCGAGCGGCGAATCTAGAAACCGTGCTCTGCGCCTGTCCGAGCCTAGAGTTCATAATTGATGGCACGGAACGAGCTATCAATCGGCCAAAGGATAAGGAGAGACAGAAACGGTACTACAGCGGCAAGCAGAAACAGCATACTGTCAAGAACAATCTGATTACTGCAAGAGGGGGCAAGGTAGTGTACCTGAGCGGGACCTATGCCGGTAAGCGGCATGACAAGAAGATAGCCGATATGGAAGACTATCGTTTTCCACCGGGCAGTAAGCTACTACAAGATACCGGCTTTCAAGGCTATCGACCGGCAGGGGCGACGATAGTGCAACCGAAGAAGAAGCCACGTGGCGGACAACTTACCGATGACGAGAAGCTGGTGAATCGAGCGATATCGAGTCTACGGGTCGAGGTAGAACATCAGATTGGGGGCGTCAAACGCTGTCAGATTCTGGTACAGACCTTTCGCAACCGGATTCTAGGCTTTGTTGACGAAGTGATGGAAACGGCCTGCGGTCTTCACAATTTCCGCCTCACTTATCGCCGATGAGATAGGTTGAGTGTCCAAGAAGCCGATCTCGATTCAGGTCGCTATGGGTCATCTACTATTTCCGGTAAAGTCTATTAAAGTAAGAGACTTGTCCTTCATGGGTCAAAATGCCTGTGGGCACAGAAAACTGTTCACACCAGTTCACAGCCAAGAACCATTTTGCATCGGCGATACGCGAAAAAACTCGCCCCGGCTTAGGATGTTGCAACACCCGGTAGCCGCCCTCCACAGAAAGAATCGTACCGCCCAAAAATCCACAAATGATGTCAATTGATGTCGTCATAATTGAGATCGGTTTTAAGAAACAAC
>JBCBFY010000411.1:0-1538 GCA_038527325.1 Cyanobacteria bacterium J06614_10
AATCCCCTCGAAGATGCCGCCTTGCGCTCTCGCCAAACCCTAATCCCGACTCTCGGGACTGAAACGAAAATAATACTCTGGTCGTCCGTCTATTTCGTAAGCTCGCCAAACCCTAATCCCGACTCTCGGGACTGAAACTTTTTTGCAGTCGTCGTAGCTTCAACGATTGACTGCTCGCCAAACCCTAATCCCGACTCTCGGGACTGAAACGCCAGCGGCAATCATTTCCGCAGCAGCTTTGATGGCCCCTCGCCAAACCCTAATCCCGACTCTCGGGACTGAAACCGTCAATAGCGCAGGCCGAAAAGGTCGCTATTGGCTCGCCAAACCCTAATCCCGACTCTCGGGACTGAAACTTTTTTGCATTCAAAAATCTCCTAGTTGCCTTTTACTCGCCAAACCCTAATCCCGACTCTCGGGACTGAAACTCGTCCATGACTGGAGCCTAACAGCGGCGGCCATGGCTCGCCAAACCCTAATCCCGACTCTCGGGACTGAAACCAACTAGCAAATGCCGACTTACAAGGGAAGGTCCACTCGCCAAACACTAATCCCGACTCTCGGGACTGAAACTTGCGCTGAGTCTTGATTTGACCATGGCAACTGCCTCGCCAAACCCTAATCCCGACTCTCGGGACTGAAACAAATCAGTGGTCTTGGCTGGGCAGTGCTTTAACAGCTCGCCAAACCCTAATCCCGACTCTCGGGACTGAAACTTCTTAAAGATGAGGAGCATTTCGTTCCTTGTATACTCGCCAAACCCTAATCCCGACTCTCGGGACTGAAACCAGCGAAGGATACCTTTGTGTTGCGCCGTTGGCCGTTACTCGCCAAACCCTAATCCCGACTCTCGGGACTGAAACCTTACAGAGAGGATTTCTTTAAGAACTCGGGCTCTGAGCTCGCCAAACCCTAATCCCGACTCTCGGGACTGAAACCTGGAGGGTCGCTTACGGGAAGTTCCCAAACCAGACTCGCCAAACCCTAATCCCGACTCTCGGGACTGAAACAGGCAAACCTCAGAGACTAAAGACCTTAGCGGCTTAGCTCGCCAAACCCTAATCCCGACTCTCGGGACTGAAACTAATATTCAGCTTCACAAGCAGTTGACCAAATCCCTTCTCGCCAAACCCTAATCCCGACTCTCGGGACTGAAACGCGATAACGGTATGCAGCGCCATGAGAGTAGCGTCTCGCCAAACCCTAATCCCGACTCTCGGGACTGAAACAAAGTTATGGTCCTTGGCCCATTGCTCGAAGTCGGGCTCGCCAAACCCTAATCCCGACTCTCGGGACTGAAACCTTAGCCCCCATGACTACATCCCCTCCGACCACCTCTCGCCAAACCCTAATCCCGACTCTCGGGACTGAAACAAGGCATGAAGTTCCTAAGCGCCTCTCCTCTCCTTACTCGCCAAACCCTAATCCCGACTCTCGGGACTGAAACAAGCGCCGTCTTTGCCAAGTTGCTGTGAGCATCAGCTCGCCAAACCCTAATCCCGACTCTCGGGACTGAAACTTTCGGTAGCCCGTCGTTT
>JBCBFY010000412.1:0-1536 GCA_038527325.1 Cyanobacteria bacterium J06614_10
CTTCGGACAGCGCGTAGCCCAGTCGTTAGTGGCCAAGAAATTTTAAAAACCATGAAACAGTATATTTGGATAGTATTTTTTCTTCTATCATGTTCCAATTCTGCAGATCACAAAAATACTGCTAAGCCAACCGTTGAGGAAGTAAAGAATGAAGAATCAGCACCCTACCAACTATCTCCCTTTGAGCGAACAGAGAGTTATGTTCTAGGCCCAAAAATTTGGACAGTAGTTTAAGTTTATCAAAAGCTGTTTAAATTTAGTCAAATGAGTAGACGTAAATTCACCTCAAAGTTCAAGACGAAAGTCGTATTGGAAGCGCTCAAGGAGCGTTCTAGTCTATCGGAATTAGCCCAAAAGTACGATCTTCATCCACAGCAGATCAGTACTTGGAAGCGAGATTTTCTTTCTGGGGCCGAGTCTGTTTTTGACAATGGTAAGCCTAGTAAGAAGAGTGAAGCGGATCAAGAAAAAGATCGCTTGTTGAAGACCATCGGTCAGTTGAAAGTAGAGAATGATTTTTTAAAGAACGCCTTGTCATAGACCGCCCAGAGACAAGGCAGCGGCGGCAGCTGGTTGATTCGACGCACGACAAGCTTAGTATCAGCCAGCAGTGCCAATTATTGGGTGTTTCTCGCTCTGGATTTTATTACCAAGCCTGCGGAGAGAGTGAACTCAACCTCGAACTAATGCGCTTAATTGACGAGCATTATCTAGCTCATCCCTACAAAGGGGCCCGTCGGATGCATATCTGGCTGACCAAAGATAAAGGCTACAAAGTCAGTAAAAACCGGATAAAACGGCTCTATTACGATGTAATGGCCTTACAATCTCTCTTGCCTGGTCCTCATACCTCCAAACGGAATCAGGCGCACAAGGTCTATCCCTATTTGCTCCGAGAGTTGGAAATTGATCACCCTAATCAAGTTTGGGCCACCGATATTACCTACATCCCAATGGCCAAGGGGTATATGTATTTGATGGCCATTATCGATTTACACAGTCGTTTTGTGGTTGGATGGTCGTTATCTAATTCGATGGATGCAGCCTGGGTGAAACGCTGCCTTGAAGCAAGCATTGACCAACATGGGAAGCCTGAGATCCTCAATACCGACCAAGGTGCGCAATTCACCAGTAAGGAGTTCACCCAGTTTGTGTTGGACAAAGGAATTAGGCTGAGCATGGATGGGAAAGGCCGGGCCACGGACAATGCCTTCATCGAACGATTATGGCGAAGTGTCAAATATGAGCATGTCTATCTATATCCCCATGAGGATGGAATTCAACTCTATCAGGGATTGAAGGAATACTTCTATCGGTATAATTTTGAACGAAGACACCAGAGTATTCAAGATGAAGTCCCAAGCAGTTGGTATCGGCCTCTATCAATCGCAATGAGCAGAAAAGCTGCTTAGTGATTTTATTAACGTTCTTTACACTGTTAACTGTCTAAACTTTTGGGTACAGTACCGAGAGTTCTTTCGTCATTCTGATGACTAAGATACTAATTCGACTTTTGATTGCCTATAACGACCGGAC
>JBCBFY010000413.1:0-1532 GCA_038527325.1 Cyanobacteria bacterium J06614_10
TTTTTTCTTGGGTGCGGGCGATCGCAGTCTGCGGCGCAAACTCCACTTCTATCTGAATTTGGTCGCGCGAGACGGCAGGGAAAAATTGTTGGCTGAGCGTACCTGCAGCAATGAAGCCAATGAGTGGCAAGGTGAAGGAGAGTGCGATCGCCAGCAGTGGCTTTCTGACCGTTTGCCTCAGACTCCACTGATACAGGGGTGCGATCGCCGGGAGAGAAATGCCCTCCGCCCACCAGCTACCAGGACGCACCAGAAAGCGCTTAATCCAGCTAGCTATACCATTGTTGGGACGATGCCCATTGCCATCGTCGGGTCGATGACCGTTCTGTTGTTCTACCAGCTCTTGTTTGGCCGCTTTGGTCTCTCCCAACAGCCGCCCTGCCAGCGCAGGAATAATCGTCAGCGACACCGCCAAAGAAGTAATCAGCGCCATAATCACATTCAGCGCAATGGTGCCAACAAATTCTCCCGCCGAACCCGGCAACAAGTAAATCGGTGCAAAAGCCATCACCGTTGTCACCGTAGAAGCTAGCAGCGGCACCTTAATGTAGTTCACCGTCTTGACCACGGCCTTGAGCGGCGGGTCGCCATGCTGCATCTCTAGCTGAATTTCATCCACCGCAATAATGGCATTGTCAATCAGCAAGCCAAGGGCAATGATCAGCCCCGTCACAGACATTTGGTGGATAGGCACGCCCAAAATACTCATCCAGCCAAAAACGGCCAAAGACGTAATCGGCAGCGCCGCGCCCACCACAATCGCAGAGCGCCATCCCATCGTCACCAGCGTCACCGCAACCACCAGCAACGCCCCCACCATCAAGTTAGAAATCAGCGTATCCATGCGAGCTTCCACATACCCGCTCTGGTCGAAAAGGGTCTCCAGCTGCACACCACCAGGCAGCTGCCCCTCGAAGTCTGCGAGCACCTCGCGCACGGTGGTAGCCCACTGGTCGATCCGACGGCCCGACTGCATCAGCACACCAATACCGACTGCAGGCTGATCGTAAACCAAGGCAAAATCGGCCACTGGCTGCTGCAGCCCGCGATTCACCCGCGCAATATCGCTCAGCCGAGCAAACTGGCCACTGGCTGTTTGGATAGGAATTTGACGAATCTGCTCTAGGGTTTGCAGTTCGCTCTGCACTTCGATGGCCAGGGTTTGGTCAGGGCTACGCAGCTGTCCGGCAGTGACCTTGGCATCACTGGTTTGAATTCGGCTGGCTAGAGACTGGGCAGAGAGACCGAGAGCTGCCAGATCCGGCGCGTTGATTTCGACGGTAATTTCTTCAGTGGGTTCGCCAAAGAGATCTACTTCCTCAGTGCCGCTAATGCCGCGTAGCTGCAGGGCAAGCTCGTCCGCATAGCGACCCAGAATGGCATAGTTTGGTTCGCTAGGCAGGTCCCAGGTGAGCGCAGTGATCAGCGTGTAGGCTTGGGTCTTGGTTTCTACCAAGTCAGGTTCGCTAGCGCCTACCGGCAATTTAGATTCAGCTTCGTCTAATTCGGTACGCACCTTTGCCCATACTGGA
>JBCBFY010000414.1:0-1517 GCA_038527325.1 Cyanobacteria bacterium J06614_10
CTTTCAGGCACGTCTTCAAAGCTGCTGGCTTCGGGGATAGAACGGACCGATTCAGCATCAAATGCCTGCCGAATAACCGCCGCGTATTCGTCTCGGTCGATGGGCTGCTCGGGTCTAAATGTTCCATCTGGATAGCCTGTCAGAATATCGCGTTCGCTAAGCTGCTGGATATAAGGCTGAGCCCAGTAGTCGCTAGGTATGTCTGGATAGGCACTCTGAGCATGGGCAGACAACAACAACGCACCCGGAATAGATGACAATATTCCGACACTGCCAATTGTGGAAACTACTCGAAAAATAGACCAATCCTGTGCCGAGTACATGCTGTGAGCCTCTTTCTAAGAATTTTCTTTTTTTGCTTTTCACCGAAACCATAGATGACTGACGCGGCGCGATGTTCACTCGATAGGTAGAAAATGCAAAAACCTAAGAAGGATTGTTTGGTGAGAGTGTTTAGTCTAAAAAAGAAAACGGGATGGCCTAAAAATAGACCATCCCGTTTGTTGTTTATCTAAGGGTTGCCTTTACACGGTGATAAAGGCGCTGTCTGATAGGTCACTAACCCCTATCAGCTCAGCTAGGGTTTCGTCGCCAGCTGAGATCAGTGTGTTTGATCCCTCTGCAGTGACAGACAGGCTACCCAGTGTGAGCCCATCAGCCAGACCGATGAAGTCTGTTCCGGTCACAAAGTCTGTGATCAGGTCTGTGCCTTCACCCAGTGCCAGCACAAAGGTATCGCTACCCTGGCCACCGGAGCGGTCGTCGCCGGTGAGGGTGTCGTTACCGAGGCCGCCACGAATCAGGTCGTCGCCATCATCACCCCAGATTTGGTCGTCGCCTGCGCCGCCAAAGAGGCTATCGTTGCCGCCTTTGCCGCCGATGCGGTCGTTGCCTGCGCCACCGAAGATGATGTCGTCGTTGCCGATGCCGACTTGGGCGTCGCGGCTGTTGAGGTCGCCGCGCAAAATGTCGTCACCGTCTTCACCACGAATCACATCCTGACCGAGGCCGCCCGCTAGCGTGTCGCTACCGTCTGCGCCGTAGAGGAAGCCATCAGCATCAGTACCCACAATCTCTTCATCAGAGGGTGTGCCCTGGAGAATCGTGCGGGTAAGGCTGGCTGAGCCAATGCGATCATCTACATCCAACGGTTCGGCTAGCTCGATTTGGATGATTTCGTTATTGTCGATTTCGGTGCCGCTGAAGTCACGACCGATGGAGAAGGGATAGTTGTTGTCATTGGCGACCAGAATGGTGCTTTCGTCTAGGACGAGTACGTCTTCGATGGTGACAAATGGGAAGTCGAAGGTGGTTTCGCCGTCTCCGTTGAGGTCATCGGGGTCGGCAATATTCAGCAGGTCGGCAACTTCCGTTTTATCAACAACGATGAGTATCTGGTCATTGAGCGCGATGGCAGACAGGCCGCCGATGCTGCCTTCAAAAAGATCTTCAAAGTCGATCTTTCTGAAGTGAATGACAATGGCTTTGTTGAAAAAATGGAAGTTGTCGACCTGCTG
>JBCBFY010000415.1:0-1513 GCA_038527325.1 Cyanobacteria bacterium J06614_10
ATATAACTCTACAGAGCAATATTTATCCCCTCCGACTCGATTTTTGTTTTATTTATTAACCTATTATTTATTTTTTTTATTACTTATTTATTTATTCTTAAATATTTCCTCCTCTTTTCTTTTTCTTCTTAAAATTTTCAAACAGGTGTATTTCTCACTTAACATTAATACTTAACATTAGTTAGATAAGTTTACAAAGTTTACTTAATATTATTTATTGTGCAGTACAGTTATATATGTTTCAGCAAACAGATATAATATCGAAAACAGTAATCATTCCCGGCATTAATTATTTGCTTATTATAATTTGTTTGTTTCCCAAGGACTAGTGCAAACGACAGTGTAAAAAATTATTGTACAAATATTTTTCTCAAGGATGATAATATTTAATAGTCAACATTTTGCTTCACCCACTGCCATACTAAATATGATGGAGACTACACGATAGATATTATGCTAAGAGTTTATGCCGCCAACTGTGCGTATAGACTATTTACCATTTTCACTGACATTATATCGAAATCATATTGTAGATGAAAAGAAGCAAGAACTAAACATATATATAGATGTACTGTTTCTCGGACACACATTTCAGAAGGCCCTAAAAAATATTTTGAACTCTCTTATTTAGGAATGGCAGAACTTTATACAATAACACTGATGAATATTCCTTGTGATAAAAGTAAATGATAATTGATTTGTAAAGTAAAAATCTATTTGGTTAATTGATATTACTATATAACAATTTATATTATGTAAAAAAGAAAAGAAAACAAAAAGTGTTACTGTAAAAGTTATTACATTAGCCTAATGGGATCCAAAACTTTCTTAGGCAACTGTTCATGTGAGAGTTATAGTGTGAAAGACGATATCTTGTTTCACAAAACAGACTCAATGCAGTCTATGATAGCGTTTTTCAACCTTTATATATATATATATTTTTTTCTATTGGGACCCCTTGTTACTGTATCTAAACTGTTGTGCACCCCTAGTTCCTGTGTCCAAGCTTTTCAAAACTCTTTGAATTCTCAATAATAATGGAGAAAATATTGTATTCCTTAAATCAAAACTTTGCTGCACCCTTTCAAACTGATTTCAGCACCCCATGGGGGTATTAGCACCTGCTCTTTAAACACTTGTTCACAGGTCCTGAGTAATAGGTATGGCAGTTCTGGGGTATCATACCCATTTCAGAAATATCAATTTTGGAAATAATGATTACTTGGAGCTAAAAATGTATTTTATCACTAGTTTTTCCCGAGGTGAAAACTCTAAAATGATTTTGTTAACAATTATTTAAGTTAAAACTAATCAAATTAGGTTGAAGTCTAGAAAATTCTGGGCATACACACTTATATACCTCTGAGAGCCATTTGACCACGACTTCACATGGTCGGCTTTTGCAGTGTCGCCAATTATAGATTAACCAATCTGGGTATTGGCCGCCTACATGTAAGAAAAAGCTATTTTATTCTACAGAAACAGGTGATAGATCTACTACTACTACTACTAC
>JBCBFY010000416.1:0-1505 GCA_038527325.1 Cyanobacteria bacterium J06614_10
CTTTGGCTTTTTCCACATGAATAGGTATTCATTTTTTTAATAATGATAATAATAATAATAGGGCTACAGGGAAGAACATCTTTATTGTTGGTTGGCCGAGCTTTCGTCTCAATCACTGATACATTGACGAGGCCTAAAAAGTAAAATAAGGAAAATACAATTAATATATGTAAAATTAAATGAAACAAAAGAAAATAAGGCAATACAAAAAGTTAATGGAACAGGAATCACAAGAGATCACTAGTTCAAAAATATATACAAACAGTAACCTTAAAATTTAACAAATTAAAAACTACCTTAAAAATAAAGGGAAAGCTGACTGATCACAGTTAAGATTAGGTTTTCTTATATCTATTTCAATGCTTTCAGAAATTCTTAGGGCATCTATGTTATTTTGCCTGTCTAATATAGTAAATTGATCTAAGCTTCTGCTATATTTGCAGGAATTAAGATGATCTCTTATGGTGGATGCCGGTGGTCTGGTTAGCCAGGCACCAGTTCTACTGGAGACGGAAAAGTGTTCACTGGCCCTAGTTTTCAGTGCTCTCACTGTAGAACCAATGTAGGTGGCTTGGCAGTCACCGCATTTGAATGAATACACGATTCCACTCTCCAGCATCACCGGTAACCTGTCTTTATGTTTAAGTAAAGCTTGTACTCGAGAAGAGTTCATAAAGATGAAATTGAACTCGACTTGTGGATAAGCATTGCCCAGAAACTCTAGGAAACCTTTCTTTATATATTTACAAGTGAAGTTGTTAATAAAAGGTATTTTATGATAAAAGGGCATTTTCTTTACAGTATGTTTGAGATCTTTGGGCTGGAACTTTTCACTGATGAATTTATTTGTGATTTTATTAAATAGATTTACTGGATAGCCATTCCCTTTGAAATATTTGTATAAAAATGCAATCTCCCCATCAAAAAGGTGCCAATTACTACTAAGCTCATATGCACGATGGAGTAAAGTCTTGATATTATTTATTTTGAAGTTGAAATAAGTATTGCTATGGAAATTCATGCCTAAGTTAGTGAAGGTGGGTTTTCTAAAAATTCCTAGTATTAAAGAAATCATGTTGTTGCTATTCTTTTTTGTGATAGTAGTGTCTAAAAAATTGATTTTATTTCCGGATTCTTTTTCTATGGTGAACTTTATATTTTGATGTTGTGCATTGAGGTATAATAGAAATTTTTCAGCATGATGCTCTTTTCTAAATGCTAGGAAACAGTCATCAACATAACGCTTATATATTATAGGTCTGAATGACAAAGGACATTCATCTAGTCATCTTTGCTCATGGAATGAAAGAAATAGATTGGCCATGGTAGCACTGATTGGGTTACCCATAGCAAACCCTTCATATTGTGAGAAATGTTCGTCATTAAATAGAAAATGATTATCTAATGTGCAAAGTTCTAACATACGTTTATAATTGTTTTTCGTCATGTTGCAAAAACCGTCACCAAATTCATAGACTAAGTTTACAGCAATATCAATGGTCTCC
>JBCBFY010000417.1:0-1497 GCA_038527325.1 Cyanobacteria bacterium J06614_10
CCTTTCTATTTCTCTCATTTTCTCTTGCTGTTTCTTTTCTCTTTCTTGTGAAATTTCATACCTAGAATGCAAAATTTCGGCATCATTCACTTCTGCACTTTTGTTCTGTTCTATTATATGTTTTCTTAATTGGTGGGTTAGTTTTACTGAGTTTTCATATTCTTTATCTGCCATTATTGACGGATTTACTATACCTAAACCTCCCATCCTAGGTGGCAGAGTTAATAGGTCTCTTTCATGGTCAGTGCATTGTCTGTTTATTAATGCTGGAATGAAAGAGTTTTTAATTGTGTTTTCAAGCGGTATAAGTAGTTCTGATATATCCGGTATTGTTCGCTGAGTGTATGTCCACTTATGTTTCATTCCAAATGTAAATGCTGTGTATGCAGCATGTGGTTCACTCTTTGCTATTTCGGATAACCTCACTAATTCGTCATTCCACTCCTGTACCTTTGACTGTACATATTCTATTTTATAGTTCTCTGACCCAATCACTGCACCTAGGTGTTTCTGACCATTTGTCGTTATCATTAGGCTTGTTTCACTAAATATCTGCCTTGCTTCTTTTTCTTTCTCGGGTTTCACTACAAGACAAGACTTTTGTTCGTTTACGAAGTACCCAAACTTTTTTCCTGTTATTTCTAATTTTTTCCACCACTGGTATAGATCACTGATGCTCCCCGCCCCTATTAAGTCATCAGCGTAGCTGACGCTTTTTACGTTTGTTTCATTTGCACTTAGTGTGTCTTGTAAAACAGATAGACCTATTGCGTACATGGCCATTGCAATAGGATCACCCTGTGTTGTACCTTCTTCAGACTTTATCACATCGCAGTTTTCTTCACCTTCAATGAACAGTTCTGAAGGGGATCCATATGTATTTTCGACATACTGCGAGAAGGATGGGCATTTCATTTTTATATTATGCAACATCGCTTCCCTGTTTATTGTATTGAATGCATTCTTTGCATCAACAAGTATCACTGCATCAATGTGTTCATTTTCATATATTTCTTTCATTGCATGAATTGCTGCTTCCCCACCTGCCAAATGTCCAGCACAAACCTGTAAGTTACCTGCTGCTTTCCGTACAGTTGTCCTTAATATGTGCATTACGCATTTTCCTACGATTCTGTTAAGAACTTCCCCTATACCTATCGGCCTAACACCATCCGGTCTCTTTTCTAGTGCAAGAAGTCTGCGGGCTGTATATGCTTCTATATTCTTGCAGTTCTGAGTTGCCAGTTTTTGTGCTAGCCCAGCTATTGCCATCCTCAAATTTGTTGCTTGCTGACCGTGTTTTTTGGAACTTAGGAGATCTTTCATCATATCCGCATTTACTCCCGATGGCCCTGCTCCCCCTTGAGTCTTTAATGCTTTCTTCCACACCATTTCCTCAGTTATGCCTTCGAAAAGGTATGGTGCAGCCACTCCATCTTGATGTGCTACCTTAGCTTCACTTTCCGCCACCTGTGCTTTTGGATGCTTATCAACCAG
>JBCBFY010000418.1:0-1497 GCA_038527325.1 Cyanobacteria bacterium J06614_10
GTGGAGAGTGGAATGGAAGGCCCCTGGTCTTGAAGTGTGCTTGAGAGAGGGGCCTTCCATTCCACTCTCCACCACATTAAGACCTCTGGCCCTCCTTGTTTCTCCAAGTACCGCCGCCTCTCTCCCGAGAAGCTTGCCGCAGCGAAGTCCTGTTTCCAGCAACTCGAAGCAGAGGGCATCTGCCAGAAAGCCTCCAGCCCTTGGTCCTCTCCACTGCATATGGTCGTCAAAAAGGATGGCTCCTTACGGCCCTGCGGTGACTACCGTAGGCTCAACGTCATGACAGAGCCTGACCATTACCCCCTGCCGAACATAAGCGACATCACCACCTTCCTCCACGGGGCGACCATCTTCTCCAAGCTCGACCTCACCAAGGGATACTACCAGATTCCAATGGCTCCTGAAGACATCCCCAAGACCGCCATCGCCACGCCCTTCGGAACCTACACGTTCAATTACTCGTGTTTCGGTTTGAAGAACGCTGGCGCCACCTTCCAGAGAATGATGGACGACCTGTTCGGTGATCTCCCCTTCGTCGTCGCCTACATCGACGACATCTTGGTATACTCTGCATCTCCAGAAGAACATACCTCGCACCTCCGGCAAGTTTTCAACAGACTCCTGCAGCATGGCCTCCTCCTCAAGCCCGAGAAATGCATCTTCGCCGCCCCCACAGTGGAGTTCTTGGGACACCACCTCTCCTCAGAAGGCATCACTCCCCTTCAAGACAAGGTCGAAGCTGTCGCAAACTTCCAAACTCCATCCACAGTCAAGGGACTACAGGAATTCATCGGGATGATAACTTATTACCACAGATTCCTCCCCGGCATCGCCAAGATCTTGTCTCCTCTCCACGATCTCCTCAAAGGAAAGCCAAAATCCTTGAACTGGTCCAATACAGCACAGGCAGCCTTTGACAATGCAAAAAGCTGCCTCTCCAACGCATCCCGCCTCTCCTACCCAGACGCCGGGGCGCCCCTTCAGCTACTCACAGACGCCAGCAACATCGCAGTGGGCGCAGTCCTCCAGCAGCTGACTAAAAACGGACCTCAACCTCTGGCATTCTTCAGCAAAAAGCTCACTTCTACAGAGAAGAACTACTCCACCTTCGATAGAGAACTCCTGGCCGTCTACCTCGCCCTGAACCACTTCTCTCATTTCCTCGAGTCTGCCACCTTCGACATCCTCACCGATCACCTGCCACTGACCCATGCCATCTCCAAGAAGTCCGACCCAGTCTCCGTGCGCCAACAGCGGCACCTCGCCAGAATCAGCGAGTTCAACTGCCAACTTGTGTACCTGCCCGGCAAAACCAATCTCGTTGCAGACGCCCTATCTCGACAAGGTCCACCTCCAACTCCGGCAGCCTATCCTCCTGTCGGCCCCAGTACCTCGGGCCCTCTTTCTTCAGGGGGGAGTATTGTGGAACTCTCTCAGGAACTCCCTCAGTTCCTTCCCCAAAGAAGCGCCTTGTTAGGCACTCGGATTGATTCCGTC
>JBCBFY010000419.1:0-1494 GCA_038527325.1 Cyanobacteria bacterium J06614_10
GGGCGCAGCCTGTAGGCCAGGCGCTGACATAAAGCCTCTTAGCACTTTGTTCTCTGGGGCGTATGGGTCAAAGTTGCTCCCGTCTTGGCTGAGAATAATCTCGTAGGTGCCCGAAGGCAGATTGCTGTCAAAATAAAACGTGCCGCCAGCGCCTACCGAAGAGGTACTGCCGGTTAAGTTTCCAACAAAGGACGCTGCCTGCACCTCCGGCAGAATGGGAGAAATCGGGATGCCCGTGCCCTTCTGGTTGCCGGAGTAGGGGTCGTATACGGGGAGGGCGCTGAGTACGCCCGGGTCGATTGTGTTGAAAAATAGGGGATATTGCGGGGAGGCGCTGACGACTCCGCCGAGCGGGTTTGAAATGTTGCGATCGCTGCCCACAATATCGTGATACAGCGGCGTGCGGCCATCACTGTCCAAATTGCCAAGCTGATTGCCAAACATCGTGAAGCCAAAGGGGTCGATGCCATTGAGGTCAATTCGGTAGCGATAGCCATCTAAGGTGACCGGATACACCTGAGAATGAAGATAGACCTGATTGCGGCCCATGTTGATCGCCAGGTTGAAGGTATGTAGCCGCCCTGTTTTGTCGGTGGTTGCATCGATGCGATCGCGAATCGTCACATCCCATGCTGAGATGCCTGTTCTTTGATTTCCACCCGTGCTAATGGCTTCAATGTTATTTTCTACGGCTAAATTTGGGCTCAGATCGCTGTTGCGTCCGCTAGGGCCGTAGATTGCAACAAAATAGATGCCGGTCACTGGGGCGGCGTAGTAGCAAGGGGTGTAGCCGTTTGTATTGCCGGTGCCGTCAATTGAGGCTGGGCCTGCTAGCTCTTGGGTGCGATTGGTAATCATGCCTCGGCTTGGTTGGTCTTTGCTGCAGGTAAAGTTTGCGATCGCGGGAATCACTTCATTGCCTACCGCACCTGTCACGGTCCCAGGATGAAAGACTTCAATATCACCTAAGTCGAAGCCAACCGTACTAGACCCCATCAAAATATATTCACCCTGATTGGCATATACCCTCAAAAGCGTACGCCTACGAAAGCGGTTGCTAAAGCTCGACCGCCATTCGATACTACCCCGATGTCCCGGTGCCCCGCTGGGAAAAAGATCTCGGCTTCCTTCCGCTTGCACCCGAGGCGAAAATGTTCCGAGTGTCCCAAGCGTCCCTAAAAAAACGCAAAGGCCTCTTATCAAAAGCCCGCTAGACTTTACACCGCCATCAGGGCCTTTGGAAATAACAGAAGGGTAGTGAAGCATGACTGAGATAGCTATGTGCTAGGCGTTCTCTTCTCAACAGAAACGGCTTGAAAAGCATGATTTCGCCAGCAGTATCAAGCTCAGTAACAGAAGAAGATTCTGAAGAAGCTCTCAACGCTTGCCAGCTATTTTCTAGTCGATTTGAACCTGAAACCGAACCGTCCCATAGGCATTAGGGGGTGCCCCGATGCCTGTGGTCTGGGGTAAGTCTCCAAAATTAACGACAAT
>JBCBFY010000420.1:0-1487 GCA_038527325.1 Cyanobacteria bacterium J06614_10
GGCACGAATAATAGGCGTGAAAAGAATAGCAGTGGGATTTCCACCGTTCCTATGCGTTGTTTTGTCTGACATTTCTCGACTGTTACCACAGGCCTGAGCACTCATCTCTAGTTTTGAGCGCTCATCTCTTTAAACGACGGCTTCTCTACCTGACGCCTGATAGCTTGATTCAGTAGCAAATCCAGAAGACCACAAAACAGAAGATCACAAAAATAGAGAACCAATGACATTGTGGCTAGGGTCTCTGTGTCTCTAACTCTTGATAGCAAGCGACTTTAGTAAGAAAATATTCCGTCTAAGAAGAACTCAAAAACACGATAAGTAGTCATGCAAAATTAATTACAAACCTTTCTCCATAGCCGATGAGCATCTCTTCAACAGCGTCTGTGAGACTTTGCCAACTCTGATAAGCCTTGAAATCAATCCACTGATATTTCATGAATCGCCACACAATCTCGATCAGGTTGAGTTCTGGCGAGTAGGGCGGTAAATCAAACAAATACACATTCCGCTGGGCCCATTGCGCTCGCCTTTCGCTCACTGCCGTTCCGGTGTGAATAGAGGCTTGATCCATCACAATCACGGTCGGCTGCTCGACAGCCGCGAAAAACCTCTCAATGCATGTAGCGACCACATCGCCCGTCACGGTTTGCGCTGAAACATAGCTTTCCAGCTTCTGTTGTCGATTCATAAACCCCAAGACGTTGAAGCGCTTGCTCTTTTGACTGGGCAATGTCAGCGGCGCTGCTGCAGCCTGCCAAGCATAGGGAATCGGTGGCACGAGCGTAAAGCCTGTTTCATCCATGTAGTACAAGTCAATTTGCCCCTCGGTGTCTAACCCCTTGAGCAGTTCGAGCGCATAACGCTTCTGTCGGTACTCCGCTGGTGCAGGATGATTGGCAGGCAGCCGTCGTAGCCGTCGCCAGCGCAGACCTGACGCTTTTAGAACACGCTTAAGCGTATCGACACTGACCTCGATATCCCAAGCCTCTTTCACTTTTTGAACCGTCGCTTTTAACTGTCGAGGGGAAGCCAGTACCCAGGCTTTGACTTGCGCTTTCTGTTCATCATTGAGCTTCTGTTTGCGGCCCCTCCCTGGACGGTCATAGAGTCCGACTAGGCCATTTGCATTCCAGGCATTGAACCAGTTGTAGAACGTTTTCTCACTGACCGGAAAAATCACACCCAACTCAGCAGGTTTCATCCCTTTACTGCGTAGGAACAGACAGTGAGCCCGTTGCCGCACCCGATGATGACGACTCTGGCGATAGAGTCTTTCCAGTAAATGCTGTGTTTCTGGGCTAATCTCACGGGTCAACGACATCACGGTTTATGGGAAAAAGGATGCTTTTAGCCTCCTCTTATCTTCCCTAAATTTCTGTAACTATTTTTGCACTCCTACTTATGGCAATGGATAGAAGCAACATATAGCTCTGTAGGAGAAGCCCTATGAGAAGGCTCTACAAGCCTTGCAGAGTCTTATCCGG
>JBCBFY010000421.1:0-1486 GCA_038527325.1 Cyanobacteria bacterium J06614_10
GGCAAAGGAAAGAAACAAGAGTACAAAGGATTTCACTCATATAAAGCAAATTAAAGATAGTAATGGCAGAGTGCTAAGAAAAGAGACGGACATTTTGAAGCGGTGGAAGGAGTATTTCCAGCAATTGCTGAACGAAGAAAATGAAAGACTGGTTAGAGAAGATGGACAAATAAATATAGGAATGGTAATTGGGTTTTCCAGGGCGGAAGTGGTACAGGCTTTGGGGAAAATGAAAAATGGGAAAGCAGCAGGACCCGACCTGATCCCAGCTGAAGCCTGGAAAGCTCTAGGAGAGGAAAGAATGGACATATTGTACGACTTAATGGTAAAGATCTTTGACCAGGAAAGAATACCAGAAGAATGGAGAGGAAGCATATTGATACCCATATTTAAAAATAAAGGTGATGTACAGAATTGCAGCAATTACAGAGGTATCAAGCTCATGTCTCACACCTTAAAGATATTGGAGAGAATGATAGATCGTAGACTAAGATGTGAGGTGAGAATAGGAAAGGAGCAGCTTGGCTTTGTGGAAGGAAGTGGGACAACAGATGGGATATTTTGCCTTCGGCAGTTAATGGAAAAGTATAGAGAAAAACAGAGAGACTTGCATTTAGCGTTCATAGACCTTGAAAAGGCCTATGACAGAGTCCCAAGACAGGAAATTTGGAGGTGTCTAAGAGAGAAGATGGTACCTGAAAAGTATGTGAGAATTATCCAGGAGATGTATAAGAATGTATATACCAAGGTTAGAAGCAGTGTTGGAGAGACTGGGGGCTTTGAAGTAGAGGTAGGTTTGCATCAGGGATCTGCTCTTAGCCCTTTTCTCTTCAATATTGTTATGGATGTCATGACGAGAGATGTTAGAGAGCCAGTGCCATGGTGCATTTTATATGCAGACGACATTGCTTTATGTGCAGAGACTAGGGAGGATCTAGAAGAAAAGCTTGAGAGATGGAGAGCTGCACTTGAAGAAAGGGGAATGAGGATAAGTAGGTCAAAGACGGAATATATGTGTGCCAACATTGATGGAGAAGTTTTAGGAAGTATTCAACTGGAAGGAGAAGAGCTAAAAAGAGTAAATAAGTTCAAATACTTGGGATCCATAGTAGAGGTTGATGGAAATATGGAGCATGAAGTAAAACATCGGATTCAGGCAGGATGGAATAACTGGAGGGCTGCATCTGGAGTACTATGTGATAGAAAAGTACCTTTGAAATTGAAGGGAAAGTTTCACAGAACAGTTGTAAGACCAGCTATGATATATGGGACGGAAACAGCAAGCTTAAGGAAGACGGAAGAAAAGAAGATGGATGTAGCAGAAATGAGAATGCTGAGATGGATGTCTGGAGTAACAAGAGAAGATAGGATTAGGAACCAGTATATAAGAGGTTCATTAAAGGTAGTTCTGCCACTGCCGGGTAGCTCTTAGAGCAGAACCCGGGTCAGCATAAGGCTGACAAATCTTTACCATCCGCTAGTTCTG
>JBCBFY010000422.1:0-1480 GCA_038527325.1 Cyanobacteria bacterium J06614_10
AATTTCAACATTGAATGTTGGAATATTACTTCCAACATCGCTTTTCTTCATCGATGTTGTTACACTTATTGGTATGTTGAAAAGATCCTGGAATTCACTTTCGACGTCTTCTTCTCTCCGTCTTTTATTGGTACCAGATGTTGAAGGAGATTGCTGATCCTGAAGATTGCTTGCGTTAACGACATCAGATGTTGAAGGAGACTGCAATTCCTGAAGACTGTAGTCGACCATAGACGAAGTCGTTTGGTTTGTGTCCAGATCAGGTAAGTTCAACTGCGTGGTTTCATCCCCTTGTCCTGGTAGAGTTGCATTGTCTTGTTTTTTTTTGCTGATTTTTTGTAGAACCCGGTCCATAGCGGATCCCGGGTCGTCTCCTTCTTCTTCTGAATCGGATGAGATTTCAAGAGTTTGAACTGTTTGTATATTATCAAACAAAGTTCGGTAACAACTGTATTTGTCAGTTTTGTCAGTTGTTATTTTATAAAATGTAGGTTTGTAGGTACAAATGACTACATCTAATGTTGTTTCAGCAGCAAACTTACGTAGAAATTCTACGTAAATGCTAACCCATAATGGATCGAGCTCAGGAGTACCCGAACCAGCCCCGATAGGTATAACAAAGAACTTCAATTCAATGCTTGTCTCCGTCAAGTAATCCTTGATTTTGTCGAGACATATTGCAAAATGAGCTGCACGATCGGTCAGTCGATCGTTTTTAATTAGTTTTTTCATTTCCGGGTCGGATTCATATTTTGCAGCCCTTTTGGAAATGTCATTCTTATTGAAGACATCCCCAATATTAAAAGATGTAATGCAGTTGAATATGATAGGCGACATATTGCAGTCGTCCATCTTATTCATTTGCTCGATTTGTTCGTGAACATCAAAAAATTGAGAAGCGTATTCTGGCTTCCAATTAATTTTCGTTTCGACCGTGCCAGGTCGGGGTCGATCTGTTTTACAACAAATCGACCCGCCAGGGGCTGGACGGCGACAACTTACTACATCTCCGTAGGGAAATTTGTCGTAAATTCTCTTCGTAACGCCGAAATTCCGGAGAGTTGCAGCGTTGATGCAATTAATGACTCCGACACGTGAGTCACTAAAGAGCTTGTCTTCGATGGAACCTACGTAGAGCTTGACAGCCATTCTGCTTACTGTTGCGTCCGATAAAATATACTGGATACCCAGTCAGATCGAAGACCCCTTTTATACGGTTTTTCTTACCTGATGATTTCCACGATAAGGATAATTTAGATTGTTCAAATTAATTATAGTTCTGAGTAAATTTGTTGAGTTTACAAAACAATATTTATATATAACAAAAAAATCAGTTAAGTTGAGGATTACGTTTGGTAGTACAACCTACAGATGAATGTCCAACTTTCTTAAATTAAATAAAAAGAAATCTTGAAATCTTAACTGATTTTTTTGTTATATATAAATATTGTTTTGTAAACTCAACAAATTTACTCAGAAC
>JBCBFY010000423.1:0-1472 GCA_038527325.1 Cyanobacteria bacterium J06614_10
CTATTATTATTATTATTATTATTATTATAGCGTTTATTTCGTAAAAAATACAAGGTATTTAATACATAGCAGTTACATAAAAGTGAAATAAATACAATAAAAGGATTATAGAAAATTCAAGGCTATGGGGCATCTAAGGCCATTCACCGCAATACAGTAAAAGGAGTTACATAAAAAATGCAATGTTACACGAAAGCCAACGGCTTCCATACACTGAACATGTAGCTGCAGTAGAAGGAATTTACGTGTAACAAGCTTTTAATAATTACATTGTTTGAAGCTTTGAGTCTAAACAACAGGCTAACAATGGCCTTTCGTCGGATTTCACTAAAAGTTGGGAAACCATTCTGAAGACATATTTGAGAAATGCTACATTGCCTCCCTAAGCCATACAATCTTCTTATGCAGTTGTTATAACAAACTTTCAACTTTTTCATGTCTGAAGCTCTAACATTCAATATGAGAGATATGCAATAGAACGAAGTGCAATAGCTTTGAAATAACAAAGATTTTACATCATTTGAACATTTAGAAAAATTCCTTAATAACATGTTTGATCGAACACATAGTTGTCTATATAGATTAGTGGTTTGTATATTATCTTTATTACTGGTTAAAGTAAATCCAAGATATTTTATTTTATCAACAAATTCAATGGCAACACTGTTAATCTTTACTTCAGCATTAGGTTTTGTTTTTCTGACATCACTGCTAAATACAATACATTTAGTTTTGGTCTCATTTAATTTTAACTTGTGTGATGAAATATACATTGAACATTCATTAACCAACGTTTGAAGGCCAGAGAGTGATGGACAAAATAAAACAATATCGTCAGCATACAGAAGATGATTCACAATGTGATCATTTAAAACACAGCCTATTTTTAATTTATTTAGTTTTTCTGATAGACCATCCATGTAAATATTAAAAAGATGAGGAGACAGTATTGAACCCTGTTTTACGCCACATGATACCTTAAAAGCACTTGACACACTTCCTCCCCACCTAACAGACATTTCCTGACTCGAATACCAGTAACTAAGCATATTTATAATATTATGTGGAACGCCTCTCTTTGCTAAAATTTTAAATAAATATGAATGGCATACTTTGTCGAAAGCTTTAGACATGTCCATGAAGCAAGCATATATAGGGGTACTTCGTCTGTTGTATTCCATAGTTACATTTTTAAGGGTAGCAATTGCCATGTCAGTTCCATGCTTTTCTTTATAAGAAAATTGATTATCACTTGTCTTAAAACAACCTGAGCATTTATTGAGCATAATTACCTCCATGACTTTGGATAAAATTGTTGATAGGGCAATAGGTCTATAATTACTGATAACATTGTGTTCACCATTTTTGTCTTTTAAAATAGGTATTATTAACACTTTTAGCATATCCAGTGGCAAAAAAGAATGACTAAAACAACAATTGAATAGTAAGCTTAACAAAACTAAAAGCCGGGG
>JBCBFY010000424.1:0-1468 GCA_038527325.1 Cyanobacteria bacterium J06614_10
AGAAGTACTTAAAAGAAATCTATGTTGAGGAGGAGGAGATTTAAAGATTTATGCTATTTGAAGGGGTATGGAGGATGTAGAATTATTTAAAGTTGGAGTTAATTGTTTGATATAGAGGGATTCTAAAAATAAGAGAGCTTGTTTATTATTGGCTTGGCCAATTATCTTAAAATCCTGGTATTGAATTGTCTGCCTACATCCTTGACAGTGTGCCCTCACAGCTGATTCCTCTTTCTTATTCAACGTATTCCCCGTCCTATGACTTCGACCCATGTGGGAGTCAATGCGAACCTTCAGGAGCCGGTTAGTACAACCGATGTATGTTCCAGTATTACATCCTGGACAAGTAAATAAATAAACAACTGAAGATCGCATCAACTCCCGCAAGGAATCCTTAAAACGAAATAGACTGCTAATGGTTAGTGGATTTTTAAAAATAAAATGAAATTTGACATAAGGGTACAATTTTGACAATGTGCTGGTGAGCTCTTTCTTTAAACCTGAAGATTTACTACCCAAATAAGGCAATGAAATGTATACTGATTTTTTTGGTACGTCATAGGATGGGGATTTAGGTTGAAAAACATTGTTAAGAAATTTATTAGTAAAACTAGAAAACACATATTCTGGAAAACAATTTTCTCTAAAATAATTTGTGAGATATAAAATTTCTACATGAAAAAGTTCCCAGGATGAACAGACATTAAAAGCTCGATGGAGGAGTGTTCGACAGGAGTTGAATTTGAAATTTAAAGGACAATAGCTATAAAAATTTTGACCTAATCCTGTGAAAGTTTTCTTTCTAAAAACTCCTGTTTTAAAACCTCCATCGCACTTTGAAATTAAAATATCAAGAAAGGACAATTTATTGTCCACTTCCTTTTCCATAGTAAATCTTATATTTTCATGAAAGCTGTTAACATGGTGAAGGAAGAGATCTGCATGCTCCTGTTTCTCAAAGAGGATAAAAGTGTCATCCACATATCTCTTATAAAACTTAGGTTTATAAGGTTGTGGACACTGGTCTAAGTAGAGCTCCTCTAAATGACACATAAATATGTTTGCGAACGTTGGGCCTAACGGAGATCCCATAGACATGCCATCGATTTGCTTGTATAATTTACCATCAAAGATAAAATATGTCTCTAGTACAGCAAGTTCTAATAATTTCCTAAAGGAAGGTTTATCAAATCCTTGCAAAATGGTCTCATCAGTAGGAAAAAGTTTTTGCAAAATAAGGTTGATGGTTTCGGTTAGAGGAACATTTGTAAATAAAGATGAGACATCGAAACTGACCATGAAATTTCTATCACTCTGTGATAGTAATTCAGGTACAAATTCGGCAGACTTAGTTATTGAAAAATTGTTATTAGTTAAAGGAGATAAAATTGGAACTAAAAATTTTGCTATTGGATAGCTAGGGGTACTATAGGCGGCAAGAATTGGTCTTAATGGAACATTTTCTTTG
>JBCBFY010000425.1:0-1452 GCA_038527325.1 Cyanobacteria bacterium J06614_10
TCCCGTTCGAGTGGGTTGTAATGGTGATGTTTGGGTTGCTATTGAGTCATCAACCTGCAGCGTTAACGAGCTCTGTGAATGGATAGTGTCAAGATGAATCCTGCTACAGTGCAGCGCTGCACTGGTTTCATTCCAAAGCCTTCAGGATGGATGAAGTCTGTCAGCGTTGGGGTAAGTGGCTCTCATCGCATCCCGCAGCCCAGCGCCTGAAAGGCCAGTTAGTGTATCTCGGTGACGGCATAAAAGTCGGCAAGGAAGGTCGCAAAATGCCCGGTGTCAAGGGCTTACATCAGGAGTCAGCCGATGTGAACAAGCCGGAATGGATACGCGGACACTACTTCAGTGCGCTGGGTCTGTTGCTGGGTCAGGGCAAAGCACTGTTTGCAGCGCCTATCGTCTTGAAGTTGCATGATGGCATTGACCCCATAGCCGACTACAAGCCGACGCTAGTGGATAAGATGGCAGCTGTTTGTCTCACCTACATGGCGGCGGGCAGCTACGCTATCTTGGATGCCTACTATGCGTCGGCTAAAGTGCTGCAACCGTTTCGAGCCCAGGGGTTACATCTGATTAGTCGAGCGGCGATTTCTACCGTGGCGAAGGCAGACTTTTGCGCCAATCCGAAGGTTCGTGGTCCTGGTCGTCCTAGAATCTGGGGGAGCGAGATAAAACTCAGAGAGCTATTTGCCCCGATAGACGTGTGCTCGCAAGCCGTCGTTTGGCTCTATGGTCAACGTCAAACCGTCTACTATCAGTGCTTTGAGTTCTTTTGGGACGACTCTGATGAATTAGTCTTGTTCGTCCTGACACAACTGCCTAACGGCAAGCAGATTATCTTGCTTTCTAGTGACACCACACTCACCGGGGCGCAGGTGATTGAAGCCTATGGCTGGCGGTTCAAAATCGAGGTTAGCTTCCGTTCGTTGGTTCAGCTACTCGGTGGCTTTAACTATCGTTTCTGGCTACGCTCTATGACCAGAGTTTCTAGCTGGCCTAAGAACATGGTTTTGAGTGACTTCAAGACTGACTTTCAGTCTCAGGTGACCATTAAAGTTGAGGCATTTGAGAGATTTGTCAACCTCAATGCGATTGCTTTGGGGCTACTCCAAGTGCTCGCCTTAGAGCTACCTGCTCTCGTTTGGGCTCATTTCCCTCAGTGGTTTCGCACACTACCCAAGCACGGGTTGCCCAGTGAACAGATTGTGCGGATGGCACTTCAGCATCTACAGTCGGTCGTTTTATCGAAACGTAGGCCCACTCTACTTCTCGCTAAATTACTCTCTGTCAAACTTAAACCACCGGAATCCCCACAACAGATGGTTTCAGCAGCCTAATTTTTCAACAGAAACTTCGGACTGTCCAGCTAATATGCCCTATAGCTTTTGGGACCAGGCTGCTGCCAGACTGATAGACGCTCAGGCGCCTGGGCTCGCCGGACGAGTCAGGGCAATG
>JBCBFY010000426.1:0-1451 GCA_038527325.1 Cyanobacteria bacterium J06614_10
ATGTGGATTCAAGGTGACGGTATTCCTTGACTGTTGAGGCACCATACTTTTGGCGAACATAACTGATAGGATTGTTGCTTCTAGAAAGACGGACATTCAGAAGGAAGATGAGTGAAAGAAGCCAGGCGATCATTTTTCTTGTTTAATTCAAAGGCCAACGTTTCAGGATCTTGGTCCCATTATCAAGGCATCAATCTAAAATACAAAAAGAAATACATAAAATTAATATAAGATTTTATAAAATATTTTTAAATATCTAAAACAATGAAGTAAAAATTTATACAAATTACTGTAAAATTACAATTATACATAAAAATTACAATATAAATAGAACATCACATAAGCTAAGCCAAAAACCACAACTGGAATGGCAGATAGGAAGACACACTGGCAATGAAGAGACAGAAGTACTTAAAAGAAATCTATGTTGAGGAGGGAGGAAATTTAATGATTTACGCTATTTGAAGGGGTATGGAAGATGAAGTGTTATTTAAATTCGGACTTAACTGTTTAATATGTAGGGACTCCAAAAATAAAAGGGCTTGCTTATTGGTAGCTTGTCCTATGATCTTAAAATCCTCGTATTTAAAAGTCTGTCTGCAGCCTTGACAATGAGTCCTCACCGCGGATTCATCCTTTTTATTTAACAGGTTCCCCGTCCTATGACTACGTCCCATGTGGGAGTCAATACGAACCTTCAGAAGTCGGTTTGTACAACCTATGTACATTCCAGAATTACATCCTGGACAAGTAAAAGAATAGACCACTGAAGATCGCATCAACTCCCGTAGGGAGTCCTTAAAACGAAAGAGACTTCCAATTGTCAACGGATTTTTGAATACAAAGTGAAATTTAACGTAAGGATACAATTTAGACAATGAGCTATTTAGCTCTTTCTTTAAAACAGAAGATTGAAGACCTAAATAAGGCAAAGAAATATAAAGAGGTTTTTTAGGAACATCGTAGGACGGGGACTTGGGTTGGAAGACATTTTGTAAAAATGTATTTGTAAAATTAGTAAAAACATAGTCAGGAAAACAATTATCCTTAAAAAAGCTTGAAAGAAAGGAAATTTCATCATGAAAAAGCTTCCATGTTGAACAAACATTGTAAGCTCGATGGAGGAGTGTTCTACAGGAGTTGAACTTGAAATTCAATGAACAAAAGCTATAAAAATTTTGACCCAACCCAGTGAAAGTTTTCTTCCTAAAAACTCCAGTAGTAAAACCTCCATCGCACTTTGAAACCAGAACATCAAGGAAAGGCAATTTTTGGTCGACCTCCTTCTCCATGGTAAACTTTATGTTATCATGCAAACCATTGATATGGTTAAGGAAAAGATCTGCATGTTCTTGATGTTTAAAAAGTACGAACGTGTCATCTACATATCTTTTGTAAAACTCGGGCTTATAAACATGGGGACATTGGTTTAGGTAAAGTTCCTCCAAATG
>JBCBFY010000427.1:0-1447 GCA_038527325.1 Cyanobacteria bacterium J06614_10
CTATATCTATTAGTTCACGAATTCTGGCTGGATTCGGTAAAAATTGACCACTAGAAATGTGAGTGTGCACGGGTGAGGGTTGTGCCAAAATCTTGTCAAGTTGGTCTGTGCAAGCCAAGTCAAGTACTCTGTTGCATTGTATAAATGCACGAGTAGCAACTCTCACTTTTAGTGCATCAGCATGGTACAGTGGTAGAGTCCTTGACTCTTACTTTGAGAGCCTGGGTTCGAATCTCAGTTGGTACATGGTGAAATTATTATTTATATTTATTTCGTGTGATATTACACTATATTCCTATATCTATTAGTTCACGAATTCTGGCTGGATTCGGTAAAAATTGACCACTAGAAATGTGAGTGTGCACGGGTGAGGGTTGTGCCAAAATCTTGTCAAGTTGGACTGTGCAAGCCAAGTCAAGTACTCTGTTGCGTTGTATAAATGCACGAGTAGCATTTCTCACTTTTAAGGATCAGCATAGTACAGTTGGTAGAGTCCTAGACTCATACTCTCTGAGCCTGGGTTCGAATCTCAGCTGGTGCATAGTGAAATTATTATTTATATTTATTGCGTGTAGTATGACACTTTATTCCTATAATAATAATAATAATAATAATAATAATAATAATAATAATAATAATAATAATAATAATAATAACTCAAGAAAGAGACAGAAGGGATGCTGATGGCTGCACAAGACCAAGCACTAAGGACTAGATATGTCCAAAGAACAATAGATGGTGTAAACATCTCAGCAAAGTGCAGGAAATGCAATGTGAAAGATGAAACCATCAATCACATTGTCAGTGAGTGCTCTGCCTTAGCCCAAAACCAATATAAGAAGAGACACGATGCTGTGGCAAAGACCCTTCACTGGAGCCTATGCAGAAAATTCAAGATAGAGTGTAGCAGCAATTGGTATGAACACCAGCCAATAGCAGTGATAGAAAATGAACAGGCTAAGCTACTCTGGGATTTCAGCATAAGGACAGACAGAGTGATACAAGCCCACCGACCAGATATAACCCTGGTAGATAAGTGCAAGAATAAAGTATCACTCATTGATGTCGCCGTGCCTTGGGATTCCAGAGTGGAGGATAAGGAAAGGGAGAAAAAGGAGAAGTACCAAGACTTGAGATTGGAACTCAGAAGATTGTGGGATATGCCAGTGGAAATAGTACCAATTGTGATCGGAGCACTTGGTACAATCCCCAAAGCCCTGAGAAGGAACATGGATGAACTGGAGGCTGAAGTCCCCCCTGGACTCATGCAGAAGAGTGTGCTACTAGAAACAGCACACATAATAAGAAGAGTGATGGACTCCTAAGGAGGCAGGCTGCAGCCCGGAATCCATCCTAAGAACCAGCCCAGAAAAGATGGCTGTGATGACGCAAAAAAAAAAAAAAAAAAAAAAAAAAAAAAAAAAAAAAAAAAAAAAAAAAAAAAAAA
>JBCBFY010000428.1:0-1446 GCA_038527325.1 Cyanobacteria bacterium J06614_10
ATCCAACGACGTGCCAGGTTACTCATACGATCTTTCGTCCTACTCATCACCATAATTTCCAAACTTTCTAGAAGTAACCGTCTATATCTGCTGTTGTCTTAGCGCCGTCATCATATTTATTTTGGCTCAATAGGGGTTTCAAGGAGCTAGCTAAGCAAGGTGCCCAACAGACTATCAAGCAAGGCTTTGCCCCTTTTTCTAGCATTGTGAACGAACTCGAAGAATCCTAAATAGATCGGCAGCTTCTCTTGAGAGATGCCGCGATGGGGTCTGAGCCAAGAGCGCAGCAGTGACCAGAATCCTTCCATCGTGTTGACATGGACTTCGCAAAAGCCGTCGCCGTCTTCATCACGGGCATATTCTCCAGCACTGTGACAAACGCTCTTATGAGTGTAGCCCCAAGCCTCAAGCCTGGCATAGATGTCGTATTCATCGGTGTAGATGAGTGTACCAGCACTCACCGTTGCCTGAATAATCGGTTTGATGGTCTTCTGTTGAACATTCGCAAGCATTTTAATCACCACTTCTCCACCGCGTTCAATCATGCCGAAGATCGGCGGCTTCTCTTTTTCGAGCGTACCGCGTCCCCGAAACCCTTTGAGCTTACGCCGCCGCCCTTTGCGGCCTTTTTTTTAACTTGCTCAGGTTGGCCTTTGTAACCTGCGGTGACGTAGACTTCATCGAACTCTACTGTGCCTGATAGCTGTACTTCTTGCCGTTTATCCGCCACTGCTTGGCGCAGTTCACTCGTCATCTGGTGGACGTCATCTTTGTGCAGGCTCAACTCTTGAGCAATCTGGCGATTCGAAAGATTGAGCCCCATCAGATACAGACAGGCCATCCAGGTTTGCAAGGGCTGATGGCGTCCAGCAAAAATGCTGCCCGTCAAGTCGTCAAACTGACGTCCACAGTCGCCGCAGACGTATCGCTGCCGAGCCGGGTGCGTCTCATGTTTGCCTCGCTTTGTTACCGATGCAGACTCACATTCAACGCAACAAACGCCGTTGGGCCACCGCAGTTGGCGAACTGTCTCGTAGCATTTGTGCTCGTCTATGAGTCTCGAAAGCGTTAGCATTGGAGGCGATGGGTGGGATGCTATTGATTTCACGCTAACGCGCACGATTCAACTGTGCAACCTCCCAGAAACAGCTATTGAGCCATCGCATAATGCGTTGAATTTTCTTTGGGCCAAATCCGAACAGTGACTGCATAATGCGTCTGAATTGTCTGTCGCTAAGACCAAAGTGGCTTGCGATTTCACTGACACCTGCTTCACCGACAGATTCTTGCATAGCCGTCAAAACATTGCCGATATCCAATGTCTTCATTGGACTGAGATCGTTTGGTGATTGCGCCAAACGATCTGTTAAAAGCTGGTCTAGTTTGTTAGCGAATCCGTCATGGTGTTGCAGACTTTGAATCTCGCTGACCAGCGTTTGAATGGCG
>JBCBFY010000429.1:0-1435 GCA_038527325.1 Cyanobacteria bacterium J06614_10
AGATTGTTCACCTACTAATAGGGAACGTGAGCTGGGTTTAGACCGTCGCGAGACAGGTTAGTTTTATCCTACTATTATATATTGTCATTGATCTAGTACGCTCATACAGTACGAGAGGAACCATATGCGCGCATATACGAAATATTAAGTTGATCGAAAGATCACTGCTTAGAAGCTGCCATGCGAGTGCTAACAGCTGAACGCCTCTAAGTTGGAAACACTGCTAAGGATTGTGACTCTACAAGCTTATCACATTTTTCATTTATCGTTCTACACATGTTCGAATTTTATTTTGAGTGAAACTTATGATTCATTTCTGCTATGCTCGATAAGTTATAAATGATGTGTTGACGACTCATTGTGGAACTAATATTGTTAGAATTAGAGTTGACTTGCTCAACGATTTTTTGTGATTTTTTTATATTCTCCCATAATTTTTTAATCATTTAAAGATACTATTTAAATGTTTTGCACGGAAAAAATAAGTTTTACTTTTTTTGGCCAAATTCGAGTGATTGAGTGAAAATTCGTTTTTTTTTTTCCGATGCTGTTTCTTTTTATATAGTTTCACTCGTAATAAAATACGAACATGTGTAGAATTATAAATGCAAAATTTGATGAAATATGAAATCACAGAACTTAGCAGTGTTTCCAACTTAGAGGCGTTCAGCTATTAGTACTTGCATGGCAGCTTCTTAGCAGTGATCTCTCAATCAACTTAATATTCCGTAAATGCCCGCATATGGTTCCTCTCGTACTAATAGCTGAACGCCTCTAAGTTGGAAACACTGCTAAGTTCTGTGATTTCATATTTCATCAAATTTTGCATTTATAATTCTACACATGTTCGTATTTTATTACGAGTGAAACTATATAAAAAGAAACAGCATCGGAAAAAAAAAAAACGAATTTTCACTCAATCACTCGAATTTGGCCAAAAAAAGTAAAACTTATTTTTTCCGTGCAAAACATTTAAATAGTATCTTTAAATGATTAAAAAATTATGGGAGAATATAAAAAAATCACAAAAAATCGTTGAGCAAGTCAACTCTAATTCTAACAATATTAGTTCCACAATGAGTCGTCAACACATCATTTATAACTTATCGAGCATAGCAGAAATGAATCATAAGTTTCACTCAAAATAAAATTCGAACATGTGTAGAACGATAAATGAAAAATGTGATAAGCTTGTAGAGTCACAATCCTTAGCAGTGTTTCCAACTTAGAGGCGTTCAGCTGTTAGCACTCGCATGGCAGCTTCTAAGCAGTGATCTTTCGATCAACTTAATATTTCGTATATGCGCGCATATGGTTCCTCTCGTACTGTATGAGCGTACTAGATCAATGACAATATATAATAGTAGGATAAAACTAACCTGTCTCGCGACGGTCTAAACCCAGCTCACGTTCCCTATTAGTAGGTGAACAATCT
>JBCBFY010000430.1:0-1432 GCA_038527325.1 Cyanobacteria bacterium J06614_10
GCTTATACAAACGGCATTGGTACCACTGAATGCATCATGGATGTCCTATCATTCATTGATAACAAATCTTCTATACTCATCTTCCTGGACCTGGAGAAGGCCTTTGAACTTGCTAGTCCTGCTGCCATTCTTCACACTCTTGTGCAGAAAGGCATCAAAGGTCACCTACTTGCCTGGATAAAGGGATACATGCTGAACAGGCAAGCTAGAGTCAGGTTTCAAGGTCACTTGTCTAGGTTCCACAACTTCGAAAACGGTACTCCGCAAGGAGGCATCCTAAGCCCCTTTCTTTTCAATCTTCTTATGGAAAACCTTCTCTATCTTCCTTTCAGAACTGCGACGCATGGTGCCATCTATGCGGACGACATATGCATAGCCACTAGAGGCCCCCACAGGCACGCTTCTGCTCAGCATGCTCTCAACCTTATCGCTCAAAAGTGCACCGAGCTTGGTCTTAAAATTAACCCGGCCAAAACAACAGCCATGACGATCAAGTCCAACGCCCCTGCAAGGCCTCTCTCCGTGCAGGGACGCAACATTCAATGGACTAACAAAGCCACCTACCTCGGAGTCATCATTGACTCCAAACTCACCTTCCAAGCTCAGCTAGATTACCTAAGAGCCAAAACCAAAGCTCGTCTTGCACCACTTAGAAAAATGAGCTCCCTGCAACAGGGTAGCCATGAAAACGCACTAAAAATGTTTTACACCGCCACTGTGAGGAGTCATGTTGACTATGCCTCACCTGTCTTTGTTAATCTAAACCAAACTCAGAAAGCATCACTGGAAGTCATCCAAAATGATGCCATGCGAACTATTCTCGGGGCCCCTATGTGGACTCGCATCTGCAACCTCCAAATGGAAACCGACATGCCTCCTCTCTCTTCCAGAATTGAAACAAGAAACACCATCCTGGCCGCCAAAATGATAATGTCGGCCAGGCTGTCCACAACCAAAACAAAGGTTCAGCACAATCTCCAAATTCACGCTGACCTTCCTATACCCAAAACATACACTGGCTACCTAAGCCTACAAATCAAGGCCACAGGTATGAAAAACACTCTTCTTTCTCTTCAATCTGACCTTTCTCACACCATCTACACTCCCGCTGCCCCCTGGGAGGACCCTCCTATGCAATTTTTTGCAACCAAACTTCCCACTTCCAAAAATCTCTGCTCACAAGAAGTCATGTTGCAAGCTGCGGAGGCAGCCATCCAGGCAGTGGAGTGTCCTAACTCTATCACCTTCTTCACTGACGGCTCAGTTGACCCCGATAGTGGGCGATGCGGATCCGCAATCTACTCAGAAGAACACCGCAATTGTTGGAGGATATCCGACAAATCATCCACCCTCCAAACTGAGCTTGTTGCAATTAAACAAGCCCTAGAACTCTCCTGTGACTCAGAAAGATCTACAGTCATAATACACACAG
>JBCBFY010000431.1:0-1429 GCA_038527325.1 Cyanobacteria bacterium J06614_10
TGAACCGGAAGCTGGTAGTGAGGGCTTTGCGATCGCGAATGATAGCAACGGCTGTTTCAATTTCTTGGGGGGTCAGTGGCTCCAGCGGATGGCTGACGCTAGTTGCTAGCTTTATTCTTTCGGTTGCTAGGGTCATAGTGGGGGCTCCTTACATATCTTTCATGCGTTCTTTCAGGCGTCTTTTCAACGTTCTCAAACGCCAACGCCTACGGGCTTCTGAACCAAGACTGGCGCTTCACTGTTTTCGCCCTGGCTCACTTCGGCCAGCAGCTTTTCAGCGAGCTTTCGCTTATCGACATCGCTCATTTTCTTCACCTCATTGTGCAGCAGACGCTCATTGACAGACTGATTCCAATAGTCCAAACTTTCAAACCCAAGCAGCGCTGACTTACCTACAAACTGTCGCAGAATCTCGTTCGTCGGCCCCATCACCCACCCTGCTTTGCCATCCCTCAAATAGCGCTCTACTTCCATATCTTTTTTAAAGCCTGAGCCGCCGCAGGCGTGGAGCATTTTGTCGCACACGCGGGCGACATTTTTGGCCGCTGAAAATTTGATTTGCCAATACCAGTGCAAATAGGTTGAGCGGGGCAAGGCAGACGTGTCGGCATGCACAGACCAGTCACAGTTATCCGTCAGCTGATCCATGAGCTGCCCCATTGAGAAGCATTGAAGGCGGCAGGCACCGGTATCAATAATGGCTTCGCCAAAGTAGTCTTGAATGGTGGGATAGTCGGCTACCCGCATGCCCACATCGACATGCTTTTTACGAGTGACGTGCTTCTTGGCAATATCGATGGCACCCAGGGCGATGCCATTCCAGCAAGCTGACGAACACAGCAAAAAGAAAGGATCGACAATTTCATCATTCGAAGAAACACCATCCCCAACGGGGCCGACCATGCGCTGCATCGGGATCTCAGCGCCATCAACCAGCAGTGTGCCCGACTGATTTCCCCGCAGTCCCAGCGCGTCCCACTTGTGCGGTTCGGCTTGGACTTCATCTCGGTAGATCAAAAAACAGGAGAGATCGGAATAGTCGCCTGAGAAGTCTGGACTGGTGGTTTGAACGATATACCAGTCTGCAAACCCTGCAGAGGTCGTCCATGAGGCTTTTTTGAAAACTTGCCAGCCGGACGGGGTTCGCTGGGCTCTCGAAGAGACCGGATACCAAAAGTGAGAGCCGGTTTCTGGGTCGGAGTAGGAGAGCGTGCCGATAGAGACATTCGCATCTAAGCCTTTGAGAACTGACTGTAGTTCGGGATTGTCGTGGGCGCGGAACAGGGCGGCAGCGACTGCGCCTAAGTGCATGGTGTAGCACATTGCGGTGCTGGGGCAGCCGTAGCGAGCGATAGTTTCAACAACCATAGCCGCGCAGATGTGATTTTCACCAAGCCCGCCCCATTCTGTCGGGACGAGCAGGCCAAGT
>JBCBFY010000432.1:0-1426 GCA_038527325.1 Cyanobacteria bacterium J06614_10
GTATCAACATAAATTTTTCAAGGTGCGTGTTGCTGCCATCTTTAATGTTATGCTTGGGACACAAAATTTCGATACTTTCTATCTCATTTAGATTTTATAGTTTCTTTAAACCTTCGACCTTTTTGTGGCAATTAATTCTCAAGCTTCTTAGCTTACTTTTCAAGTAGCCTATTATAGGGCTTGGTTTTGTTATTCATTAATAAATTATAACTTCATTCATCTTTGAATTATAGAGATGCGGGATGTTCCATTCCCTTTTTCATTTATATGTAGGTTATTTAGATAAGACTTAATAGGTAAATTTAGGTAATGGTAATAATAAAGAACACCAGTAATAATGTATAGCATAATATTATAAATAAGTAGACAAAGAAATAAACAATTAACGCACACAAATTAATAAATAATGAAATATTGTAAACAGCCAACAAATACAAACTATTTAAGAATATCTATTTGCACAATTCCTATACGAAAGTAGTTTATACACAGATTATTTACTTATATAGAATCGATAAATAGCATTTTAGGTTGAATCTAGTATAGTTACGTTATCACTAATCACTAAATTTGGTATATTTAGCACTCGGTAAATCAGAATACATAATTACAAAATAATCAGCAAATGGCAAGCTTTTCACTTAATAATCAAAACTTAGGTATTAATAGAATTATTAGAAACACGTTACTACACTCGAAGTAGAAATAGAAATTCAAAAGATTCAAGGCTATGGGGTATATACACTCTATAAGTTGGTTGGTTTATAGGAATTTATAAGATTCATGGCTATGGGGCATCTAAGGCCATACAATGCCCATATATACACACACTCGAAGTAGATTTAGTAATTATCACTGTAAATTCATTATAAGTTAGTAGATTTCAATATTTAGTAATATGCATTAAAATTAACACTTAGATAGAGTTTTGCAGTTCAGAAAAAATGTGTCACTCAAACATCCAAGCAAAACCGGTTAGCAGCAGCAGAAGTTAATCGTATAAAATATCGGTATGAACTGTAACTTCTATTTCAAAATCTAGAAAGTGAGTAAATTCTGCCGGCTAAAAGTGACTTGAAATCTTTAGGTATGTTTATGCAGACTGAATTATTGGAATATTCGATTGCTGTTGTTGTTAATAAAGAAGTAAGCCTAATGCTGACCCAGAATAAGGCTGACAAATAATTGACTATCATTGACTATTATTTCGAATATTCGATTGTCTGCATAAACACAACTTATACTTCTCTTTTTAGCAAATTATAATTTTTGTTATTTTAAATAAATATATTCAAGAAAATATAAGGAAATATGCCGTATTTACAAATGTGCAGTAACACTAAGTAAGTTGAGCTTTTTCTCGTATCTCCTTAGTAGATAGGAGAAAAATCTAAAGGGCCTTACACACTACAACGTAAGGACTTAG
>JBCBFY010000433.1:0-1424 GCA_038527325.1 Cyanobacteria bacterium J06614_10
TGTGGCCTCCCAACTAAAGGGCCACTTGCCATTATTATCATCATAATTAATTTGATTATAATACTATAAATATAAAAAACTATTATATAAATATTAGATATTGTAATATAAATATATAATAACAAGTTTTCAGAGACCCTCTTAAAACTTGGGTGGGCCCTCAATCTTTTACCCTGCTGGGATGTTACTGTATTAAATTTCATAGTGCATCTTAAAATTTGAAGGGGCAAAACGTGTGTCTCTACTCTCTGCTGATGTAATAGTTATATAGGAAACACTAAAATATTCCCTTGTTCTTTGCTAATATTTTTCAATATTTAGACATTCTTCCTGGACGAAGCATATAGATCGCAGTCCTTTCTTGCCTCTTCAATCAGTCAATTCTATATTTAGAAGACCTATTGAAATTTGGAGGCATTTAAATTTTGCACTTGCATTCTGCTGATATGTTGGTATTTTCAGATGGTCTCTTAAAATTTTTGGCCCCTAAAATTTGCCGTTGCACCTTGTGCAGATGTTACTATGTTAAGGTCTTGAATTTGGTGGTTCTAAATTTTTCCTCTTGGATAGGAAAATCTCTGAATATGGGAAATTAGGTGAAAATCTTCTCCACATTTAAATTGGCCGATTCTCAAAATTATTTAATTCTACAAGCCTAAAGATAACTACTATATAAGGCATTATAAACCTAAATAGATTATTTAAGATAGCTATGACTAAATAATCCCCTAAAAACCCATTTGTTTTAGTAATGTAGGTTCTAATTTGTTCTCAGGGTCTGATTTCTGCCAAATAGTTTATATCTCTTATCATTTGCTGAAAATACATGGCAATTATTAGGACTCTGACATCATTTGTGTTCATTGAAACAGGGCAGGACAGGATTTAAGGAGGGCTAAATTTTTCAAGGCCCCTTGCAATATACCTATGGAAAGGAAACTAGCATTTTATAAGGTGATAAAAACGTTCAAAAGTAGCATTTTTAGATCTAATGTTCTCATTGATACTTTAACGGTGAAGTTAGACCAGTTAAATTTCTGAATTAGTTGGCTACTTCTTAGTTCATTTCATTTTCTAAGCTGTTTTTTTCCTTATAAGTTATATCTACAATTCTCCTTCTGGTGGTGTGATGCTTGATGACTCTATGCATTTCAAGAGGAGTTGCAAGAAATTCCTTATTTTGTAATAGGATTAGTATAAGTACAGACTAACTTGGGAAAAAATATGTTAGTTGAATGAAGATACGGGTAAATTAAGAATTCATATCTTTAAAGCCTGCAATCAGAAGACCAAGGAAGCTAATAAACTCTTCAATAGATAATAAAGTGTAATGTACACACTTGATAAACAGCTTAGAAAATTTATGGGAGTCATGGTCCAGTGGTTATAGTATTCGCTTCGGATCTAAATTTCCCGGGTTCGAT
>JBCBFY010000434.1:0-1422 GCA_038527325.1 Cyanobacteria bacterium J06614_10
CCTGGTGAGCGACCATGAGCAGGTCATTCGCAACCTGCGCGACCATGTCGACCAGTGCGGTGAGAAGTATCACGACGAAGGTACGGCTGACTTCCTCACTGGCATCATGGAGCAGCATGAGGAAATGGCCTGGATGCTGCGCTCCTTCTTAGAAGGCAACAGCCTGACTCCTTCTGGCGAGAGAGCCTCAGACTTGCGGACGCCTGCAACTGTCTAATATTTGAGTTTACAGAATCTTTTTTGGGTAGGCCTGCGTGGATATCTTCGCGCAGGTCTACCTGAAGAGGCTTAAGGAGATGATTAGATGAGTGAAAGCTACAAAGCAGAAAGAACAATTTCTGCCGTGTTTGAAGAGCAGAGCGAGATAGATGCCGTCATTCGCCGCCTGCTAGATCGAAATGTATCGAGAGACCATATCTCGGTAATGGGTCAAAATTTTCAGAGTGAAACTCGCATCTCAGGATTTTTGACGAAGAAAGACGTCATCTTAGGCGGGCTGCGCTCTGGTGCTATTTTTGGCTCACTGTTTGGCTCGCTGCTCGGGTTGCTAACTGGGGTAGGTGTTCTATTTATACCTTTTGTTGGGCCGATTGTGGCTGCTGGGCCGATTGGTGGGCTGCTGCTGGGTGCTACCAGCGGAGCGATCGCCGGTAGTGCAGGTGCTGGGCTAGCCTCTGTGCTAATGGCGATTGGCCTACCTGAGGAGAAAGCCGCCATCTATCAGACCCGTATTCAGGCGGGTGAGTTTGTGCTGATGGTGGAGGTGCCTGCAGACCGCTCTGGTGAGATTCAGCTGCTGATAGAGAGTGCGGGTGGCAAGGAGATTCATACGCTCGATAAGCCGCTGTCTAGTGTTTGTACTGGGCGTTGTAGCGGTGTCGATGATCTTGCGCCAGAGGTTCGAAATCACCTATCAGAAGACGCTCAGAAGGAATTCATTGACGCTTACAATGAAGAGTACGAGAAAAGTAATGATGCCTCAGCAGCTGAAGAGTCTGCCTGGGCAAGAATCCACGAGAAATATGAAGAAGATGAAAGTGGTATCTGGTCGAAGCAGAAAGTATCTGTTTAGGCTATCTGCACTCACCTTTCTCTAGTACTCTTTTGTAGAGTCCCTGTCATCTCGGTGGGGACTCTTGCCATAGCTCCCGTAGAATAAACCGGGAACAGGGTACAACTATACCTTTGGGTGGAGCCTCATATACCTAGCCTGAAAGATTCGCCGAAGAAGGCGATATCATACCGTGAGGGTAGTTTAGTCAAAGAGGTTTTTAATATGACTCTGCTACTAGAAACGGCTGTTGAATCTGCTCCCTATGCTTTTTCGCTAACAACAGTTGGCATTGTCGGGTTTATTGCAGCTACGGCGATTGGCTCCATCGCTTGGTACAATTCGAAGCGACCTGCCGGTTGGGAAGGTAA
>JBCBFY010000435.1:0-1422 GCA_038527325.1 Cyanobacteria bacterium J06614_10
ATATAATTTCAATTATAATAAATTTAAGACAGATTCTTAAAAAATGTACATGTATTTGGGTATATATCCAAATTTTTAAAAATTCTTACAGTTTTAAAATATCTAATTTATACTAGATCACAAAAACTACATAATAGTTATTAATTTGGATATATACCCAAATACATGTACATTTTTTAAGAATCTGTCTTAAATTTATTATAATTGAAATTATATGGCAGTGGCAAAAATAACAACAGTAAATTCAAGGCTCTGGGGTAACTAACATCTTTAGCACCCGAGGCCAGCACCACCAGAGGATATGATTTGGAAAAATTATAGGTTGGTTTATTGGTTTATAGAAACTTAGAAGGATTAAAGCTACGGGGCAACTAATGTCATACACCACCTGAGGTCACACCGCAAGGGGAGACGACTTGGAAGATTGAAAGGTTGCTAATTGGTCTGCAGACATTTAGAGGGTGCAAGGCTATGGGGCAACTAAGGACATTCAACACCAGGGGAGATAGCCCGGAAATATGATGGGCTGTTTGGCCGGCCCACAGAAAACTAGAAAGTTCAAGGCCATGGGACAACCAAAGTCGCCCACCACCCAAGGCCAGCACCACCAGTGGAGACGATATGAAAAAAGTTATTGGTTGGTTGGTTTAAAACTATGAGACTATAGAACTATAGGACTCAAGGCTATGGGGCAAACAAGGTCATTCACCATCGGAAGCCAACACCACCAAGGGAGACGACTTAGAAATATGATATTATGGTCATTTTATGAAATTTGGAAGATTCCAGGATATTGGGCAACTAAGGTCATTCACCACCGGAGGCCAACACCCCCAGGGGAGACGACTTGGAAAAGTTATAGGTTGGTTGGTTTATAAAAAAGTATTGGACTCAAGGCTATGGGGCAACTAACTCCATGCATTCAGTATTATTATATCATGAACCTACATTTATAAAGCAGATTCTATTTCACAGTTCTTTTTTCTTCTTAATTAAAGATTCTATTACATTAAGTGTGAATTAAGCGTTTAATATATTCCATCTCTATATAGATATAATTAAAAATATTACCTAAAAACTAATTTCAATTAATATTATGAGTTTATACATATTTAAAAATTTTGATATTTACATGTATATATACAAATATTATCAGGTACCATTTGATGAAGCAGTATATTAAATTACAAAGCTAAAAAATATATGGTAAAAGTAGTAGTGGCTATAGTATTTGTTGTACTAGTAGCAGCAGCACCAGCAGCAGCAGCAGCAGTAGTTCAAATTCAATTCAATAACTTTATTTTGTATATACATACATATATAGATAAAGCCCCATAATCAAGGCAAACTAAATACAATTACAATTACTAATAAAGGTAAAAAATACTTGTAAAAAATAGGCATTCAACCATATCCTCTTAG
>JBCBFY010000436.1:0-1390 GCA_038527325.1 Cyanobacteria bacterium J06614_10
AACCGACCATGCCCCTAAATACAATCCGAGCAAAACACTAATGGGCGGTAGCAAATAGACGAGCGCCATGCCAAATACCGTTCCGGCCAGCAGCCAAGGCGAATAGTTTAGCTGTGTGTAGGCGCTGCGGGTCACCATTGCCCAGATGGTTTGTAGGGTAGGGTACTTTCGGAGGCTGCGTGTGGTGGTGCTCAATCCTAGCCATATGGGGCCGTTTGCTTTGATGGCGGCGCCCAGTGCGCAGTCGTCAATGAGGGCATGGCGAATGGGCTGCAGGCCTTGAATATTTTTTAATGCGCTGAAGCGAATGAGGGTGCAGCCACCTGCGGCAGCGGCTGTCTTACGGTTTGGATTGTTTACCCAGGGGAAGGGATAGAGCAGCTGAAAAAAGAAGACAAAGGCTGGAATGAGTTGTTTTTCCCAGAAGCTTTGGCAGCGTAGCTGCACCATTAAAGAAACAAGGTCTAGGCCTTCGGTTTCTGCTTTGGCAACGAGCTGTTGGGTGTTTTGAGCGCTGTGCTCGATGTCGGCATCGGTGAAAAGAATGTAGTCGGGCGGCTGTTGCTGCAAGAAACGATAGCCTTGTTCCATGGCCCAGAGTTTACCGGTCCACCCAGGGGGAAGCGGGCTCCCAGGAAGAATCGTAAGGGCTTCGCTTTTGCCAAGATCCTGGGCGACTTGAGCTGCGATCGCGCTCGTCTGGTCCGTACTTTGATCATCTATCAGCACGATAGAAAGGTCTCCCGGATAGGTTTGGCCGAGGTGCGATCGCACTGCTTTCCCAATAAGCTCGGCTTCATTCCGCGCAGGAATCACCACAGCCACCGTTGGCCACTGCCCAATCTCGATGTCAGCATCAAGGCCAATGGGTGCATCCAGCCGCTGGTCTGCTCGCCAAAACTGCCCCCAAAAGAACAGCAACCCCAGCCAAATGACAACAGCAAGGCTTGAAAGCACAAGTAAGAAGACTTCTACCATCGGAGAAAAGGATGTTTAGAGATTCGATGCGGTTTGCTGTTGTAGGGCCCGGTAACGTCCGAGAGCCATCAGCGGAAACACCTGGGGATACAGGTGATAGCGCAGGTAAAAGTGGCCCGGAAAGCCTGTGCCCGTATACTCCAGCTCGCTCCAAGCGCCATTGTCTCCCTGGGTATTTAGCAAGTATTGAATGCCCTTTTCGACAGACTCAGCGGCAGCTGGCTTTAGCGATCGCCCATGGCGGAAAGATGCAGCTACATCCAACAGTCCTAACAAAGCCCAAGCCGTTTGCGATGGCGTGCTAGGTCCTTTTCCTTTGAGCGCCGGTTCCTTATAGCTCTGACAGGTCTCTCCCCAGCCGCCGTCCATATTTTGACAGCTCAGCAACCAGTCGACGCCACGGTCTATAGAT
>JBCBFY010000437.1:0-1389 GCA_038527325.1 Cyanobacteria bacterium J06614_10
CTTCGCCACTGGTGTTCCACCGAATATCTACGAATTTCACCTCTACACTCGGCATTCCACGAACCTCTCCTGACCTCTAGATTACCAGTTCCAAATGCAGTTCCGAGGTTGAGCCCCGGGATTTCACATCTGGCTTAATAATCCGCCTACGCGCGCTTTACGCCCAGTAATTCCGAACAACGCTAGCCCCCTTCGTATTACCGCGGCTGCTGGCACGAAGTTAGCCGGGGCTTCTTCTACGGTTACCGTCATTATCGTCACCGTTGAAAGAATTTTACAACCCTAAGGCCTTCATCATTCACGCGGCATGGCTGCATCAGGCTTTCGCCCATTGTGCAAGATTCCCCACTGCTGCCTCCCGTAGGAGTCTGGGCCGTGTCTCAGTCCCAGTGTGGCTGATCATCCTCTCAGACCAGCTATAGATCGTCGCCATGGTGAGCCGTTACCTCACCAACTAGCTAATCTAACGCGGACCGATCTTTCACCGATAAATCTTTCCCCCGGAGGGCGTATACGGTATTACCTTTCGTTTCCAAAAGCTATTCCGTAGTGAAAGGCACGTTTCCACGCGTTACTCACCCGTCTGCCACTATATCGTTCGACTTGCATGTGTTAAGCCTGCCGCCAGCGTTCGTTCTGAGCCAGAATCAAACTCTCAGGTTGAGTTGATCCGACATGGACTCCGGAGGAAAATCCGGAGCACTCGATTGCTATAAAGCATAAGTTTGCGTTTTTTGACGGGAACCCCTTTTTCCTTGGTCACGAGCAAGCTCGCGCCTCGGACACTCACATGAGAGGGTTCAGCTCTCATGAAGCGATAAAGGAGTTTCCTGAAACGCATCCGTCGTGATCGTTTGGACCTCGGCCCCGAAGGACCATGCGAGGCCCGCAAGCAATCACGCCGCCTGCGTTTCTCTTCCATTCTCTTACAATGTCAAACAGCCGGACCGAGGCCCTGATTGCCGCTCTGGAAATCGTCTTTCCGTCCCGGCGAAGTGGCGGCTTATATGGGCCGCAGATTTCCCCGTCAACACCCTTTTTCGAAGTCTCTGCAGAAAGCTGATTTACCAAACCAACGAGCTGAATTTTGAGACACAAAAACTGACCTACGGAGCCGAGTAACCCGGCCCGAACAGTCTCAGGCGTTTCCGGTGAGGCGACGTATATAGATCGGGTTTGCCGGTCAGCGCAAGCCCTAATTCACGCCAATCGCGAAAATAATTGCAGCGAAACGACGTTTTCCACAGCCATTATTGCCCGGCGCCAGGGCGCGCATAACCCATGTTATGATGCCAAGTAGGACTTGAGCGATTCAGCCTCGGCCTCAGTCTCTGCAATTTTCCATTTCACGAGGTCGCCGATCGAGATAATGCCGTCGAGCTGTCCAGC
>JBCBFY010000438.1:0-1383 GCA_038527325.1 Cyanobacteria bacterium J06614_10
TAAAGGCTAAAAGAGCCTATGATCTGGTCTCATAGATAGTACTGCTAGTGAAGCAGAGAGTGTATCTTCTCTAAGATAGGTCTCGCTCTTCCATTAGAGCCATACCTTGTCATAACTCTCCAGTAAAGGCTAAAAGAGCCTATGATCTGGTCTCATAGATAGTACTGCTAGTGAAGCAGAGAGTGTATCTTCTCTAAGATTTCGCTCTCTTTCTTTTCCTTCTTCTTCATCTCGGTCTGATGACGTTGTACCTGCAGAGATGGCTAGGGCAGAAGTTCATTCACTTCTTCCATCACCCAATATTAGGTTTTTTAAAAATCATTAAGATTCTGAAGAGAAATATATAATGAAAATCAGGTACCTTTATGAAGGATACAGGTTCCCACCTGAAATTGTTAAGGGAGTCTGAATTGTTAGAGGACTTCCATCTCCTCGGCCGATTCAAGATCCGAAGGTAGCTTTTCCAGATACAATTTTCCTGATAATTATATCATACGGTCATTTCCATGTATAGAGACCCTAATTGCCCTAATTCCTGAATTTCAAGTAGTGCTATTACTGAAGATGAAAAATTTTATGAGGTTACCCTTAAGCCTTATTCTTCTCCTGACATGTCATTCCCTGAAGTTCCATCAGAACAGATTAATTCCCCTTTTAGTCCAAATCAAGACTACATCTCAACCTTGTCCTTCACTATATCTTCTTTTGACGTTTTTATTCAAGCTTCAACAAATTCTTCTTCTCTTCCTGTTGATGCTATGGTTCATCAACCAACCATTCTTCCTCATTCCCATTCAATTAATGTAACTCCTCCAAAAGATGTTCTTAATCTCACAAAAATTTAATATTAATTTTTCCGGCTTTTATTCTTCATAAATGAGATTAAAATTAACATCACTACTTCCCAGTCAATGTAAATAGTTCTGCCTCACAGTATATAGTCAGAGCACCTTCTTCAGTTCCAGATTTAGTCAGGCACCGTGGGGATTAGTTCATAGTTTTCAAATATGTTCAAACTCATTTTTCAACTATAACCCTTTTCCTTAGTAGGTCCTTTTATATTTGATCATGATTTTAACGGCAAGGTAGTGGCCCTGTATATTCAGAAAGGTGTCGTAATACACTTCAAAATCAGGGAAGATCAAAGAGGCCAATTAGAACCTGCTTCGACATCTGTTAGACAGAAAGTTATGAATTCAATATTTCTCTCACTCTTGTAGTTCAAGATATAGAAAAACCTGAATCTTTGTCTGCACTTTTCAACAAAGGTTATGTATATGAACTGCCCACACAGATTTTTCTTTTTCCCCATGTTTTAGATCGTTACACAAAATTTTAAGAGAAATGGTCCTTAATCTTGAGTTCAACATTCCTCAAGAAAAA
>JBCBFY010000439.1:0-1382 GCA_038527325.1 Cyanobacteria bacterium J06614_10
CGAGCAGGCCAAGTAGACCCAGGGAGGCAAGGGCTTCAAAGTTCTTACGAGGGTATATGAGGTTTCGGTCAGAGGCGATCGCATTCGGCCTCAAGACTTCTGAGCATAGGGCAATTAAACTCTCCTGAAGTGCTTGTTGCGCTGGCGTTAGCAGCCAACCCGGATCGAAGTCTGCGCTTATCCCTCCGAAAGAGGCGCGATTGAAAGGCGTAGCCGTTGCAGTTGCCGTTGTCGTCATAAGAAGAAGCCGTCTGGAATGGAAGATTATTGGGAAAGAAGAATGTTGGGAAACAAGAACACTACACCGAGGAAGATGCTGTTGATTCTGTCAGCGGGTTAGACGGCAGGTTGGCCAGTGGATTAGACAGTGGGTCAGCGCAGTATGTCGCTAGATGAGGGCTACGGTAGCCATCTTTTTGCCAAAGAATGGGGAAAAAGGTCTCATCCATTTCAGTACTGCCCAAACGCTTGTAGCGGCCATAGATGTATCCCGGCGGGTTGACAGGATGGAACTGCGCATTTGAAGGAATGGTGTGCAGACCAATGCTGTGAAAGGTGCCTTCTGTGCGAGTGGTTTTGCACAGCCCGTGCCAAGTACGCCCGTGGTGAAAGGCGCAGCCTCCTGCGGGCACATCGACAACAACAAGCTCGGGCTCATCTACGCCAGCATTTTCTGCAGCCTGAAGCATGGCCCAGCGATAGTCTTTAGTCGGCGCATGAAACTCTCCCTCCACATCGGCCAAAGGCCACTTGTGAGACCCCTTCACATACACCAGCGTGCCATCAGCAGCCGTCGCCCGGTCGAGTGCGACCCAGCAGGTCATCATGGCGGCAGGGGCAAGGTAGTCTACATAGGCGCCGTCTTGATGCATTGCGATCGCCTTCGCGCCCGGCGGCTTCATCCACAGGCTATCTTGACCAATTCTGGCCCCTTCCCAACCCGCCAGCGTTGCCGTGAGTCTGCCAATTTCAGCGGATAAAACGAGGCTGGCAATGGTGCGATCGCACTTCCAGGCATTACACATTTCCCGAGTAATATCTGGCAAACTCATGCCAGGTCGCCAGTGCCACTCATCTGGATACAACCCGGTTTCAAACTCTCCATGAAACAGAGGATCCATCCGGCTAGCCAGCTGCTTAGCAAACGCTTCCGGCAAGAAGTTTTCGACAATCAAGAAGCCATCTTCCTGAAACTGTTCGATCTGCGATTGAGAAAGCTGTATTGGCTGATAGTTCATAAGAACAGGACCCGGTAGCAAAACGGCGACAAGTTAGCGAGTGCTCCCCGCAAAGAAAGGCTGTCAATCAAGAACTTGCCAAAAGATTCTCCGATTGAGCACTCGTTTAATCTATTAACCGACCGACGAAAGACAGCTAATTGA
>JBCBFY010000440.1:0-1382 GCA_038527325.1 Cyanobacteria bacterium J06614_10
GATATATATCCCAAAAAACAAACTTGATAGGATCCCACCCTGACGGACCCCATTACTTATTTTAAAATTACAAGAATATGCTTCAATATATTTAACATTAACAGTTTGATTATTGTACCAGAAATTTATCAAATTTACAAATATAGATAGATAGATAGATAGATAGATAGATAGTTTGTTTGTTTGTTTCACTTTATTTCGTAAGCCAGGTACATAGTTTGAGAATTAAAACATGGAATACATATAATAAAATGCAAATAGTGAATAATCAGTTACAAATAAAATTTAAAGCACACAGATAAAATGAATGACTAAATATTTTCAGATTAAAACAAAATGAACTATATACAATGAAATGCAAAGAATTTCTAATTAAAATGATGATATTGCTTAAAATTTACATTGAAATATTGAAATAAAAATCTTAAGTTTCTAAAATTACTTGTTCTCTCATTTGTTTTTCATGGTTTTGAACATATGATATTCTTGCTGTGAGTGCTTGTAAATCATTATCTAAAACATTTTCAACATCATATATATCTCTAAAAATAGTCTTTAGCTCACTCAACATAAAAGAGGAAACATATAAAAAATCAATTAATTTATCTATAAAACTGCAAGGCTTATAAAATATTCTGAATATAAAATGTAATTTGTTATTATTAATCATGTGATTAAACATTAAAAGAGATGCCTCCTGACATGCATAGTGATTACTCTCATGCATTGATAAACCTAATAATTTCTTTATGGCTTTATGGTATCCTATTGCAAATTGTCTGATTACATATTGTTCGCTCTTACCGCCAAACCAAAGTTCACTACCATACATTTGTAAGCAATATTGCTTAAAAAGAAATAATTTTATTTTCGTATCAGCGAAATTAAAATGTCTTAAAACTGAATTAAATTCTGCATAAAATTTCTGCTTAACTCTATTCATGTCCTCAATGTTGCACATATTATTCATTAAATTATACCCTAAATATTTCAAAGAGTTTACTATTTCTATTTTACAATTATCAATTTCAAAATTAATTTTACTGTTATCATAATTCCTACCATCCGAGCGAAATATCATGATTTTTGTTTTACCAGAGTTGAATTTCAAACAAAGTTTACTTATTTCATCTACTGTTTCATTAATTAAAAGTTGAAGGGACAAAGCAGATGGGGCCATCAACACAACATCATCAGCATAAGCAACTATGTTAGAAGAAAACAAACCTAATTTACACCCTATTCCTTTTGCTGAAATACGATCTAAAAGTGAATCAATATACAAGTTAAAAAGAATTCCTGACAACACACCACCCTGCCTGACACCACTATTTATGCTCCACTCATCAGAAAAGCTGCTTTTATATTTTACTTTAGCATAC
>JBCBFY010000441.1:0-1372 GCA_038527325.1 Cyanobacteria bacterium J06614_10
TAATAGATTTGCTAACCTATTACAATGTTCGTTATCATAATTGCCATTACATTTCAGCCTGTAAAGCTCATGTTTAGTTTTAATTGATTTTTGTAAGCCACTTGTCACCCATGGTTTGGATAGCCTGTTGGCACTGATCATCTTAGTTTTTAATGGAAAACAAGACTGATAATGCTCATTCACAGTGTTTAGGTGTTTCATAATAACATCATTAGAACTTCTTACATTAATTAGTATACTATCCCAGTTTTTTTCTTGTAACTTCTGTTGGAATAAGATTTTGTTTCTTACACTCATATCTCTAAATGTTATTTTTACAAGTTTATCATTATCAGCATAGGGAACATTAATTCTGCAAAAGATTGGGCAATGGTCAGTTATGTTACAGAGAAATATACAACTTATGGGTTGTTCAGGAATATTTATCCACATATGGTCGATTATAGTTTTACTATCATTATTCTTTTTATCAGTACGAGTAGGTTTAGTTATAGCAGGTCTAAAGGAATTTGAATTCATAGCATTGATAAAGTAATTAGTATCATCACTGCGATCTACAGTTAGAAGATCAATATTCATATCACCGGCTACAATTGCATCACTACCAGTAATAGAATGTTGGGTTATTAGGTTTTGCAATAAGTCTGTGAAATCCTTTTTATTTCCTTTTGGTGGACGGTATATTCCTAGTAATTTTAACTTTTTATCACTACTTGGATAGTTGATAGTAATCCCCAGACATTCTATCAAGTTATTAGAGATATTAAGAGTATCAATACATTCAAATTTAATGTATTCTCTAATATAAAGACTTACACCACCTCCAATCATGTTTGATCTATAGTTATGGACAGAAAAATAACCAGGGATTTCAGATAGCACTAACGTGCTTTCTTTAATCCATGTTTCAGTTAGAATAATTATGTCATAATTGTGACCTGTACTACTAAGATATTCTAAGAATTCCGTAGAATTTGAATAAAAGCTCCTTATGTTAAAACAAACAATAGATAATCCATTTCGACTGAATTCTTTTTGTATTTCAGTGAATGTATCAATGCTTGCATATCTACAACTATCATCATCATGCTCATCTTGAAAAATATTAATGTTGATGTCAGGGTCCCTTTGTTCTAAACCTAAATTCATCTATGCTTAATACTAATGCAATACAGGTAGGTTTACCTAAACTTTGTATTAACAACACTAATTCTAAACCAACAGTACACAAAAATTAAAGTTCAGAATTTTCATATATACAAACTGTGTTATAATAAAAAATATTCATATAATATATTCACACAAAATTGTACTATGTCATACAGAAAAAGTTTGGTATGAAGTATTTAAAATCAGGAGCATGCAAAATATA
>JBCBFY010000442.1:0-1369 GCA_038527325.1 Cyanobacteria bacterium J06614_10
ACCTTAGCACTTCTCGAGCTCAAGCAAACCCACTGACATAGTTGCGAGGAGCTAACTTAGCACTTCTCGAGCTCAAGCAAACCCACTGACATAGTTGCGAGGAGCTAACTTAGCACTTCTCGAGCACAAGCAAACCCACTGACATAGTTGCGAGGAGCTAACTTAGCACTTCTCGAGCACATGCAAGAGCAAAGATCTACAACTCTAATAAACTGTCACATTCTTGGTGACACCAAATCACACTGTTAATCAAACGTCAAAAACATCAAACTTTCACGCAATTTGCGTTATCAGCTTTTCTAGCTGTTCTAAGTTGGAATTTCGTGTTTCCAGCTCATTTCAGTTGAAGTCACTTTAGGTCGACTTTACTTAGCCATTTTCACGCAGTTGCAGCTCTTCTAGTTGAAGTTAGCTTTGTTGCAAGTCAAAAAAAATCACTTGCGAACAAAAACTTCTCGACCAATCAGAACGCTCGTTAGAAACTGAATTTGACGATTTCGTTCCGGTTAGATTAGGCTCTCGACCAATCAGAAAGCTCGTTAGTAAATGGACCCGCAGATCTGCTCAAATGTGATTGGACGAGAGCTACTTTGCTCTCTTTTGACTTAACACTTGTCACTGTAGCTTTAGCCAATAGCAAAACGTAGTTTAACTTTGTCTTTTCACTCTCATTTTTCATTTTTCATTTCATTTCATTTCATCTGACTTTAAACTTAGTGTTTCTACTGAGCTGTAGCTACAGCTGGGCTGCACCAGAACAACACCATGTACATCGAAAAGTGTGTCAAAGAGCAGCATCGACCTCGGATGATGATGATGGGAGAAGAGACGTTGTAACCGCTAGGCCATCAAGTTGATGCTGTTGTTGATTTTAACTTCAATATGAACAAGTTGACTTAACTTGAACGTTTTCAAGCCAACTAACACCTTAGCTGGAGGTGAGGTGTGCGCCAAGTCAAAAAATGAACTTCAGTTCCTCGTTCGTTCCGGTCCGCCCTAACGGAGCAATTTGATTGGCTGTTGCTCTTGGAGCGCTGAATTCTCTCAAATCCTATTGGCCGAGAGCCCTTGCTGCTCTCAGATTAAAAGTAGAGTTTGAAGTCGAAAATTTAGATTAGCCAGGAATTTTGGGTGATTTTTTACAAGTTCCCCAACTACAACAACCGCAACAGAGGAGCAGGACGACTACACAAGCAGGCAGGACGAGGCAGATGATCAAACTGATGCAGTTGCCAGACGTGAACTTAGCACATCTCGAGCACAAGCAAACCCACTGCCGCAGCTGCCAGACGTTACCTTAGCACTTCTCGAGCTCAAGCAAACCCACTGACATAGTTGCGAGGAGCTAACTTAGCACTTCTCGAGCACA
>JBCBFY010000443.1:0-1362 GCA_038527325.1 Cyanobacteria bacterium J06614_10
ATTGTAATTTACAAAAAAACTAAACTCAGGGGTAACTGAAAAAAAGGGGGAATACGTGAAATTAAATCCATTTCAACAATTCATATACATTTCTTAACAAGATTATTTCTAAAATTTTATATTACAAATAAATGAAATAAATGTGTAAAAATATGTTGTTTTCTCTTTACCTTTAATATGAGCCTAGGTGAAAACATCCATCAGGTAGAATCATAAAAAGACAAATTTCTTGCCTCCTATGATGTTGACTTTCAACCTATGATCTTAATATCCTAAAGTTATATTATTAAGGTAAAAATTAATTTACAAAATACACATTGTCTCTCGGCCAAAGCATTCAATACCTAGAGTCACTTTCTTATGTGATGTAGATCGTGAATCTGTGACTTAGCTACTCGAAATTGTTCTAAAGGAAATTAGCATTTAACCTTTCAGTATTAAAAAAATTTAGTTTCCAGGTTTGTGTATGAAAGAGTAATATTTTTAAACTCATTCTTAGGCTAGATATCTTGAAGATATACTAGTATGATAGCTTGGCCTAAATATTCTCACATATACGAGTATGTTGAAAATGCTTTTGTAGGCCGAGGTATTCAATAATCTGAACCATATGTTTATTTGGCTTCCGTGACTTGGATACTTGAATTTGTCGTAGATTATATAAAGATATACTAACATACAAATAATAAATGTTGTAGGTCAAGACATTCAAAAAGTTGAAAACTTCAACACACAAGAAAAAAGAAGTTTACACAGCTAATGTGACCGTTACCTTGAGTCATGTCCTTATAACTCAAAGAATATTGAGAAGATTTAATTCTATATAGTAAATTGAAATTCTAGGACAAGGCAATCAATAGTTTGAGACAAAAGTGATGACTCTTATGACATTTACCATTAATCTATGAACTTGAAACTGAAAATTTTTGCTAGGTATTATGATGATATCCCAGCCAGGGTAATACCAAATTCTTAGAACAAGGAAATGAAAAGTTGCATTCTAAAGAGCCAAATTTATTCATTTGGCTCATGCCTCTTTGAATTTTAACCTATGATCTCGATACTAGATATAATACTGATATCTTAATATTGTATTCAAAAAAAAAAAAAAAAAAAAAAAGTAGTCTCCAGTGACCTTGAAGTTAAATCTTTGACATATTTTCAAAATTTGACATAGATATCATGATAATATAGTTGCATGCTCTCATGGCCTATGTTGTCCCAGTGCTTGGCCTTTTTGGGCTTAAATTCTATATAGAAATGACATGAACAAAAAACCAGCATGCTATTGAATTTACTCTTTAGGCTTCAACTTTTGAATATCTTGAAACAGAAAGTAAATTCAATAGCATGCTGGTTTTT
>JBCBFY010000444.1:0-1350 GCA_038527325.1 Cyanobacteria bacterium J06614_10
TTTTAGAGGAGGGGGTATTGCGGCTGCTGTGGTGGGACCCAAATCACAAAATTTGTCCTTCTCACAAAAAGCACACGTAGGTTTTAGTGGCTTCTAGCTTTCCGTGAAGAGAGGGCAGGCTAGGGACGTAAAGCGCTTTGTGATGCGGACGAGATGGTTGCTTCTGGCGGTGTGTCTGGTGGCTCTGTAGAGATGAATCGCCTGAGGGCGATGTTTCGGCAGGTTTGGGGGTATGAGGATTTTCGTCCGCCGCAGGGTGAGATTGCGAGGACGATCCTGAGTAAGCAGGATATTGTTGTGGTAATGCCGACGGGGGGTGGTAAGTCGGTGTGCTTCCAGCTGCCTGCGCTAATGGAGCGGGGGGTGACTTTGGTGGTGTCACCCTTAGTAGCGCTGATGGAAAATCAGGTGCAGGAGCTGAGAGATAAGCGACTGCGGGCGGCAGCGCTGCATAGCGAGCTGTCGAAGCGGCAGCGGTGGCAAACGTTGCGATCGCTCTCTCAAAACCAGTTGAATTTGCTCTATCTGTCTCCTGAAACACTCTTGAGCCAATCTGTATGGGAAGTGCTCACTCAGCCGACGGTCAGAATCAATGCGCTGGTGCTCGATGAAGCGCACTGCCTGACTCAGTGGGGCGACAGCTTTCGCCCGACCTATCGGAGATTAGGGACGGTGCGAGCCGCGCTGCTGAAGACGAAGCCAAAGGGGGCGAAGATTGCGATCGCTGCGTTTACAGCAACGGCTGATCCGACGACGCAGGATGCCCTTCGCAACGTTTTACAGCTGCGATCGCCGCAAATCGTTCGGCTCAACCCGTATCGGCGTAATCTGCAGCTTGCGGTGCAGACCGTATGGACGCCGAGAGGACGGCGGCAGGCCTTGCTGCGGTTTATCCAACGGCAGGGAAAGCAGTCGGGACTGATCTATGCGCGAACCCGTCGGGGGACAGAGGCTTTGGCCCAGTGGTTCGCGGCGAAGGGCTATTCGGTGAAGGCTTATCACGGAGGGTTATCTGCTATTCGGCGGCGGCAGATAGAGTCGCGGTGGATTGAGGGGGACTGTCAGTTTGTGGTGTGTACGTCGGCTTTTGGGATGGGGATTAACAAGCCAGACTGCCGGTTTGTGGCGCATTATGAAGTGCCGAGCCTGATTTCTGAGTATGTGCAGGAAGTGGGACGGGGCGGGCGAGATGGCCGCAGCGCGGTGGCGCTTTCGCTGGTGAGCGAGCGGACGGGGTTGCTATCGCCGGAAGACAAGCAGCGCTGGCAGTTTTTTGAGCAGAAGGCGCAGCAGATGGAACGGGCTGCGATGCAGCTAGTGAAGCAGATTCCAGAGGAAGGTCATATTGAC
>JBCBFY010000445.1:0-1348 GCA_038527325.1 Cyanobacteria bacterium J06614_10
ACTTAATACTCAGTAGTGTCCGGTTATAACTACCAGATACTCAATTGGTTATAATCGTCGTTCTTTGAGATTTGAGAAGGTTGTTCTGTAAACAGCTGATTCAGAGGCATTTTGGCAAAAATGTTCACGCTCAAAATCTGTAGCATTTGGTTCATTTCTGTGGAAAGATTGAGTTTTTTCCTCGCAATTGCGACCAACAAGTATGCTGCAAGCGCCGTGTAGAGCTGAATTTTGACAGCATTCTCTGAATAGCCCCAAAAGACCTTAATGCGAAGATGCTGTTTGATCCACTTGAAAAAGAGCTCAATACGCCATCTACTGCGATACATTTGTCCAATCTGATCGGCATCGAGTCCCAAGTGATTGGTCAACAAGACAATCGATTTTCCCGTTTCGAGATCTTTGAGACGAATACGCCGAAGTTTGTCAGGATAATCCTTGGCAGAGTAATGATTGGCAAAATGCCCCATTTGATCAGCCATGATCGTTTTTCGTACTGTTTGAGGACGACTAATCGATGCCATTCGCACAAACCGAAGGTTCTTTTTGGCTCGAATGACGAAAAAAGCTTTTGCTTGTTCAATTCGATATAGGGCCGAAAAATCCACATATCCGCGGTCCATCACATAAAAAGCACCAGGCTCGAAATCTAACAGATCGAAGATGCTCAAGTCATGGTCTTTTCCATCGCTGAGGTGGAAAAAGTTGGGAATCGCGGTTTGGATGTCCAACATTACGTGCATTTTTACTGCGGCAGTTGTCTTGCGATAACGTGCCCAGCCAAAAAGATCAATGCACAATCGAATTAGAGACGAATCTAAGGCAAAGATCGATTCTTGCCACTGCGCTTGTTCTGAACAGTCAGTGTACAGAGTGGTTGCTTCTTTCATCAAATACTGGGCAAAATCAGCGAAAATCCGCCAATCACGACGATTATTCGCATCAGAAAGTGTCGAGCGAGCTACCCCTTTACCAAGGCCAAGATGGTATAAGCCTCGCCCTTGTGCATTCAAGCAAACAATGATATCACGCAGGCTTTCACGACGAGTCAGTTGACCAAAGATCATACAAAGGAACTGCTGGTAGCAAGACAATTGCCGAATCCGGCGATTACCATGGTAGCGATTCACACATTTGCTAAATTCGTAGCGAGAAACAAGCCCTGACAACTGCCGAAAGATGGTTTTTCCCTGATTCATTTGGCTATATCCAATTCTCAGAGCCAATTTTCGGCCTTCTCAAATCCAAAAATCAAAGAACGCTGATTCCTATACTGATTATCAGACAGTTAGCCGATTTGACATTTTTTAAACCGGACACTACTGACTTAGTACTGAATACTAACTAC
>JBCBFY010000446.1:0-1347 GCA_038527325.1 Cyanobacteria bacterium J06614_10
AGACAATCAAGATTTCTGGCGCAAGCTTCGCCAAAGGTATCTATCTCGTCCGTGTCGTCGCCGAAGATCAGGTTGCGACCTTCAAAATGATCAAAGAGTAGACTATTTCTGTTTTCGATGGAGGCTTAGTTCCGTGTGGACTGGGCCTCTTTTTTTTAAGTATTAAGTACTTATCCAAAAGAAATCGCGTAATGCTTACCATAGCTAGCAAGGATTTGCGCTGCGGCAGTGGTTAAGGTATCGATAGACTGATAATCGTGGAGTTCCAACCAGAAGTGTTTCAAATGCTTCCAGAGAATTTCAATAAGGTTTAGCTCGGGTGAGTAAGCAGGTAAAAACTGGAGATATACGCCCATTTTTTTCCATCGATTGCATTGATCCATGACTTTTTTGGCGGTATGAATGGTTGCCCGATCGAGCACAATGAGGGTTTTTCGGTTGACCTGCTGCGCGAATTGGTCGATGACGGCGATAATGCAATCGGCATTGACCGCTCCTTCGAAGATGGTGGCCTTCAGATCCTGCTTAATGGGAGAGAAAATGCCTACGATCGTTCTGCCTCGTCCTCTTTGTGCCGGTAGCAGAGCAGTGGTATTTTTTGGCTGCCAGGCGTAGGGAACGTGAGGATTGAGATGAAGGCCGGTTTCGTCAAGGTAATATAGATCAATTTCCGTTTGATAGGCCATTTGCTTCAAATGAGCCATTTCGGCCTCAAAGAACGCATAGAGGACAGGATCACGCTGCTGTTTGAGCGAATTGCGTAGGCGTTTCCAGACCATGCCGCCTCGACGCAAACTCGATTTGATGATCTTGGGGCTAAGTGGCTTGCCCAACAACTCACTCATTTGCTGGGCAAATTGCTTGACTTGCTGAATGGGAGCGGCTTGGGCCTGATCAATTATTTTTTTTCTTCAGATGGGGTCAGCCTTCGAGGACGGCCTGACTTGGGCGCATCTTCCAAACCAGCAAGGCCCTCAGACTCCCAACGATCAAACCAATCCCGAATCGTATCACGACGAACATCAAAGATGTCGGACAATTGTTCAATCTGGTAGCCTTTGCCACTCAATAATAAACAATGGCAGCGCTCCATCACCCGATTACTATCAGTACGACGTTTCAACGAGATCAGGGAGGAACGTTCCGAATCATTCAGATTTACATATCTTGGCTTCATTGCAAGAAGATACAAATTCCGCCGATCACACGTTTTCTTCGGGATACCTACTTAAGTAAAGAGTAGTTAGTACCAAGACTCACTTATTCCCATCATAGTACTTTATACTCCCTACTTTGTACTCTGAAGAAGCTTTTGCGCCCTTCGGGCGACAGATTTACGACTATCCA
>JBCBFY010000447.1:0-1344 GCA_038527325.1 Cyanobacteria bacterium J06614_10
GTATTAGCCTTTCAACGGTGTACCGCACCCTACACCTGATGGTTTACATGGGATTGCTCAGGGAGCTTGAGCTCGCAGAAGGCCATAAGCACTACGAGCTAAATCGCCCGCTTAAAGACCATCACCACATTGTGTGTGTGCACTGCAATGCAACGATAGAATTCACAGAGGATTCAGTTACACAAATCGGTGAGAAAACCGCAAATTCTGCGGGTTATCACGTTCTAGATTGTCAACTGACACTATACGGAATCTGCTCAAAATGCACAGCGCTACAGCAAAGAGCTAAGGTGACCTTTGAGCAATGAAACTGCCGGAGAGGTTGTTGGACTCAGAGGTAGCTTTAGATGATTGCTGAAATTGATAGTATCTATTCTCAATAAGTAGCAAAAGACACTAGAACGTGGTAGTCCTAAACGAGTAAGGATGCATTGTAGTGGTGAATGAAATACCAGATAGCGCCAATGTGATTCTCTAACTTCTTAGAAAACGACAATGTCTTTCTGACTAGTCTGGAAACTCGCTGTCTCAGCGTGCAGTTGAACCGCTCAATATGGTTGGTCTGTCCGCTCTCTTTGCCCACCGCACGGTGTCGTTTGCTAGGCAGTACTGTCTCGTACGATTCCCAGAAGTCGGTATAGCAGAGAGCACACTGTCGATACACAGGGGGTAAAGAAGCCCATAGAGCGATTGCACCCTTACGACTACGGTCACCAATGTGTGCGCCGACAATCTCACGGGTCTCGCGATTGATAGCTAGCCATATCCACTGCTTGTTTCCCTTTTTGCCGACAAACGACCAAGCCTCATCACACTCTATTATCAAGCGCCCTTTTTTTGAGACCTGACCGTCACTTGGCGAGGGACATTGGCATATTTCTCGTTCACATATTGCTGTAGCCATGGTTCTGAGACCTTGGCTACTCGGGCAATGCCTGCCATAGAGATGCGCTCTAACAACAAGGCATCAATCAGGGCTTTAGTGTCATCGCTAATGCGTTTCTGCTGCGGGTCTTCAACAAACTGGCGACCACAATCCTTGCACTTATGATTCTGTTTGCCGTTGTGAATTTTGCCGTTCTTCACGACTCGCTTGGACTCGCAGCCAGGACAAATCGGTAGTTGGGTTTCCATGAATCGCGTTGGATAGCACTGCTCTCATTCTATCCTTACTGCTTTAGGACTACCTAGAACGTTTCTGCTTCAAGTGGTTCTTTTTTGAGGCATAGCCCCATAGCCCTGTGCAAGGTATTTGTGGTTGCAAAAGGTACTTCAAGCTTGATATCAACATCGGGCTCACAGATAAGACTATCCCGATAAATCTGGCGGCAAGGGCGGACTTCC
>JBCBFY010000448.1:0-1344 GCA_038527325.1 Cyanobacteria bacterium J06614_10
CAGTTGCCCTATTCCTACGGAAGGCTACGCCAACGACTACGCTCAGCCAGTGGCAGTTACTGGAACCACACCCTGAGCGTAGTCGAAGGGCAACTGGGCTAGTTGGTCAAATTATGTAATCCTCATGCCTTAGGTCCAATAGTCGAAATTAGGCGTTGGTAAGCCTAGTCGAGACATCAAACGCAACACCATTTATCTGTTTCAGTCCCGAGAGTTGGGATTAGGGGTTGGCGAGAGCACTTCAACAGTATTGTTGATTGGACTATTACCGTTTCAGTCCCGAGAGTCGGGATTAGGGGTTGGCGAGCAACGCATCTTTACGCGACTGACTTTTACTCGAAAGGTTTCAGTCCCGAGAGTCGGGATTAGGGGTTGGCGAGTGTATGACTTGTTCACTTGGAGAACGATCTTGGGGTGTTTCAGTCCCGAGAGTCGGGATTAGGGGTTGGCGAGCGCCGATGACCTCGCAGCGTGGGGGAGGCTTTGCAAGTTTCAGTCCCGAGAGTCGGGATTAGGGGTTGGCGAGGCTGTCGAATATCACAATTATGGGGGTCGAGGTATGTTTCAGTCCCGAGAGTCGGGATTAGGGGTTGGCGAGTAGACTTTCCAGCGCACCGTCTACGCTGTCGGCAGTCTCATGTTTCAGTCCCGAGAGTCGGGATTAGGGGTTGGCGAGTTGTCAATTACGGTTTCTTTCCTTCATGACACCGCAGTTTCAGTCCCGAGAGTCGGGATTAGGGGTTGGCGAGTCAGCTCTTTTAAGATGCGCTCGTATCCCCACACCCGTTTCAGTCCCGAGAGTCGGGATTAGGGGTTGGCGAGGGCGATGCTGCTATCAATGAGCTGTTACTTCTCTACATTTCAGTCCCGAGAGTCGGGATTAGGGGTTGGCGAGCTGGGCGGAAGTGCGTCAGCGCTGCAGCCTGGCACTATTTCAGTCCCGAGAGTCGGGATTAGGGGTTGGCGAGCGCGATCGCTATCGTAAGACACCGTGAACGTTTGATTTCAGTCCCGAGAGTCGGGATTAGGGGTTGGCGAGGGTTGGCGAACACTCTCCCTGATCGGATTGTTACGTATTTCAGTCCCGAGAGTCGGGATTAGGGGTTGGCGAGCTTTCTGTACGCTAGGCTTGTTGTTCTTGTTGTTGTTATTTCAGTCCCGAGAGTCGGGATTAGGGGTTGGCGAGGTCAGTCTCTTGTTTGATAACAGAGCCGGGTGCTAGATTTCAGTCCCGAGAGTCGGGATTAGGGGTTGGCGAGCTCGGCATTGCTACTACAATGCTCAGATGGTAATGAAAATTTCAGTCCCGAGAGTCGGGATTAGGGGTTGGCGAGAGAGGCACGG
>JBCBFY010000449.1:0-1334 GCA_038527325.1 Cyanobacteria bacterium J06614_10
TGAAAAGTCGCTTTGGCACACTTATTAATGCCAAATTTCATTTTGATATCATCACTAAAATCTTTAACAACATTCATCAATGTTGCCAACTGATCATTATTTCCAGCAAATAATTTCAGGTCATCCATGTATAATAGATGATTAAATAGCTCTCCACCCAATTTATAGCCCTTCTTAATATTATTCAGTAAGCTCGACAGTGGAGCCAATGTCAAACAGAACAACAATGGTGACAATGAGTCTCCCTGAAAAATACCACTTTTTATTTGAATAGCCCTCGTCCTTATGGTTTCACTTTCAGTTTGTAATAATAAAGTTGTTTTCCAATTTTTCATAATGACTTTTAAGAAATTGACAACAACTGGGCTAATCTTATACATTTCCATACATTTTACTATCCAAGAGTGAGGAACTGAGTCAAATGCCTTTTGGTAATCAATCCAAGCAGTTGCTAAGTTTTTTTTCTTCGTTTTACATTCATTTAAAATTACTTTGTTAATGAAGAGGTGGTCCTTGCAACCCCAAGCTCCTCTTTTACAACCTTTTTGCTCCCGAGGAATTCCATTCACTCTCTCAAGATGTAAATATATTCTTTCTGTTAATAAGGCAGTCATTAATTTGTACATTGTTGGAAGACATGTAATGGGTCTATAATTTTTTGGGTTTTCTGTTTCTAAGGTTTTTGCTATTAAATTTGTTAAACCAGTTGTCATCCAATCTGGAAAGTTTTCTGGTTCTTTAATTGCATCCGAAAATTCTCTTGCTAGATCTTCATGGAGAGAAGTCAATTTCTTTAGTAGCCTGCTTTGAGCACTCTCCTTTATTCAAGGTGCACTGGCCGGCCGCGCGGGACACTCGGTCAAGAGCACCCCGGCGAGCACCGGCGTGCGACCCCCGCGCAGGCGGGGGCCTAGGTTCGGAGCCTGGCGCAGGAAAGGAACCGTGAGGTGACCTCCCCGGCCAGTCCGGAACTGAGCTCGGACTACGAGCTTTTTAACCGCAACAACTTTAATATACGCTATTGGAGCTGGAATTACCGCGGCTGCTGGCACCAGACTTGCCCTCCAATTGGTTGTCGCACAAAGTTTTAATGTGTACTCATTCTGATTACGCAGACACGGATGTGTCCCGCATCATTATTTTTCGTCACTACCTCCCCGAGCCGGGATTGGGTAATTTGCGCGCCTGCTGCCTTCCTTGGATGTGGTAGCCGTTTCTCAGGCTCCCTCTCCGGAATCAATAATAATAATAATAATAATAATAATAATAATACTAATAATAAAGTCAAAAGAGGATTTTATAGGATTTTACAAGGAAAAAATAGGATCTTGTGT
>JBCBFY010000450.1:0-1336 GCA_038527325.1 Cyanobacteria bacterium J06614_10
AGCGCACTCCACCCTTAAAATTTTAAGCCTGAAATTTTGATACTTTTGTACGTCACCGTAGACTTATTTAGCAGTTAAATCGTATTACTAGCTATTTTAAAGTTAAAGGTTTTCGCCCACATCCCCCAGACCGACCTCATATGCACCCCCCCCCCCCCCACCCACCCACCCAACACAAACATACCTAAGTGGGGCCCACTCCACCCTCCCAAAATTTAAGCTTTAATACAAATTTACGTCATTGGTCAAGTTTTTGAGCAGTTAAATCATATTATCACAGAATTGATGATATTAATATGATTTAACTGCTAAACAACATTAAATATTTGATTGTCATAAATATTAGTTTACCACTTCCTCCCACCACTTCCTCCGAAATTTTGAAAGTACCACTTCCTCCCTCGCAACAGTAAAACTCTGATCACCCTACCTATTTCAAAATTCCTACTGCCCCTAGTCCTACCTCATATGACCCCCCCCCCCAACCCCCACCTCCCCCAGCACACATATACATAGAGTGGGCACACTCAACCATCACAAAATTTAAGCTCTAGTTTGGATACAAATTTACTTCATCGGTGATGTTTTTGAGCAGTTAAATCATATTAATACCTGTTTTACAGTTGCTGATAGTACCTGTTTAGGTTGCTGGCTAGGGTTGAAATTAATTTCTGAACTCCCCCAGACTGCAACCTAAACAGGTACTATCAGCAACTGTAAAACAGGTATTAATATGATTTAACTGCTCAAAAACATCACCGATGAAGTAAATTTGTATCCAAACTAGAGCTTAAATTTTGTGATGGTTGAGTGTGCCCACTCTATGTATATGTGTGCTGGGGGAGGTGGGGTTGGGGGGGGGGGTCATATGAGGTAGGACTAGGGGCAGTAGGAATTTTGAAATAGGTAGGGTGATCAGAGTTTTACTGTTGCGAGGGAGGAAGTGGTACTTTCAAAATTTCGGAGGAAGTGGTGGGAGGAAGTGGTAAACTAATATTTATGACAATCAAATATTTAATGTTGTTTAGCAGTTAAATCATATTAATATCATCAATTCTGTGATAATATGATTTAACTGCTCAAAAACTTGACCAATGACGTAAATTTGTATTAAAGCTTAAATTTTGGGAGGGTGGAGTGGGCCCCACTTAGGTATGTTTGTGTTGGGTGGGTGGGTGGGGGGGGGGGGGGTGCATATGAGGTCGGTCTGGGGGATGTGGGCGAAAACCTTTAACTTTAAAATAGCTAGTAATACGATTTAACTGCTAAATAAGTCTACGGTGACGTACAAAAGTATCAAAATTTCAGGCTTAAAATTTTAAGGGTGGAGTGCGCT
>JBCBFY010000451.1:0-1331 GCA_038527325.1 Cyanobacteria bacterium J06614_10
GTTTGGCCAATGTAAAGTCTAAGTTTCACTATTTGGAAGTCACGCACTTAAACGTGACCCCCAAATGTGATTAGCCTTGTTCTTATGAGTTTGCAGGCTCTTAGACCTAATCTCCTAGCTAGTCTCTGGCTAATGAAACTTCTCTGACTGCCACATTCCAAAAAGGTATGCACAGCCAAAGAAGTATAGCCATTATTTAGGTTTAAAGTGATAGTGGGCAGTATTGCTGAAGGCAATGTATTAATTTCTACAGTTTCTAAATTATCCTGAAAGTAGGAAGTTTGATCTTGAAATTTTGGTCTATATCTTCTGCCCTTACGAGAATGATTGTTATAAGAATGTGGTTGTTTAGGATACTGACCTAGTCCTACAGCCATGTCCGGCTGTTGTAAGGAACTTACACCGTAGAATGGACGCACAGGTGGTGTCTCGGCTGTTTCTCTGCGACGGCTAGTTGTTATCTGCGGTGAAACTGAGAGATTAGTGCAGAGACCGCTGTCGTGCGCTCCAGAGCAAACACGACAGCAGCTGGTGGGGGGATAATCTTGCCCCTGAAGCCCTTTCTCAAAGGTGTTATCATTAGAGGGTTTTAAGTTCAATGGATTATCTGATGGAGGCTGTACTCTGGACAAGGCTGTTACATAAAGTTGCAACAGCTCGTCCAGTTCTTGGTATGAGAAATGTACCTTGTTCAACTTCTCTACTACCCTAAGATAGATACCCCCCTCTTGCAACTTTTGTACAATTTCCCCCATGATTACTATGCTGTCAGTTTGACCCTCACTTATGGTCTCAAGTTGACGATGGATTATAAGTAGATCATGGCGAAAATTGTACAGAGATGGGTAATCAAAGGTAGGGATAGGCAGTTTTCTTAGTTTAGTTTGTAGAAGGAGGATTCGTTTGTCCTCCGCCCCATACTGTTCTACAAGGGTTTTCAAGGCAATCTGATAATTCTCTGCCTTTATCAAAATGCTGCTCAGGGCTTCACGTGCCTCACCTTTGAGGTATTTGAGCAAGTACGCAAACTTTTCAATGTCACCCAATTCTGGACGCTGATCTATCAACGTGTTGAACAGCTCCCAGAATTGAGGAAACTGTTCAACATCCCCACCAAAGGAAGGTGGTTCTAGTGGACCCAGATCAGGTGGCACTGCCTCAGCTTGAATACTTGCTCGAGAATCAGCTGAAGGCCTCTTCTCATGTATCTTATCTGCCACTCTGGACTGTAGACTTAAAATTTGATTGTACATATTATAATGGGGACTTTCTTTCCTATTTCTACTTTCTTGAAGTTTGTTTAAGAGCTCACGTTCGAATTCCCCTAGTCT
>JBCBFY010000452.1:0-1330 GCA_038527325.1 Cyanobacteria bacterium J06614_10
GGCATGTGCAGGTCGAGGAGAACAACGTCCACGCCGTCTTTCGGATCGTGGCCCATGGCAAATCCGCTTTCGCCGTCCGGCGCGGTGCGGCAGGCAAATCCCGCCTTCTCGACCGCGGCCTGGAGCAGCCTGCGCTGGGTCGGGTCATCGTCTACCACCAGAACCGTCTTCGCCATGCCCGTATCACCCCTGTGTTTGTGTGAGGCCGGGCCCTGACATGTCCCGATCCGCTACGCCCCGCTTTGGCACAAACAGATGGACTTACGGTTTATGGGAGAGGGGAAATTTGGGTGAAAATTCCACAGACTCGCCCGCAAAGCGATTTGATGGTAATTATGAATGTCTGCAATCTTGGGTAGGGGGTACACATGGCAGAATTCGAACCAGCGCTGTTTGATCGGCTGATGCACAAGGCGCCTGCGAAATGGACGACGGAAGAGCGTGTTTTTCTTCAGCTCAACAAAGACTTCCTGTGGGAACTTTTCATGACGATCGCGCGCGAGTCCATGAAAGAACAAATCGACCTCGGTATCAAGGCGAGCAATACAAAACCCAAGGTCGAAATCACAATAAGCTTCAAAGAACGTGCCGTGCACGACGAACAAGGAAATGGTTATACTTTAGGTTCACTTAACGAAACGAAACAAGAAGAAGGCGTAAAAATGACAACGACAACCCATTATTTCGAAGTATGTACAAATTTGAAAGCCAACGGCGCGGTGAAAGCGGCAGTTGATCAGTTCACCGAATGCCCGATGGCATGTCCTGATCCAACCTGACAACACCTCGTCACCTTGGAACCACACCCTCTGCGGACGCGACAATGCCCAGCGGTACAAAACCGCAACCGATATCTTCAAGGCTCTCGCGTACGGCCTGGCTGTAGGCGCTGGCCGTTGTGCTCGGGCCGTACGAGTCTTCAAGTCTCTGGATGATCCTGCAGGCATCGTCACGATGACCTCGGCGCGCGTTGACCCAGGCAAGTCCAACTTGGCATTTTATCTCCGAGTTGCCGAGCTCGTGCAGGCGCGCCAACTTCAGCCCCCTGCTGAAAAGCGCTTCGGCCCGGTCTAGGTTTCCCAACTCAAGTTCAACTGCAGCCAAGTTTTGTATCGTGTAGGTAACGCCCAGAACGCGGTCGATCGCCTCTTCGATTTCGAGACAAGCCGTAAAGGCATCCCAGGCCTCATCCAGTCGGTCAGCCTCGCGGTAGATACGGCCGAGTGTACAATGCCCTGATGCAAGGTCAGCAAGATACTCCTGCTCTTCCTGCCAAGGCATGATGTCTTGATAAATCTCAGCGGAGAGTTCGGGGCGCCCTGCAAGGTAA
>JBCBFY010000453.1:0-1318 GCA_038527325.1 Cyanobacteria bacterium J06614_10
GTGAGAGACAGACAGACATACATACAGAGTAGTCAGTGTTTAAATATCTTAAGCAACCTATTACAACCTTCATTTTGCGAGTTCAAATTTGGTTTATTTTCTTTAATTAATATTGCTTCAGACATAATCAATTTTCTCCTATTGAGACAAGTACGCAATACTATAGTAGATTCAAGTAGGTCAGATTTAGGTATTCTATTTATGTTATGGACAGTTCTCAGATGCTCCTTGATTGACCCCGTTTGAGCATGCATTCTAAAGCGTTCCTCCAAGGCACAGGTGGTGTAACCAATGTACACTTTTTGATTTATGGAGGAATTACATCCACCCTTATTGCACGTGTACTTGTACACCACATGATGCCTAGAGGAATCGCTAGGTGACTTATCTTTGTTATGGATAAAAAGATTTTTAAGTTTCTTATTTTTATAGTAAATACATAATTCTACAATTTCTTCCTCTTTGACTGGTTTTACATGTTTGGCAACTATGTTTTTTAGTTGTTTTTCTTCTACTTTATAGTTATTGGACATTTGACCTTCATAATAAAGAAAATTTTCTCTTGTTGTTTGATTTATTTATCTCTTTTAATTATCCTTTCGGGTAACATTGAGTTGAACCCTGGGCCTGCATCTCACTATCGCAAATCTAATTGCAGGATTTTATACTCAAATATTAGAGGGCTGCGTACAAATTTCCTTGACCTGCAGTCGCTCACCCAAGGATATGACCTCATGTTTTTAACCGAAACACTTGTAACAAGTAATAAGGATAAATCAGAGTTCCTTATTCCTGGATTTGATGGCCCTGAGTTTGTATACCGTCGCAGCATTCCGCATGCCCAAGGTATGGCCGTCTATTCTAGGTCCGGGCAACCACTTTATCGTCAAAAGTCCTTAGAGTGCAAGTGTCATGAAATCCTCTGTTTTAAGGTCTACAGCAAATTTTACAATACCTATGTATTTGCTTTGTATAGGAATCCAAATCATGATGACTCCATATATGACTGTATCTTAGAAAGAATCGCCATGGCCCAGTCCCAGGATAGCAAAGCCTCATTTGTTATCTGTGGTGATTGTAACGCCAAACATAGAGAATGGCTGAACTCTAATGTCACTGATCAGCATGGTCGGTCAGCTCTCGATTTTTCGGTCTCGTCGGCTTGTGAGCAGCTCATAAATGAGCCTACCCACAAAGATGGCAATATATTAGATCTTGTATTTACAGATATCCCCGGAATCGTAGAAGCAAAAGTCTCCGAGTTTGTCGGTTCCTCTGATCACTGCAGCCTGTCAATTACTGTGTCCGTCAATCAGTG
>JBCBFY010000454.1:0-1293 GCA_038527325.1 Cyanobacteria bacterium J06614_10
CAAAGAAGCGTTCTAATTTTCGATGTTTTCGTCGATATTTTCGTCGACGTTTTCTAAGAGATCGCGTAGTGACACACCGTTGGCACGAATGACGCTTCTACCATCGGGGTTTTCGGCCTCTTGGAGCTGGTAGGCGCGCGCACGTATGCCTTCTTGGATGGCAGGTAGATTCTCGCGGAGCATAACCGTCACTGAGCCGGTCTGCTCATTGCCGTTATCGTCAGGCAGCACCTCGATGAGGTAGCCATAGAGGTCGCCTTCTAGCAGATGACTACGGGTTGCGATCGCAGTGCCCCTTTCCTCAGCCCTATCTGGCGAATACACCACCAGCGTCTGTGCCCGTCGATAGTCGGCAAAGACTTCGGCCCCATAGATAGATCGCAAGGCATCTTCTAGTCGAGGCACGCTCACCCCACGAACAATATCAACCAGCGTAAACTTTTCAGAATGGACGACTAGCGCCTCACCAGACTGCCGACGAATCAAAAGGCTCTGATTTGACGTGCCACTTGGGGCAAATACCGAGCCGTGAAAGGTATATCGCTGCGAAGGCGTCTCGCTACGACGAATAGAGAGCCGTTCGGAAGGATGTGCCCGTAGTGTCGGGTGGGCCTGCATCCAGGCTTCTGCCTCATTCATGGTTTGACCGGGGAGCGCTTGGGCGGCGGTAGAGAGGCCGAGCCAGAGGCTAGAAAGGGTCAGTCCGGTTTTGAGACCGCTCTTAAGGCCGTTCTTAAGGCCGCTCTCAAGAGCATGTAGCAGAAGCTTGTTCATGAGTTGATGAGGCGTGTTTTAGAGGGAGCCAAATCCCTTCTTTTTTTTCTTTTTCTTTTTTTTGCCGCCGCCCGGTGCGCCTCGCCAGCCAGGCATTTGCCTGCCGCCAAATTGCCCGCCACCCATAGGGTTTCCACCCATTGGATTGCCGCCGCCCATACCCGGGAAACCGCCCCCACCAAAGCCAGGAAGGCCCATGTTGCCCTGGCCCATTTGCTGCATTAGCCCCCGCATTCGCTGAAAGTCGCTGACGAGTTTGCCCACGTCTTTTTCGGCGTAGCCTGCACCTTTGGCCACCCGACGGCGACGACTTGGCGAGCCCGAGAGCACCTCAGGATTTTGCCGTTCTTCCATGGTCATGGAATTGATCATGGCTTCACAGCGCTTGAGCTGTTGCTCGCCCTGCTGCAGTTGGTCAGAGGAAAGTTTGTTTCCCATGCCCGGTATTAACTTCATAATTCCCGCAAGAGAACCCATGTTCTTCATCAAGCGGGTTTGCTTGAGAAAATCATTGAAATC
>JBCBFY010000455.1:0-1291 GCA_038527325.1 Cyanobacteria bacterium J06614_10
GCAGGCCAAGATGGCCTTTGTCATTTTTTTTTTTTTTTTTTTTTTAAAGGAAGGTTATTAAGCTCCAGCCGAGTCCTCTGGAGCTGGTTTGTACCACTCCTGCCAGAACTCTTTCTTCATGGTTGCCGTTTTTTGAACTTTTTCCTCCTGAGCCTCCACATATTGCCTGGTTTTATATCCAGTATTTTTAGGACCACTGGATTCCAGGATACCACTGGATGGGCGATATTTCATGTGGCAGGCATATCCACCACAAACAAAATATGGTTCCCCATTTACCATTTCTATTCTGGGTATAGGAAGATTTCCAGCACCCTCAAAGTATTGACTGGAAGAAGAAGAAGATGGCGAATGTTGGTTGTTCCAGTTCCTGTTGTTCCAATTACTATTATTGTATTGACATGACGATTGTTTGTTGCTCCAGTGACTATTATTGTATTCACTTGGCGAATGCTGGTTGTTCCAGTGAGCATTATTGGATTGTCTTTGCGAATGTTGGTTGTTCCAGCGACTGTTATTGTATTTTCCTCGTTTCCATGAAGATGTTTTCTGCCTCTTATTATATCCTTGGTTGAAATTATCAAAATCAAATTTTCTTTTTTGGTTGTAGTAAGCCATTGCGCAGGAGTTCTAATGCCGTAAAGTATTCGTACAATCTCGCTGAGTGCTAGTTGCTGAATGATACTTTTTTCGAAAATTTTGGCCCCTAAGTCGAGTGGTGCGGACGTCTAAATCCTACGCCCGCACCAAAATAGTGTCGCTAACTCTAAAGTTTTCAGATTATCTAAATCTTATATTTTAACATTACCTTTGAAATGTTTTTCCTTTTTTGATGAGCCAAGTATTTTAGTATTCTTTTGTTCATCTTCGAATAAAAAAAAAATCTACTTTATTTATTAAGATATTAAAATTTTATTAAGAGTTTATAGTTTGATTCATATTTATTATTTTGAAGTTGGCAACTCTGCTCCAAAGTCATGAGTTGACCTCGTTTCTGATTGGCCAGTCATACGAACAATCAACTATACTCTATTCGCGCTAAGAATATCTGTCTGGAGAATTTTGATGAGCTTAAAAGTCAGTTTTCCTCTTTCAAATTTAGGTAAGCGATGGATGGCATACTTGGACCTACCTCTTCTATCACCTGAGATAAAATTTTCTTATTTTTATAAAGAAATATTGCCTTTTTGGCTCAAAATTCTCCAAACGGATATTCTTAGCGCGAATAGAGTAACATTATGCTAATTTTCTGCTGAATTGTCACTACTGTCAGCTGGTGTTTGATGTTGCA
>JBCBFY010000456.1:0-1288 GCA_038527325.1 Cyanobacteria bacterium J06614_10
GAACCCACCACACCGCCACCCCACCCACCGACAAATCTGATCCACAGCAGCAGCAGCAGCGGTGGCGGCGGCCCTGGTGGTGGGTTCTCTCCCATGTCTCCCTGTCCGGGCGGTGAGTGGCCTTATATGCCCCATAGCTTTGAATCTTCTAAATTTCCATGAACCAACCAATCGACCAGCCTTTTTGTCCCTGGTGGATGATCTTAGTGGGTTGGCGATGTGGTGGGTTCTCTCCCTTGTCTCCCTGTTTGGGCAGTGGATGGCCTTATATTCCCCATAGTCTTCAATCTTCTAAATTTCTATTTACCAACCAACCGACCAGCCTTTTGTCCCTGGTGGATGATTTCAGTGGGTTGGCGATGTGGTGGGTTCTCTTCCTTATCTCCCTGTCTGGGCGGTGAATGGCCCTATATGCCCCATAGCCTTCAATCTTCTAAATTTCTATGGACCAACCAACCGACCGGCCTTGTCTCCATGGTGGATGATCCCGGTGGGTTGGGGGTGTGGTGGGTTATCTCCCTTCCATTGTCTCCCTGTCCGGCGATGAGTGACCTTATGTGCCCCGTTGCCTTGAATCTTCTAAGTTTCTATGGACAAACCAACTGACCAACCTTGTCTCCCTGGTTGGTGGTCACAGTGCTTGGCCTTTGGCCGCTTATCTGTTCCTGGTGGATTGCTGTTTTTTTGGATCCTTACCTTGGTTCGGTTTTCAGTGAAAATTATGTTTCTATGTAGTAACCTACTATGTACAAAATTTATTATGTTTTTTTGCAAAGAGTGAAACTTTTATAATGAGAGAAATTTGAGTGGAGAGCTGTTCTGGGGGATATGATTTGTCGGTGACTGGGTTGATGATGGGATGGGTTCCCTCCCGGTCGCTATGGTGGGTGGTCACGGTGCTTGGCCTTTAGCTCGGCTCCGTGTCCGCCCATCCATGTCTATTGGGTTGGGGGGATTCATCTTGTTGTCTCCTTTCGCTGTATCTGATTGATCTTTGCCTTGGGTCGGTGTTGATGATAATTTAATGCTGGGTCCGCCTTTTTAATACTGATGTTTTAAGCTGTGATATTGTATCTTTTTATTATTATTTATAACTCAATGAACATTGTTTCTTTTTATTAGATGAATTTTATCTCTGTAATTTACCAAACTCTGTATTTATTGTAAATACGAAATAAAGAATACTTACTTACTTACTTACTTACTACTACTACTACTATTCCTGCTGCTGCAGCTGGTGCTACTTTTTTATTTAATTTTTCTTATTTAATTTGTTTAATAAATTAAT
>JBCBFY010000457.1:0-1280 GCA_038527325.1 Cyanobacteria bacterium J06614_10
GACTTTGATGATCTAGAGGTAAGCCCATGTGGGCTGATACTCGAAAACGAGCGAATTGAATGGGATTATGCCGAAGCTGGTTTGTATAAAATCGTGAAAAGTCAGCTGGAGCAGATGTCTGAAGGTGAACGAGCAGCATGAGCTGATCTTGTGAAAGCGTTACATCAACCTTGCAAACATCTGACGGCTTCTAACATGCCTTTTGCTTTGTTGAGCGTTTCTTGAAACTCACTTTCGGGGACGGAGTCGGCGACGAGACCTGCGCCGGCTTGTACGCTGATGGTCTGGCTGCCGTCTGGGGCGGACTGAACGACCATGGTGCGAATGGTGATGGCGCTGTTGAGCTGGCCTTCGAAGTCGTAGTAGCCGTAGACGCCGGAGTAGGGACCGCGATAATCGGGCTCTAGGTCTTTGATAATTTGCATGGCGCGAATTTTGGGGGCGCCGCTGACGGTGCCTGCGGGGAAGCTGGCCTTGAGAAGGTCCCAGGCCGTTTTGCCGGGGGCGAGGTCGCCGACAACGTTGCTGACGATGTGCATGACGTGGGAGTAGTTTTCGATGGTCATCAGCTCATCGACCTCTACCGTGCCGCTGGTGCAGACGCGGCCTAGATCATTTCGTCCGAGGTCGACGAGCATGACATGTTCGGCGATTTCTTTGGGGTCGGCGAGCAGGTCGGCTGCGTATTCTGCGTCTTGGGCAGGGGTTGTGCCTCGGGGGCGGGTGCCTGCGATCGGGCGGAGGGTGGCCTGCATGGGTGCGCTTTCATCGGTTTTGGTGGCTTTGACCATGACTTCGGGGCTAGAGCCGATGAGCTGCCAGCCGTTGAAGTTGAAATAGCACATGTAGGGGGAGGGGTTGACTAGGCGCAGGGAGCGGTACAGGTTAAAGGGATTGCCGCTGTAGCTGGCCTGGAGCCGCTGAGAGACCACGACCTGGAAGATGTCTCCAGCGCGGATGTGGGCTTTGGCCGTTTCGACGCTGGTGCAAAATTCTTCGGGGGTGCGGTTGCTGGTGTAGGACAGGGGCGGAGCGGTACTGGCTTCGGGGGAGGTCCAGGTGAGGAGGGTGTCTTTTTCGGAGAGGGGAAGGCGCAGCTTGGTGACGAGGTTGTGGACGCGATCGCACGCTGCCTGATACGCGGCTTCTAAGCTAACCTCTGGATCGCGCAGGTCGGCGTAGGCGACGGCCCACACCTTGCGCTTCACCTGGTCAAAAATCAGCAGATTATCTACCTGCATCCAGAGCCCATCGGGGAGGTCGCTGTCGCTGCGGCCGTG
>JBCBFY010000458.1:0-1275 GCA_038527325.1 Cyanobacteria bacterium J06614_10
CATTGAAAATGACAGGGTGAGCTTGTTTAATTTCCCCATCTATTAAAGCACTCTCATTGATATCTGTTGGTTCTGGGTGTTTTTCTTTTAGTTTTTCTATGGTTTCCTCTGTTATTGGGAGAACACCTTTGTCTTTCTTTTCTAGAACCCGGGAGGCTTGTTTCACCAGGCCTTTTTCCATTTTTTCTCTGAAAGCTCTGGATTTATCTCTGATTTCATTTCTTCCATTTTTTCTCACAATTCTGTCTTGTATTGCTATAGCTTCGGATAGTAAAGCTTCATACTCCCCTCTCATCCAAGCTGCAATCCTTCTATTAAAGGCCTTGTTGTCATCCTTTGTTTTCGATTTCCAAAATTCTTTCTGTTGTAGTAGGCTTGGCATTATCATGATCATTTTTAGGGCAATCCTCTGGGCGGGCTTATCGTCATTGTATGCTGTAAAAAGTTTTACCATTTCATCTATCATGGTACACAATGACTTCCCCATGGGAGGGTGAAACAGGTTGTTCTGTTTGAAGTGGATTATTTTCTGATATGCCTTCTCCACAATATCTATCAAGGAGGTCCCACTTTTCCCATTCCACTCAAGTTGAGGTTGTTGACCTGGACTTTCTGGGCTCCCTTGTTGATTCCCTGCACCATCATCTTCATCCTTTTCCGTTTCTGGTTCATATCTGTTGTCTTGGGGGTTGCGTAATTTTGCTGCAGGACATCGGTCTTGAGTTCTCTGGATTTTTGTTTCGTTGGTTTGTGGTAGACTATTGCTTTTAATTTTTTCTATCCTCACTAAATTGAAATGATTTCCCTTGTAATGCAAAGTTACTGCACCCTTGTCTTTTCTTTTCTTCACCTTCTGCTTTTTGTCTACCTTTTTATTTGTGTCTACCTTCTGCCTTGTGTCTTTGTGCTGTTCTGCCAATTCCTCTACGGAGTATTTGCACCACTCTGCTGATTTTTCAGTTTTGTATCTGTAAACTAGGATGTCCGTTTCCAAGATTTTGCTCGCAGCATAACATTCTATCTCTGTTGCATATGAGTCAACTGACCCATCATTTTTCGATATGTTGCTGATGTGTTTTTCTATATCTTCGCAATGCACACTGTACTGTTGTTTATTTTCTTTCAATTCTTGCACAATTTGTTTTCTTATCTTGTTGTGGCTATCTTCTGAGTCATATAAATACAGAGAGATGCATCTGAAAAAGCAGTTACCGTCCCCAGCAACCTTGATAATTTTATTTGGGACACCATTGTAGGGGTTATTACATTTAGGTC
>JBCBFY010000459.1:0-1267 GCA_038527325.1 Cyanobacteria bacterium J06614_10
GTAAGTTGCTTTTTCACCAACACCTCCGGGTTCCCAGGCCTTCTGGCCACTTTCATATTGACGGGAAAAATCTGTCTAAGGAACCCTTTTTTTGATTTCAAAAACTCATAAAGTTTATCGATTTTTTTTTCTGAAATTTTTTATCACCCGGAGGGGGGGCCAATAAAGGTCCCCTACGGGTTCCCAAATTGAGATCTTTCGTATTTATATTGACGGAAAAAATCTGTCTAAGGAACTCTTTTTTTGATTTCAAAAACCTATTGGGTTTATCGCATTTTTTGATCAAAAAATAAACACAAATGTGACGGATGGGTCGGACTTTAATTTTTTGTTTTTGCTTATTTCTCAAAAACTACTTAATATATCACGCTAATTACTTTTGGATCCCCTAGAAGAGGTTTTAAAGTATCTGTTGTGTAAAAATTAGAGAAAAAAACTAAAAATAAAATTTTCAAAAAATTTCGCACAAAACGGGTATATTTCGCAAAAAAAAGTAAAGGGAATTCCCTTGTTTTTTGACCGATTTTGGTGGGGAAAAAAAATATAGGGAATTTCCTTCTATTTTGACACCCATGCTTTTATATACCCCCATTTTTTTTTTTCATGCCCATTTATTTTTTTAAATCCTCGAAATTCGGAAAATCGGAAAGTCGGAAAATCGGAAAATCAGAGATTCGGAAAATCGGAAAATATGAGGTATTGATAAGTGGAAATCAGGTATTTAGAAAATAGGAAAGTTGGAAAATCGGAAAATCGGAAAGTCGGAAAACCCTATGTTCGGAAAATTGGAAATTTGAAAAATCGGAAGATAGAAAAATGAATATCGGAAAATTGGAAATTTGGAATATTGGAAAGTTGGAAAAATAGAAAATTAAAAAATAGGAAGATCAGAAAATCCGAAATTCAGAAAATTGGAAATTCGGAAATTCGGAAAATCGGATATTTGGAAATTCGGAAAATTGGAAAATCGGAAAATTGGAAATTTGGAAAATCGGAAAGTTTGAAAAATGAAAAATCGGAAAATTGGAAATTTGGAATATTGGAAAGTTGGAAAAATTGAAAATTGGAAAATCGGAAGGTCGGAAAATCCGAAATTCAGAAAATTGGAAATTTGGAAATTCGAAAAATTGGAAAATCGGAAATTCGGAAAATCTGAAGCTCGTTCACTCTATTTTTTTTTTATATTTTTGTGATCAGACATTTGGATTGTCGGAAATTCGGAAAATCGAAAAATGGGAAAATTTGGAGATTCGGAAGTCCAAAAATC
>JBCBFY010000460.1:0-1266 GCA_038527325.1 Cyanobacteria bacterium J06614_10
ATGTCATAATAAGATCTTTATTCATGATTTCTGATTAAATGTCATAAATACCGATGTCCTGGGTATTTATGACATTTAATCAGAAATCATGAATAAAGATCTTATTATGACATACACATACAATTACATACTTATACAATTACATTTCTAACATACAGAGAAAGAGTATATAATAAGAAATGGAAGTAGCACGAGGTGTGCTGTCTTGCCCTTAGTTACAGCTATCACTCTTCAGAATTCTTTGATTAATACTTCTACCTTACTAGGATAGGGTGGCAAAAGTGGTCTCGGAGGTTTTCTTGGTGCAATTAGACAAAAACCTAAGGTGCATAAACAAGGTTAGGCATTATGAAGAAGATGAGCCATGGAGATCATAAAGATTTAGTTTGAGTGCTGAATATTGCTCTGAGTTAACAAAAAATTGGAAAATACTTCAATTTTATAATTACAAGTAAATGTAATTAAAAGTAGATCAGAAATGCTCAATTTTCTTACAGCCTACAGGTCTAGGTGCAAAATTCTTTATTTGATTTCTTGGTACAAAAAATAATAAATAAATTTTGCCACACAGTTACTAGCACTGTCTTTGATCAAGTAAGTTCACAATTGGCCATAGGTAATAATGTTACAGGGTTTTTGGCTCAATGATAATGATAGCTACAAGCCTTCTTCACCATAATAGATGAAATAAGTTTGGGAAGAGCTTTTCCTTCCTAAGTAGTGGCTTTTAGTCTTCTTTGGGAATTATTAATTTTTACTTGTATGAATGAAATTCATATATTAATAATTCTTTACACCTGATGGTGCGTGCACCTTGCCGGCCAAGATTGTGTTGATTTTCTTTTCCAGCACTTATCCTTCCCCTATAAGTGGGCATTGCTGGTGGCTGAGGGTGGTGCCTTTCTTAAAGGTTATCAATTACCAAATAGATTTCTTTCTTTATTTTTAAGAACCTGTACGTGAGATTGATATAAATTTCTAGCTCGTGAGAAATTAATTCAATGGCTTAATTACCTATTAAGTTGCCAATTTATTTATATTTTGGATATGGTCATTTGGAAGAATGATGATTTGTCCAACATCATCATCTTTGTTAATTTCTGTAATTCTGGGTATTCCTGGTTTGGCTAGGTCTTATTCTTAAGACTTTTCATGTCTTATTTCGTTTATACTTTTTCTGAGTTCTTTCAACTCAGTCTAAGATTTCTATGTTTTTGTTATACTTAGCCAAACCAGGAATACCCAGAATTACAGAAATTAACACAG
>JBCBFY010000461.1:0-1264 GCA_038527325.1 Cyanobacteria bacterium J06614_10
CTAGTCCAGTATGCCGATGACTCTCAGTTTATTTTCATAGGAGAAATAAAAACCCTTCCACAACTAATAACAAGAGCAGAAGCAACTTTAACAAAAGCAAAGAAATATTTTGATCTGAATGGGCTGCAAATTAACCCACAAAAGACACAAATAATCTTCATAGGTACTCAACAATATATATCTAAAATTCCTGATGACACTTTCATAAATTTTGACGGAAACCAATTAACACCATCTAAACATGTAAAAAATTTAGGAATCATAATGGACCAGCATTTAACATTTAGTGGTCAAGTAGACTATATGTATAAAAAAGTTATAGGGAAGCTCATGTATATAAACAGAATAAAAGATCAATTTGATAAGCAAACAAGAATTAATGTAGTAGAGGCATTGATTTTAAGTCAAATAAATTATTGTATTAGTGTATGGGGAGCCACAAACAAGACTCAGTTACAGAGAGTGCAAAAGCTGCAAAATTTTGCAGCAAGGGTTGCAGAAGGCACTGCTGGCAAATTTGATCACATATCACCAGTATTAGAAGAACTAAGTTGGCTAAGAATTAATGACCAGTACAAATTTAGCTTATGTTGCCTTGTATGGAAGACCCTTCATGGAATGTACCCAGATTGGTTTTTAAAATTCCCTAAAGTAAGTGAAATGAATGACAGCATAACACGTCAAGCAAATAACTTATACGTAAAACCTGCACGCCTAACAACAGGTAAAAAGATTTTAGAAACATGTGGACCAATTTTATGGAATTCTTTACCCCTTTCTATAAGAAATGTAAATAGCCTACCTAATTTTAAATCTAAATTGAAAAATTATTTTTTGTAAGGATGACATAAACATGTGTTAAAGTTTTTATGTAAAATGTTCTTTATATTTATACAAAAGTCTATGTAAACAAATGTTAAACCTGTAGACTTAGGTTATGAACCTTTGCCTGATTTATATGGCTTTTTTTTAAATGATACCATGTTCCTACTGAAGAATCTGGATAAGATGATAATTTAGAAAAGAATATTCAACATTTGTTTTTAAATATAAACTAGATTTACCAAATATCTAAATATATGTAGTAAAATAGTTTCATGTAAATATTATAATGAATTTTTAAACATATTTGAGATGACCAATAATTTAGATTTTAAATGGTGCTGTACTATGTAAATAGGTAATTCATTTTACTTTGATTAACTTAAGATACCTACAGAACAAATATGATAATCAATTTTATATGATAATTTTTAGAGAAAAG
>JBCBFY010000462.1:0-1261 GCA_038527325.1 Cyanobacteria bacterium J06614_10
TGAACTTGCACAGATTATTTAATTCTTGACCCTTAGCAAGAAGAGGTGAGTAGTGCTTTCGCTTCAGCGCACATTTTTAGGATTGCGAAAACTTCCGTCCCGTCGGGGCTGGCTAGAGTCTGTTAGCTATATTGCCTTGGTCATTGTGGTTGCGGTCGTGATTGCCCCTTCGATTATTGAGATAAATCAGCGGCCCCCGCTGGGTGAGCTTGTCAGGGTGGGCGCAATCGCATTCTTTATTCCTTCACTGGTTGAGGAAGTTGTTTTTAGAGGGCTTCTGTTGCCAAAGGTCACGCTGCCTTGGGTACTGTTGTCTTTGTCAGCCTATGTGCTTTGGCATCCTGTAGAGGCGTTGACATTCCTACCCGAGGCAGCTTCTGTCTTTTTCAATTTTCAGTTTCTATTTGTTGTGGCGGTGCTGGGTGCGTTGTGTACTGTCGCATACCTCAGAACCGGCTCGCTCTGGGCGAGTGTTTTCATTCACTGGGGGGTGGTGGTCGCTTGGAAGGCGGTAGGCGGCGGTGGCTTTTTTGTTTGACGCAATGCTCTCTAGCTCAGAAACGGACGTAATCGGTCAGCCATTTGTGCGCTCTCACTGTCGGCAGTGATGATGTCTATTTGTGCTGCGCTGACTGCGCCGAGGCCGAGGTCGGCGGCGCGGCGGATTTGGGCTTGGCTCCAGATGGATCCTTGGGAGACTTCTGCGGTGGTGCCCAGCATGCGCAAGAGGGCAATGCCGACGGCGTCGATGGCAATGCGATCGCTGCTGGCTAGCATTACACCCGCCTGCACGCGCGTTCCCTGCTCAGGGCCACCGCCCACAAAGGCCTCTACCCCATCGATCAAGTTGAGTGTGGGGCGATAGGCGCGGTTTACTTCTGCGATCATCAGTCGCTGACTGGCGGAGCGGTGCAGCTCTCGCATGTAGTCGTGGCCGTCGCCGGGGACCCAGCGGGCGACCATACCGATGGTGTTTTTGAGTGAGAGGGTGAAGTGGCCACCAAAGCGATGGGTTTTTAGGCAGCAGGCGTTGATCACGGCATCGGCATCTAATACTGGACGGGCGATCGCAAAGCCTCTTGACCAGTTGGTGCCAGCGCTATCGAAATACTGCCAGTCGTTTTGACCGAGATCGTCGAAGACCAGGGGGGTAAAGCCGTAGCGGTCGGCTAGGGCGAATACCTGCATTTGCTGCATGGCGCTGCGGGTGTCGGCCATACCGGAGCGATCGCCCACGGTGATGCCACTGGCCCCGTCTGCC
>JBCBFY010000463.1:0-1245 GCA_038527325.1 Cyanobacteria bacterium J06614_10
TGAATACGTCCCTGCCCTTTGTACACACCGCCCGTCGCTCCTACCGATTGGATGAGTTGGTGAGTGGATTGGAGAAACTGTTATCTTCCTGCAAGAAAGGACTATTTTTTAAAATTTGCAAACTAGATTTTCTAGAGGAAGGAGAAGTCGTAACAAGGTTTCCGTAGGTGAACCTGCGGAAGGATCATTTTTTTCGCGGTAACAAAGTGCTAAAATTTGATTATTCTATCTGTGTATTTTGCCGCTTTTGTTTGCTTTTCTGTTTTTTAGGTATACAATTTTGTTTATACTTTTTATTCATCACAAACGAAATAGCAAGATAAAGAGTAGATCTGTTAACGTTGAATCTTTTGGTTACTGCAATGATGAAAAACGTGGCAAAATGCGAAATTGTTTTACGAATTGCAAAACTTAGTGAGTCATTAATTCTTTGAACGTAATTTTTGTCTACATAACATTGTTAAATGACATACGAGACTGATTTTTAGATATTTTAGTTTTCACAATCCACTAGTATTGAGGCTGTGCTGGAATTTTCAGGTGATGTGTGCAAAATGATCATTGTTTACCAAAATCTTGTTTATTGCAAGTAAAAAAAAAAAAAAATGCCTCTACCGTAAACCATGTATGAATTTTGCATCCATCCTTCACCCAAGAGTTTTGATCAGTGTTACTACGGGTACGTTACGAAAAGGTATCGTAAAATACCCAGTCGTGTCTACACTACGCAGAACGCAGGCTAATATTCTTCAAAAGGATTTGAAAAACGAATAGATTTCTTTATATGTCTCTGTTGTACTCAGCGTCATGTAAGAGGACCTGCCAAATTTAAACATATTACTAGGCGGTGGAAGAGAAACAAACTTGGACTTTCTAAGTAATGGCGAATGAAAGGAAAGTAGTCTAATCTATAAATCGATTATAAATGGATTCTGACTTGTAGTTTTGTTCTTTGGAAGGCTTTTGACGATAATAATCTCAATCAAAAATGAGATCCCAGAGGGTTATGTGCCCGTATGTTGATTAATCAGAGGCTAACTTCAAGGATGTCACAGAGTAGCGCTCTTTGATAATAGAGCTCGAAGCGTGTGGTGATACTCATAATAGACTCATCATTGGTGAGAGACCATTAGCGTACAAGTACCGTGAGGGAAAGATGAAAAGAACTTTGGATAGAATTGTCTTGAAGAAATGCTCATGAACTTGATCCGCTTTCTACTAACATCTGTACATACGGTTTAACTC
>JBCBFY010000464.1:0-1221 GCA_038527325.1 Cyanobacteria bacterium J06614_10
GTGCTCCTATGACATTTTTTCAACATTTTCATGACAAACCCCCTGTTTTCAAGACCTTATTTGGTCAAAAAAACGTCAATACTGTCAAAATAACAGTATAATATTGGCCCAAAACGTCTAGAAGGATGCCCTTTTTTTCCAATTTAAAATGTCAATTCTGACAAAACTACACTATATTTAGAACCATGAACGAAGTAATTTTAGCCGTCTCTTTGAAAACTTTTTGATTTTTTGACCAAAACCTGATATTTTGATGAAGATTTGATTAATAATTGAATAAATATGACCATAACCTGAGATTTTGATTGACCAAACCCTTTGACATTTAACCAAACCCTCTGAGATTTTACCGAAACCTTAAGGATTTTCAGAATTTTCCTCAAAATCTGTGAGATTTTGTCTCAAAACACGTTGCTCTCATGTCCTTTTTTTTCAAATTTTTCATGAAAAACTCCCTGCTCTCATGCAGATGATTGGTCAAAAAAACGTAAATTCTGTCAAAACTACACTCTATTATGGGGCAAAAAAGTCAACAGGATGCCCTTTTTTTCCGATTTCTCACGAAAAATCAGTGGCTCATGTCATTTTTTTCATGTTGGTGGGGTTGGAAGTAAAGCTATTTCTTCAAAATTTTTGGATTTCTACCATTTATGCATGACTAGAGGCTCTTGCTCACATGTTTTGTAATTTTAATCGTTTGTAGTTGAAAGCTCCTCTTTAACAAAATTTTTTATCGTCGGCAGATGATCTCGATAGAGTCAGCTACGACTCCACACAGCTTTAATTCACACCTCCTCCTCCTCCTCCTCCCACACCCACAAACCCCTCCCATCGACAAATTTAATGGCTTATTTTTTCTATCGTGAAAATCATGCATGTGCCGCTCGATTTTTTTCTAGTGTGAAAAGGGCCCCAGCTGGCGCCCATGAGGCCCCTGGGGCCCAGACTTCATTAGGTGGGGCCCAAATAGAAAAAAATATATTTTTTTTTTTCAACTGAAGAGAGCCCCAGCTGGGGCCTTAAATGTGAAAAAGGCCCCAGCTGGGGCCCATGAGGTCCCTGGGTCCCATACTTCAAAAATATTATATATATATTTTTTTCCCACTGGAGAGGGCCCCAGCTCGGGCCCAGAAGGTTTATCGTGAAAATTCCCAGCAATTTTTATCGATGGAATCAAGGCATTTTGACTATATCATAGCAAGCGAGAAATTCAATAAATTT
>JBCBFY010000465.1:0-1220 GCA_038527325.1 Cyanobacteria bacterium J06614_10
TTCAAAATTTGATTTAGGTTCCAAAAGTGTCATTTTTTACAAAGGATTTTAAAAAGGATTTTGAATTTGATGTCAAGTCACCTTTTTCTTTTGTTTTTTTGTGAATTCAGCCGTAAAAGTTCATTTTTGTGGGGGGGGGGAGGAGGCATAAAATTTGAGTTTTTTTGAGTTTTGGTTGTACTCTCACTGTTAGCCGATGTTGTTATGGGAATGTAGTTATGTAAATTCCTCAAATGATGAACATTGTTTCCTTAGTTCTCCTTTACGGGTCCATACAATTCTATAGGTCCAGCCATTGACCGCGAACACAAAAATTATAACAGTACTTTTTTCTATCTCGGCAGGATCATTTTAAGTGGTCCCCTATGTGCTCACTATTTGATTCTCTTTCTTTATTATATTTGGTCTAGAGACAAGTTTTTTAAGTTATAAAACACCATCATAGACTATTTTTGGTGCAAATCCGATAACTTTTCGTATTTAAGGGACAGGGGGATGGTCACTAAATATTTCGACAGCGAGAGTCGTGTCGAACACAGAAACGAAACGAAGAGCTATGCAAAAGAAATCCCCGAGTAGTAGTAGCCACTTTTATTTTTCTTTTACTTTTATTTTTCTTTTAGGATCTCACTCTAGAGTGCACAGACAAAAGAAAAAACAAAAGAAGAGAAAAGAAAATAGAAAAAAGTACAACAGAATAAAGAGGAAAAGAAAAAAAAAGGAAAAATTTCTTCCCCGACTAGCGACAAAAAAGAGGAACACACAAAAAAGCAAAAATTTCTTCCCCGACTAGCGACTTTACTCAATCTCCCAGGTGTCCAGGCGCGTCGCCGTTTTTTTTTATTGTATCTTAGATGAATCTCCTATATACGTTTATATATCATCAATACCAAATCTTTGTCGAATTTATGTATATTTACCTTTATGTACCATATTTTTCATAAATTAGTATGTTTTATCTTTTTGATATATGCTTAGGCTTCTGTGCCTTACTTGTATGTGCCGTTTATGCACACATAAAACACGCCCATTTTGGTCCCCGACTTTTTCACAAATTGTTGGTTATCGGAAGGGTTGTGGTAACTTATATAGTTTCTATCTTGGTTGAAGCTGTTGGGAACATACTCTACCTTTCTAGAACCCTTCGACGTTATTTATGCTTGGGCGTTCGAATGTGTTGGGGAACAGGATTTTGTCCCTTACTTGTATGTGCCGTTTAT
>JBCBFY010000466.1:0-1218 GCA_038527325.1 Cyanobacteria bacterium J06614_10
GTGAAATTTTGGATTTCAATATCTTCTATCATTTTCCAAAACAAATATCAAAGTTTAGATTGGTATAGAAATTTAGAATATTCAAGGCTATGGGGCATCTTGCCTTGAATCTTCTAAATTTCTATATATTGCGATAAACTACCTTAAAATTACGCTAAACCTATGTAAAATTATACAGACCTTTGCTAGAAAATGATAGAAGATATTGAAATCCAAAATTTCACACACAAATATCACGAAAACTATAAGAAAAACAGAAAGTTTTTTCAATCACAACAAAGTTTCTTCTTCTTCTCCCATTTGGCATCTAGCCTTGAACCTTTTAAATTTCTATATATTGCGATAAAAAACATTAAAATTACGCTAAACCTGTGTAAAACTATCCAAATCTTTGCTAGAAAATGATCAGAGATATTAAAGTTGACAAAATCACTCACAAACATCAACAAAATTATAAGAAAAACAGAAGGAATTTTGTTTTTCACAACAAAAACAAGATGTTCACTGAATGAAAATATAAAATCGCCAAGAATTTGCTCAAATATTTTAAAATTCTCAGTAAAATACCTTAAAAATACGCTAAACCTGTGTAAAACTATACAGACCTTTCGTAAAGTATGATAGCACAGGTAAAATCCCCAATTTCACACAAATATCACGAAAACTATAAGAAAACAGAAGAACATTTTCAAAACAAAAAGTTCTTTCCAAATTAGCTGCGCAGTGATGCCAGTGATCGAACTTGCGCAAATTCACGGAATGAAAATGTAAAATAGATAAAAATGGCCTAAAATACCAATAAATCCTCAATAAAATACCTTAAAAATACGCTAAATTGTGTAAAACTATACAGACCTTTCGTAAAGTATAATAGTAGAGATGAAATCCAAAATTTCACACACAAATATTAACAAAACTATAAGAAAAACAGATCTAATATTGTTTTTCACAACAAAAACAAAATGATCACTGAATGAAAATATAAAATCGCCAAGCATTTGCTCAAATATCTTCAAATCGTCAATAAGATACCTTAAAATTACGCTAAATTTGTGTAAAACTATACAGACCTTTCGTAAAGTAAAATAGCAGAGATAAAATTCACAAATTCACACACAAATAATACGAAAACTATAAGAAAAACAGAAGAATTTTTCTTCTTCTTCTTCTTCTTGTCTGTGATTTGTGGCACTCGTCAAGAATTTTTCCACAACAAAG
>JBCBFY010000467.1:0-1212 GCA_038527325.1 Cyanobacteria bacterium J06614_10
CAACTTTTGGAGTTATCGCATGATTTTCGCGAAAAAAACACCAAAAAAGGCCTAAAAATCGTGACAAAAATTTTAAAGGCACTTGAGTGATGATGTAGATTTCAAATCTAACTCATGGATGGCAGAAACTGAGGGTTTCAGGCGATGAAGTATCATATGTAGATGGACTTCAGCCAAAAAAACTAGACCCAAAACATTTTTCTGAGATTTTCTGACCAAAAAGGTGAATTACTGCCCGTGACAATTTTTTTTTGATTTTTCCGAAAAATGGAGATTTTTCAACTTGAAAGCCTCATAAAATCCCCCAGATGGCCATAAAACGAGAAATATGAATCAGTTCAATACTACACACCATAAACTGACCTAAAAACATCAAAATCAAAGAAATCAGAGGCATACAATAGAATATAAGTCCAATTTTGTAACGGTGATTGGCTTTTGTAGACAAAATTATTTTTTTTCGATAAAATAAATCACAGGCCGCAAATTAGCCCAAATAAAAAATCTGTTTCATAGAAAAGTTTTTAAATGTTGTTTCTAACAATATCCATGAGACAAATTTTCAATTTTCCTCAAATTTAAGTCCTCAATTTATTTTATCACTCAGTTCAAAATTTCGAATTTTCCGAAAAATTGTACTTCTTGTTGTCTATATGGCAAATGAAAGGGCAAAAACCCATTAAATTTGTATACAAAGGTGTTCCTGATGTGGGGGAATTGGTTTCCTTTTATTACACTTAAATTCATTTCCTTAATTTATGAGTTCACGTTGAAATTCAAGGTGACGGTGCTAGATTTTCCCTTTAAGGCTTGAAGGGAAATCCCCATCCTACAAATCACAAATCTGACGCCCTGGGAAATTCCCTTTGAGCCACCCAAAAAATATCCTACATCCTTTTTAAATCCAAAGTGTTAATAGGTTTGAGGGACAGCCTGAAGTGTAGTTGTATTGTTGGATTTTACACCTTACTTTAAAAAAGGTATCATATCTTGAAAAATAAGCTTTATTTTGCATTTTGGACACTTTTTTTGAATTCCCCATTAAATTTTGAATAAGAAAAGTTGTATAAGAAGCCATATTATGGTGTTTTCAAAAATGACCTAAATTACCCGGGATGGGAAAAAACTCTCCATGGACGCTTGAATAGTGTCTTAGGGCTTTGGCTTGTTTTAAGTTTTTCATTTTTTTAAAAAAGAAAAAAAAAGAAAAAC
>JBCBFY010000468.1:0-1212 GCA_038527325.1 Cyanobacteria bacterium J06614_10
AGATGATCGCAGATCTCAACCGTCAGGGCATCCTCAGTGACATCTCGCGCTTTTCCATTGAAATAGATGCTCGACGTTCTCATCTATCTGCTGCCCTTCATTCTTGGTGGTCTTTTCACTGGATCGCTCTGTGGCCTGGTGCCCTTCTTTATCGCTAAGGGTCGCAGACGCCCCTGGCTAGGCTTTTTTGCATTGATGAGCTGCGCCTTGTGTGGCGTCATTTTAGGCATTCTTTTAGCCTTTCCGGTCGCGACAAGCTTTTCAGTCGCCATCTTGCTGACCAAGCCTAAGGCCGCGCCGAAGCCTGCTCAAAAGCTTGTAGATTCCAGCCAGCCGCAGCTCACAGAGACGTTCACAGAAGCCAGCGACTCCGAACCACAGCTCGATTGAACCAGCCCAGCAGAGGTTAGGGCCAGTCCCCATCACACACTCAGCAAAGGCGTCGCCCGCGCATTAAAGTTCGCTGCCTGCAGCGCTGCCACTGCCGCCTCAGCATTTCTTACCCGATACTGATTGCCCAGCCGCACAGCATGCCGATGCTCTCGCGTTCTTATCACAGCAATCACCGGCGTCTTCGCGGCAAATTTGTCTTCACCCTGCAGCACACGTAGCACATCCCGCAGGCGATTTTGCTTCTTGATGTCGCCTGCCATAGAGGGGTCGAGGTCTAGCATCACCATGCTCACCGTCTCGATGGGCTGCACATCGTCAATGATCATCTGCACCTGGTCGTCGCGGCGGTCTACCTTGCCCCACACCATCAGCCGAGCATCGGGCTTAATGTATTGGCCAATGCGAGCGTAAGACTTGGGGAAAACGACCGCTTCGCAGTGACCGCTCAAATCTTCCATTTGCACAACGGCCATGGAGTCGCCCTTCTTGGTGGTGACGGGCTTCACCATGCTGAGCATGACGATGGCGCTCAGCGTGACTTTCTCCGGCTTCTCGGCAATTTCAGAAAGGCTAATCGGAGCGAGAATTTTGGCTGAGCGCTGAATGTTCTTCAGCGGATGGTCAGAGATGTAGAAGCCGAGCAGTTCTTTTTCTAGCTTTAGTCTCTCTTGAGGGTCGTAATCTTCTGTGGGCGGAGCCTTCGGAGCCGATTCAAAGGTTGTTGCCGCACTGCTACTAGCACCTTCTTGGGGGGCTGCACCTAGCATGTCGAAGAGATTTCCCTGACCTACTTCGCGATCGCGTGCCCTAGCCTGAGCC
>JBCBFY010000469.1:0-1204 GCA_038527325.1 Cyanobacteria bacterium J06614_10
AGTTCTCTTTCAACTAAGTTTGCTAGCTCTGCCGCACGCTCTTGCTGATCGTTGTCTAACTGTCGAGAAAAGTGCTTTCCAACGAAAACAACGCCCAAAAGCCCAAAGACAAAAAATGTCAAGATAAAGGGAACGGAAATCTTGACGGGCAGTGCAGCTCGACTGTAGCTAAACCGACGATCGCTAATAGACATTTTGCCTCAGATGATATAGATATTTTGTTCTAAACAGCAATGTGTACGCCACGTCTTCGGTTTAGCCTTAAAGCAAAAAGAGTCGAGGACATTCTGACAAAGCAGCGCTTATCGACTCTGGGCTAATCTTTCTACAGGCTAGTCATCATCATCATCATCATCATCTTCTTCTTCTTCTTCTTCTTCATAGTCACTCAGAAGCTGCTGCCCTTCTTCACCCGTCACAAAAGCAATAAAGGACTCGGTTTCTGGGGAAGGTTCTGGAGACACGACCATACCCAAGGGCAGCGTCATCATATAGTCTCCAGCCTGGCTGTTTTCAATTGAAGGTTCCACACCATCAATACTGAGTACAGTAAGCGGCAGCTCGGACAGCTCATCTTCTAAAGGCACAGCCGCAATCGAAAAATCTGTTGCAGATGCACTTTCAACGAGTTCGTCATCTTCAGCAAACACGATTGCTTTAGGGGTAACCTCTAGCGTTTCACCAAGATAGGTTTGTCGTAAAACCTGTTTTTCGTTCTCATCTTCTGTCAGATCAAACAAATTAATCTCAGCATTGGGGCCACCTATCTCTTGCCAATTACTAATTTCTCCTGAGTAAATAGCTTTGATCTGATCGGCTGTGATATCAGTAATGCCTGTTACGCTCTCATGAACAACCATAACGAGCGGTACTTCTACTAGTGGAACGTACCTCAGGCCATCTTTCGATTCAGCGTCAGCAAGCTTTCGACTCACGCCGCCGATATCGAGCGTGTTGGTTTTGACGCCCTGCAAGCCGCCACTCGTTTGGCTAGGGGGATAAAACGCAAATTCAGCGCTATCTGTGGTGTACATGTAGCTTTCGGCGAGTTGCTCCAAAACCTCGTAAGCTTCTGAGGAGCCACCGACGTTAAGTGTCGTAACTTCTGAGGAGCCACCGACGTTAAGTGTCGTAACTGTCGTTACATCGGTTCTGGATGACTCAGAAGCCGCCGGAGAACAACTCGCTATACTTGAGAGAACAC
>JBCBFY010000470.1:0-1200 GCA_038527325.1 Cyanobacteria bacterium J06614_10
ATTTAAACCATCGCCCTTAGGTTAGGAATAGGCATTAAAATTTCTATTATACAATACAGCAATTAATAAATAAATTCAATGAAAGTAAGATTCATAAACTGTTTGTAGTTCAGCTTCTCCATTTTCTCATAGAAACCAGGTAAATAAATCCAAGCACTGGGGCAATACCAGCCAAATGAAGGCCAGGCACCGGGCAAGGACAAGCCATCAAATGCCACTATATAAAATAAGTGAAACTGACTAATGACAATTCAGTATATACAATATTGTCTCTTTACCATTTCAACCACACACTAGAATTATTGAAATCTGGCCCAAGGCCACAAACATATTTGTATAAATAGTTTACCGCACTAGAAATTATAATATAATAAATGGATGGTTGATTGGTTTATAGAATTCAGAAGATTCAAGGCTATGGGCATCTAAGGCTATTCACCACATTGAATCAGAAGATTCAAGGCTATAAGGCATCTAAGGGCATTTACCACCCGTCATACTAAATGGTAACCAACAGAAGACATAGAACAGCATCAGGTGAGCTAGTCCATAAAAACCCAAAAAATCAAGGCTATTGAGTACTCAAGGCCATTTACTGCCTTTCAGCATCAGGTGAGCTAGTCCATAAAAACCTAGAAAATCAAGGCTATTGAGTACCCAAGGCCATTTACTGCCTTTCAGCACCCCATGGTTGATTACCTAAAACTAATACATTAACCAATTCAATTCTTACCAGTCACAATAGATGAACAAATATATTTTCAACAAATATGCTTGTTTAGACCATAAAATATAAATGCGGGTAAAAGAGCTAATTAAAATTCTGCATTTCAGACTTTGGTTAGGTGTATTGGATATGGTCTCTCCCGCTCTTCTAAAACAAAACAATGGTGGTTGATTTTCCTAAAATAATAGATACTGGAATAAACACCTTTCTCCCAGCACCTACAACAAGCATTCAGATATGCATTTGTTTTCAAAATAGTGTTGGAATGTACAAATTTCACTTTCTTTATTATTTATTTGAATTTAAATCTAAAAGATTTAGATACTTTTGTGAATTGTTTTTTCATATAAATTCAAATTATACTAAAATTCACCAATCTCTAAAAAATATACATTAAAATTAAAGGTCTCCAAAATAATAGATACTGGAATAAACACCTTTCTCCCAGCACCTACAACAAGCATTCAGATATG
>JBCBFY010000471.1:0-1187 GCA_038527325.1 Cyanobacteria bacterium J06614_10
CTCTAATATGACCGCTGCCGCAAGCTGGGCATAGGTAGGTGTCTTCATATTGCAAAGGCCGTTGCCCCATCTCGCCAGACCTATCGCCCTTTTTCGCACTGTCCATATTTAGCCGCAAGCCTTGTCCGCAGCGATTCACTCACTACGCCCTAACAGAAACGACGCCTCAATAAAGATAGATCGGATAAAAGCTTGTGCTGTAGCAGTCAGGCTAATTCTTAACAGGCTAGCCCCCTACTCTCCTAAACCCCTACTTTCCTAAACCCCGCACAGACGACTAGTTCGACTCTGAAGGCGTCGTTTTCTGACTTAGGGCCTGCAACTGTAGCAGCAGCGCATCTACCTCCGCCCGCAGATGCAGCAGCTCAACCTGATGGTCCGGGTGATAGGTATGCCGGTCCGCCTCCAGCCAACATAGCGTTGCATCGTCTTGTGCAGGAGCATCTTCCGGCGCTGGCACAGGCTTGCTAGCTGGCACAGGCTTGCTATCAGTGCTAGCCATCGTCAGAGCAGACGCAGACAGCGCAGCAGACTTGCGCTCACTAGCATTTTGGACAGCAACTGAATGCCCAGACTTAGTCAAAGACATGGTCTCACTCACAACTTACTCACAACACATACACACAGCCTTCAGTTAGCGCTGCATACCAGTCCCCAAAAAGGAATTCGTACCAAATTCATACCAAGGGAATAGTGCCTGCTTTTCTTACCGTCTATCTAGTATTACCGTCTATCTAGTAATTTATACTTAAGAAAAGCACTGGCATTGTAACCCAAATAGTAGAACTAGATAGTAGCCAACTAAAAATCACCCCTCGACTCAGCGGTGTGGCAATTTACCAAGTGGTAATCGTTTGACCCTAGCAATACTCAGCCACAGACGGACCTGTCTGTAGAGGTGTCTTCACCCCTTCAAGCTTCCCAAAGGTAGACTGAGGCGCATTCCTCAAAAAAAGCTGAAAAAAGTAAGCCGAGAAAAGGTAAGCCAGATACAGGCTACTTGGCGTCTGTCTTGCCTGTTGCAAGTCGTTCTTTTGCAAGTAAGTCGACTGCATCTCCGAGGGCAGCTGTCAGGCTCTCCCGCGTTTTTTCGTGCTCGGCCTTCTCGGTTTCAAGCAGTTGCTTGAGCTGTTCACAGCGCTTTTTCGTCGCGATTAGCTGCGCCTTGAGCTGCTCAGCCGACCGCA
>JBCBFY010000472.1:0-1186 GCA_038527325.1 Cyanobacteria bacterium J06614_10
GAATAAGTTTTAATTTGTACAGAAAACCAACTCATTCAGACTCCTATATACATGCATTTTCATCCCATGCTGATAATGTAAAACAAGGAGTAATTTCTAACATGTTTTTAAGGGCATATAAAATATGTGACCCCAAATATTTACATAATGAACTAAACCACATTCAAGAAGTATTCGAGAAACATGGCTACACTAAACAGTTTATTGAAAAAGCACACACAAAGGCCAGAAAAACTTTTTACAATACTAAAGAAAAAAACCCATTTTTAAAAGAGGGCCACACCTTATTAGTAATACCTCAGTCTAGCAACAACAACAATTACACCATGAAGAACTACCTAGAAAGGTGCCAGATAACTCCAGTTTATAAAAATACTAACACCATCAAAAAACATCTAGTTAAAAAAACAAGGAAACAAAACAATAAACCATGTATATATGAAATACCATGCAGAGACTGCAATAAGAAATATATAGGGGAATCTATAGATATAAATAGAAGAAAAAAACAACACCAAGATTCGCTAAATAAAGGAGACGTGAATAGTGCTTTGCATAAACATAGGGTAAATGAAGACCATTTTATTCAGTTAGATGGTATGAAGAGTATTTTAAATGTTGATAATGTAGATAAACGAAGAATTTTAGAAGCTATTTTAATTCAGAATGTAGAAAATTTTAATTTTCACACAAGCAATTGTAATATAGACATATTTACAAACTCCATTTTAACAAGAAATGTCCCAAGTATTGTAAGGGTCATTGACCGAACTAGCAAACCACCATAGGGGAATTGCTTGTTTGACCTCTTCTGCGATTCTGTAATTTTCATTTTGATTTCTTTTGTTTTTATTTCCTTGTTCTTGTTTTTACTTTTGTATATTTTTACGAACCCTCCAGTTTCAATCTGAAAGAGAGGGAGAATGTACTCCTTGAAAATTCATTAAAAATCTCAAATTTCTTCAAGTTTTTGTGGGCTCCTTTCAATATATATATACCACACGGATATTGTGTGTAAACAATTTAATCAAATATATTTGATATGCTGGAAACATAAACAAAAAACAAATTCCAGATTGTTAAATAATTACAATTCTTTAAAAAAAAACAAAAATCTGATTGTTAAATAAGTGCAATACTTAAAAAGAAGACATCCTGATTGGTAAATAAGTACAAAATCTCAAAA
>JBCBFY010000473.1:0-1182 GCA_038527325.1 Cyanobacteria bacterium J06614_10
TTAGGTGGTTGATTCTATTGTTTCCTTTCTCCAGCTGGTATCCTTCTCTCATTTTTTCAAGCACCCTTGTCATTGGAATCATAGCTATTACGAACAGCAGTGGGGATAGTGAGTCTCCTTGGAAGATACCTCTCCTGATGTTTACTTCAGCTAGGGTCACTCCTGAGCTTGTGAGTATGGTCTTCCAGTTGGCCATTGTATTTTTCAGGAATCTGATAGTGTCCACATCTGCTCCGTATATTTCCAAGCATTCTATTAGCCATGAGTGTGGAACCATGTCGAATGCTTTCTTGTAGTCTACCCAGGCCATATTTAGGTTGGTTTTCCTTCTTTTGCAGTTCTTCATCACCATTTTATCGATCAGTAGTTGATCCTTGGTGCCTCTGCATTTCCTTCTGCCTCCTTTCTGTTGGAAAGGTAAGGTGTTCGTATCTTCTAGGTAGTTATAGAGCCTTTCACTTATGATTCCTGTGAGCAGCTTCCACATTATTGGTAGACAGGTGATAGGCCTATAGTTGCTTGGTACAATGCCTTTATTTTTATCTTTTTGTATCAGTGATGTCTTCCCTGTAGTCATCCAGAGTGGTGCCTGGTGGTTTGTGATGCACTGTTGGAGTTGTTTGGCAATTCTTTCATGTAGTATTTTGAAGTTCTTGATCCAGTATCCATTAACCCCATCTGGACCTGGTGCTTTCCAATTTGGGATTTTCTTTACCTGGGCCCTTACAGTTGCTGTGGTAATTTCACTGAATATTTGTCGCTCTCTTTGATTTTCCTCAGATTTTATCTCCCTCAGCCATTCTGCATGCTTGTTGTGCGCAACTGGGTTTGCCCATATTCCCTCCCAGAGTCTTTTGGAGGGTTCAGCTTCGGGGACATCTTGCTGGCGATTTTCTCCTTTCAACTGGCTATACAACTGTCTTTGGTTGGTCTGGAACAGTTTGTTTTGTTGGTAGCCTTTATTTCTGTTTGAATATCTTTGGATTTTGTAACTTTTGGCCTTTATTCTTTGCTTGAGGTCTTCCATTATGGTGTTCAGGCCTTTTTCAAGGATATTGTATCTTGCATATAGCTCTTTCTTCTTGTTTTTATTCCTTGTTTTTATTATTATTATTATTATTATTATTATTATTATTATTATTATTATTATTATTATTATTATTATTATTAAAAAAATGAATA
>JBCBFY010000474.1:0-1176 GCA_038527325.1 Cyanobacteria bacterium J06614_10
TAAAAAATCACAAAAAAAAAAAAAAAAAAAAAAGAGAATCAAAAACCACAGCAGCAGTAGTCACCAGAGCAGGCCCCTCTGCACCAATCAGAACAATGCAAACTCAACCGCCAGCACTGACTCTGAGCAGATAGTAGCACCTAATTCCATGAATTACCCAAATTGAATAATAGTTGTCATGCTAACGACCTAGTTGTTGGAATTGTAACCAGATAAAATCCCCTCTGACATAGCAATCCTAAATTTGTTCAAACTATCCCTAGTCTTAATATCATAATCCAAACGATTCCAGATTTTAGGGAGGAAAACACATGGGAACATCTCCATAAAGGCATTTCTTGGCCTTGCAGATCGAAAGGACAGGGTACGGTTAGGCTCCGCAAGTGGCCGGAACATTCCCTGGAATGAAACTGGTAAAGAGTTATTTATGTATTTATCCATGAATATTGCCGAGTTGTACTCAAATAGATCAGGCAACTTGAAAATGCCTAGCGACCGAAAAAGGGGGTCTTTATGTGCCCTAGCAGATTTCCCAGCAACATTTCTCACAGCCTTCTTTTGGAGAATTACTAATTTAGATAAATGTGACTTCTTGACTCCCCCCCATGCTAAAATCCCATAGTCCAGGTATGATTTTATGAAGCTATTGTAGAGTGTGAGTCGGATGTTCAAAGGCATCATATTTTTGCATCTTGCAATAGCATAATTCCCACATGATATCCTACTGTGTATATGATTAATGTGTTCCCTCCAAGATAATTTGTCATCAATTAAATGTCCCAGAAATTTAACGTACTTCTCAGGCAGATCAGCACCAGCTCTTTCTATAGCTTCACTCCCCACATTAATACAAAGGTCGGATAGGTCTAATTCGGAGTTATGATTCTTGAATATCATGTATTTGGTTTTTTGTACATTGAGTGTCAGCTTGTTACTCTTGAACCATTCTGAGATCCTAGCTAGTTCCTGGTTTGCTCTACCAAATAACTCATGGATATTGGAGGATCTTAGTTGGAAAGTGGTGTCATCGGCGAACAGAAGGGTAACCATATCTGTTGCTCTGTACAAGTCATTTATGTAAAGCAAAAACAAAATAGGCCCCAACACTGATCCCTGGGGAACTCCAAAGTTAACATGCTTGGAAGAGGAGTCCACACCATCAAAGTGGACATACTG
>JBCBFY010000475.1:0-1166 GCA_038527325.1 Cyanobacteria bacterium J06614_10
GGTGAATAGCCTTAGATACCATAGAGTCTTTGACTCGAGCGCCCGACTTGATATAAGCAAGAAATATAATTCCAAAAATACCCAATATAAATTTATCTTGCTTTTCTGAGATATTTAATGGGTAATATTAACGTTTCTTAACTCGATCGTGAATAGTTAATATAAATAAATAATTATTCTTGAGCAAAGAAAATTTTATTTAGTTGATATTTACCCTTATAAAAGTCCAAGATTAAAACTAAAGATAAGCAAGAATTATCATCCCAAAAAAATGCCCGTTTTAATTTTATCTTGAATTTTAATGGGCAAAAGTAAACTAAGCAAGAATTCTTCAAAAAATACTCTACGTAAATCGATCTTGCTTTTATTGATATTGAGTTCTAAGGGGAAAATCTAAAGTTTCTAAACTCAAAATTATTGATTCTCAATAAATAATTAATCTTGAGCCAAAAAAACTTTAATTTTTTTTATTGACGTTTACCCCTATAAAAGTAAAGATTAAAACTCAAGATAAGCAAGAATTATAATTTCCAAAAAGTTCTTAATTTTATCTTGAATTTTAAGAGTGAAAACTCATGTTTCGAAACATCTGGCACTGTTTTGCCTGAAATGAAACAATACAGAATAAACCACTCCGTATCAATATACGTCTGGCATCTTTTTGCCAATACATGGAAACTGACTGTGAATCTATATACATCCGGTATCGTTTTGCCTGAAATGAAACATTACAGAATAAACAATTCTGCAACGATATACATCTAGAATGCTTTTGCCGATACACAAAAAACTGACTCCGAAACGATATATATCCGGAATTGTTTAGTCCGAAATGAAACGATACAGAATAAACTATTCCGTACCAATATATGTCTAGCATCGTTTTGCCGATACACGAAAACTGACTCAGAAACGATATACAACTGGCATCATTTTGCCTGAAATGAAACTATACAGAATAAACTATTCCATACCGATATATGTCTAGCATCGTTTTGCCGATACACAAAAACTGATTCAGAAACGATATATATCCGGAATTGTTTTGCCCGAAATGAAACGATACAGAATAAACTATTCCTTACCAATATATGTCTAGCATCGTTTTGCCGATACACGAAAACTGACTCAGAAACTATATACATCAGGCAAAACGATGCCAGATG
>JBCBFY010000476.1:0-1164 GCA_038527325.1 Cyanobacteria bacterium J06614_10
TGCGGTCGGCTGAGCAGCTCAAGGCGCAGCTAATCGCGACGAAAAAGCGCTGTGAACAGCTCAAGCAACTGCTTGAAGCCGAGAAGGTGAAGCACGAAAAAACGCGGGAGAGTCTGACTGCTGCCCTTGGAGATGCTGTCGACTTGCTGGCAAAAGAACGACTCGCAACGGGTAAAGCAGACGCTCAGTAATCTTTGCCCGGCTGACCTTATTCTCGGCTTATTTTTTCTCAGCCTTTCTTTTTCTCAGCCTTTTGAGAATGCTCCAAAGTCTACCTTTGGGAAGCTTGAAAGGGCGAATACCATGCCTACAGACAGGTCCGTTTGTGGCTGAGTACTGTTAGGCTCAAACGATTACCACTTGGTAAATTGCCACACCGCTGAGGCGGGATGCGATTTTTAGTTGGCTACTATCTAGTTCTACTATTTGGGTTACAATGCCATTGCTTTTCTTAAGTATAAATTACTAGAAAGCCAACAAGAGAAGTAGGCATTACTCCCTTGGAATGAGTCTGTATGAATTCTTTTCTGGGAACGGTAAGCAGCGCTGACTGAAGGCTGCGAGTGTGTGTTGTGAGTAAGTTGTGAGTGAGACCATGTCTTTGACTAAGTCGGTGCATTCAGTTGCTGTTCAAAATGCCAGGGCGCGAGAGTCTGTTGCTTCGTCTACGCTAATGGTGATTGATGCGGACAGCAAAAGGCCTTCGCAAACACAGGAGGATGCTGCACCCGCACAAGACGATACGAAGTTGTGCTGGTTAGAGGTCGACGGGCATCCGTATCACCCGGATCATCAGGTTGAGCTACTCCATTTGCGGGCTGAGGTAGATGCGCTACTGCTACAGCTACAGACCCTCAGTCAGAAAGCAACGCCTTCAGACTCTAATTAATCGTCTGGTTATTCTATTTCCTTCTGTCGCGCTTTCCCCGGTAGGCTGGGCCTGTTAAGAATTAGCGCGACTGCTACACCACGAGTTTTATTCGATCTATCTTTATTGAGGCATGGCGTTTGTTGGGACGTGGTGAGTAGGTCACTGCGAGCAGAGATTGCGGCTAAATATGGACAGTGCGAAAAAGGGCGATAGGTTTGGCGAGATGGGGCAACGGCCTTTGCAATATGAAGACACCTACCTATGCCCAGCTTGCGGCAGCGGTCATATTAGAG
>JBCBFY010000477.1:0-1158 GCA_038527325.1 Cyanobacteria bacterium J06614_10
AATGGGAGTTTTGAGAACAAATGTCTTAGCATATGCGGACGACATCGTTCTTTTAGCGAACTCTCAAGAAGATTTAACCACACTGTATAATATATTAGAATACAGGCTAAATCAATTACAGTTAGTAATTAATAAAGACAAATCTAAATGCATGATTTTTAAGAAAACTAAATGGAATGAGAAACCTTTGCAACTAGAAATTGGGAACAGCATATTTGAAGTAGTCTCTGTATATAAATACCTAGGACATATGGTGCAAGAAAACCTAAGTGACAGGTTGGATGCTGAATCTAGGCTTAAATCGTTTTATGGTAAATTTAATTGGGTCATCAGGAATTTTAATCAAACTACACTTGAGGTTATGTTATTTTTATTTAATTCATTCTGCCGCCCAGAGTATGGATTGGCGTTGTGGTGTTTAGAGGCTTTAACAACGAAGCAAATTTTTAAGACCTTTGAGGTTGCATATAGCAATGCCCTTAAAAAGATGCTGGGCGTTCCAATTGGTAGCAGTAGCCACGGGGTAGCTGAAATCTGTAATGCATTTCTTTTTGCTCACCACACTAGCTTCGTTCAAGCAAGATTCTTCAAAAGAATAATTCACTCAAACAATGAAGTTCTAAAAATACTAAAACCCCAAATAAGAGCTGGTTATATTTATCAATCACTTGCGAAAATTTTTTTAGAGTGCTACAACTGTGATATAATTGATAACGGTGTTGATATTCTTAAATCTCGTTTAATGTGGGTTCAGCGAAATGAGCCTCGTACAGGAAGGGATTTAGACGGGGTGTTTTAATTTACTAATTTTAACATACTTTCCTTAATCAGTCGGTGAAGGGCCGTAGATGCCCCATAGCCTTGAATCTTATAATTTTCTATGAACCAATCCAAACAATCCAAATGCCTGGCCATTGCCTGATCCATTCATCCATCAGTCGGTGAAAGGTTAAAGGTTATTAAAGGTCACGAAACTGTGACAGAACGCAGGAGGAAAGCTTATATGCTCCCAATGCTGGAAACATAGCCATTTGCAACTGATCAGTAGCCCTCCGTAGTCCATCAGCCAGTTTAGAGACTCGGGTGGTCCAGGGGTCTATGGCTCTCGAAGAGAGGAAGGACTCACTATGTCCCACCCCAACCTCCCCCCTGGTAGAG
>JBCBFY010000478.1:0-1148 GCA_038527325.1 Cyanobacteria bacterium J06614_10
TACAAACATATATATATATATATATATATATATGTTTGTATATTTCGGCAATAGATTTTCCTTAAGACATATCTCGTTGTATGTCACAGCATTAAGGGCGTTGATTAGCTTTTTTTCCAGGGATTCAAGTCTCCTGAAGGTTGATTTATCTGAAGGAGGTAGTCTGAAGAGTAGTTGTCCAATTCTAGCCATATTTCGGTGATCAGTGTACTGTTAATCATAACGTTTCGACTTGCTCATCAAGTCATTATCAAATGATAAAGAGTATAGTAGTAGGTCAGCTTATATAGGGCAGGTAAGAAGATTAAGTGGGCGTGGCACATACCTCGTTAGTCGCCAGGTGTGGGCCCAATCTCAGTAGGGGGCATTGTCCTGTTAAATGTTTTAATGCTTGGGAGAGCTGTAGGGGTCTCCTGCTGGGTATTAATCTTAGGGTTTTCTCTTCTGATGTAGAGGGCCTCTAGCAGGTGAAGGCGATTTTTATCTGGGGCATAATCTAGAATTGTGGTATTTTTTTCTAGGAGAGCTCTGTTGATATTAATGCCATGTGTGCTCATATGCCTCTTAGGGCCTCCCTGGTTAAGATGGTAAGATAATCGCCTTGAGAGCTTCGTCGTAGTCATGCCTATGTACATAGAATGAGGCGTACAGTCCTCATGTGGGCAGGAAAACTTGTACACGACATTAACTTGGTCGAAGCCCTTGGATATAGGTGCATTATCATTCTTCAGGAGCAGATCTTTTGTTCTTTTGTTCTTGTAGTAGATAGTGAGTTTTACTCTACTGTTCTGGTTGGTGGGTATCACATTTCTTCTTATTATATTTCTGATAGCCTTCTCCTCATCCTTATATGCAGAAGACATAAAGGCTCTGTAGAAGAGCTTCAGGTCCTCATTTTCTTCAGTAGTTTGTTGTTGTTGGCCCTGCTGTTGTTGGTGTTGCCACTTGTTGAGAATATCACGCTTGATTCTTTGGCAGTCTTTGTTTGAGTGGCCATTGTTGACCAAGACTTGGGTCACACGGTCAAATTCCCTTGTAGTAGCCTCCCAGGAAGAGCAGTGTGTGATGGCCCTCCTGAAGAAGGAAGCAATAGTGGAATCCTTATATCGTTGGGGACATTCACTATTTCCATTAAGGCACAGTCCAGG
>JBCBFY010000479.1:0-1146 GCA_038527325.1 Cyanobacteria bacterium J06614_10
TTTTAAGATATTGGGGTTTAAAGTTACCATTAATTTCAGTAATTATAGAGGAGAGTGCCATCTAAAGAAAAAAAATAATAAATTTTTAATTAGTGTATCTTTTTTGGCGGTCGGAGCTAGAATTTTTTTTTTTTCGAATTTTTAAGTTACCATTAATTTCTTATGAGGAAAATTAGGCCGACATCGAAACCAGCGATATTCAGGGTTTTGACACTTTCTACTGGTATAATGACTCATTTTAAGACCTAATAACTTGACTTAACCTAATCTGACCTAATAATCAGGTTAGGTTATAAGATTTTAAAATGAGTCATTTTACCAGTAGTGTCAAAACCGAGAAAGTCGCTGGTTCCGATGTCGGCCTAACTTTCAGAACACTTATTTTTGGAATTCCTTTACGACTACCGGACGCTTGTCATTTGTCGTCCTCCGATGTCGGCCTAACTTTCAGAACACTTATTTTTGGAACGCCTTTACGACTACCGGACGCTTGTCATTTGTCGTCCTTGTAATTCTTCTATGGCCATTTATGACGTCCATTTCTGGTAAATTCAACCCTTAATTTTTTTATGCTGATTCCAAATCTAATTATTTTTTGTCGGAAGAACTTTGAATCTTGAAGTTCCTATGCATTTTCAATGTTACTTTGGACCACAATTACATGCATGGTAATTTTGGCCTAATAAACTAACTTAACCTAAAAGTTTAGGTTAGGTTTTTAGGCCGAAATTACCCCGCACGTAATCAGGGTGGCAAAACGCGTCAATCTTTTTCTGCACCAATAACATAAAACTAAAAAAATTGCACCTTCGGGCCTTGAGTCTGTGACAAAAATGTAAAAACAATTTATTTTGAAGCATTATGCAATACTTTTTTCATGTTGAACATCAATCTATTTACAATTGAATCTTTTAATAAAGTTATTATCTTCTTATAATTATGCTTTCATTCGTGAATGCTCATTGTTTTGCTCCTTCGTCTCTTTGTATCTTTGTACCAAGAAAATCTTAAAAACCTCTTTTGCCATCCTGGGTTAGGTAGAAATAAGTGACACCTAGAGTCCCTAGACTTCAATCAGTCTTTTCTAATAAATCTAGAAGAATCTAGCTATAATTGGCACGTCAGATTGACGGCCGAGTCTTAAAC
>JBCBFY010000480.1:0-1146 GCA_038527325.1 Cyanobacteria bacterium J06614_10
GCTCGCTTTTGTTTAGCCAAATGTACGTCTACTAAAGTCAAAATCGCAAGTGTTTGTTGTCTGTTTTTTGCAAAGAATTAGCATTTGGTCGTCAAAATTCAGATAGTGGTTGATTTTAAAGGGTATTTTATCGAAATATTTTTTGTTTATTTTATAAACTAATTTATATTTGCATTGTATTCATATAATAAACAACTATGGAAGAACAAAATTTAAAAGCTGAAGAAAGCTTGCTTTTGATCGGAAATGTCATCGCCTCCACAAAAGCACGCTTTGAACAAAATGGTAAAGTGTATCTTATTTGGGGAATATTATTAACCTTGGCAAGTGCAGCACAATTCGCTTTGCTGCAAATGGAGCATTGGGATATTCATTATTATCCTTACCTAATTGCTTTACTTGGATGGGTTTATATGTTCTGGTATTATTCTAAAGCAGAAAACCGAACCAAATCAAAAAACATCATTTCGCAGATTCTCAACTCAGTTTGGATATTTGTCGGTATCAATGCTGGGCTACTTGGATTCCTGATGGGAGCCACCCTACGCGAAAATCTCATTCCTGTCATATTAATAATGGTAAGTGCAGGAGTAATTGTTTCTGGAGCAGCGTTAAAGAACCGCTTGGTAATGTTTGCTGGTATCTTTTGTAATGTTGCGGGTTTTGTTGCATTTTGGCTAGACTTTGTCTATCAACCACTTCTGACAAGTATTGTATATTTTATTGTATTAGTCGTGCCAGGTTATATTTTTGCAAGGAAAAATAAAGCAAAGAATGCAGCTTAAAGATTTAAATCCAATTCTACACTCTCAACTACGCTTAAAAATTGTCTCTCATTTGATGGCAGCAGGAGGTTCTGACTTTAGTGAGGTAAAAGAAGTGACTGGTGCTAGCTCAGGAAATATTAGTGTACAAATTAAAAAATTACAAGAGGTAGGCTATATTGAAGTAGAAAAAGGATTTAAAAACAACTATCAGCATACTGCGCTGAGCATGACCGAAAAAGGAACTAAAGCCTTTGAAGCGTATGTAGAAGAACTAAAAAAATATTTAAACCTAAAACATATTAAAGTTTCAGAAATCTCTTAATCGAAAAAAAATTGGATTCTTTTTAATCGAAAAAGAAAAAAATGAAGTTTTGAATGA
>JBCBFY010000481.1:0-1144 GCA_038527325.1 Cyanobacteria bacterium J06614_10
GAAATTTTCACGTTGTGGTGTGTTAAACGTACTGCTGTCACCATATCGTCATTTATTGCATGTGATAAAATATTGCGCCCACATTCTATTAAAAAAGATATGCTCATAAATTGTTCAACGCAAACTGACTTTAATAGATACTGGATAGAAAAAATTGAAGAAGCAACTGAAGTGCATTGAGGATGTTGTTTGTTTTCTTTTTTTTTTTTTTTTTCAGCTGGGCTCCTCTTTTGTACTGATCAAAGAAATTCTTCAAAGCAAAATGGGAAAAAAAATATGTTTTCCTTTGCCCCGTATACTCAGCTTCATATAAGAGAACATGCCAAATTTAAACATATTAATAGGCAGTGGAACGTAAATCAACATTGACTTTTCAAGTAATGGCGAATGAAAGGAAAGTAGTCTAATCCATAAATCTATTGTGAATGGATGGTAACTTGTAGTCTTACTAGTTGCATAGCTTTATTTTATAGCAATCTCAATCAAACATGAGATCCAAGGGGGTTTTTTGCTCGTATGTTGACCTAGAAGAAGTTTTTTTCAACTACATTGTCTAGTAGCGCTCTTTGGCAGTTGAGCTCGAAGCTTGTGGTGATACTCACAAAAGACTCATCACTGGTGAGAGACCTTTAGCGCACAAGTACCGTGAGGGAAAGATGAAAAGAACTTTGGAGAGAGAGTTAAATAGTATGCAAACATGTTGATAGTAAGCGGATCAATCTAATGAACATTTTTCTGAAGCAATGACATCTAATGTATACTCTGAATGACGATATACATTATATACTTCGGGCTAGTCAGGGTGAGGTATATATGCTTTTATGTATTTTGATCTGACCCGTCTAGAAACACGGACCAAGGAGTCTAGTATTGATGCAAGTATATAAAAATTAAACGTTCTTTTACAAAGGTAACTCAGATCGTGTGCATCATGTCATGATGATCGTATCGCGGGCAGTGTTTTTATTTAGCACGAGCATGTATACTGGGACCCGAAAGATGGTGAACTATACTTGTGCAGGGTTAAGTCAGGAGAAATTCTGCTGGAGGCTCGAAGCGATACTGACGTGCAAATCGTTCGTTGGAACCAGCTACTAGATAGTTCGATTAGTCTTTCGCCCCTATACCTGTATCCAACGAACGA
>JBCBFY010000482.1:0-1144 GCA_038527325.1 Cyanobacteria bacterium J06614_10
CTTAGGAAACTTCGAGATAAAACGTTACTCAACAAGGTCCGGTTAATAATCGAACGTGAGTTCGACAGTCAGTAGATAGCTTCAGGTAAAGCCAGTCGGTCAAAATTAGGCTGTTTTAGAGCTGGCTTTTTCGGGTGGTATGAATAGGCAATCAACCCAGCCAACAGGTTGACCAGAAAGTTAAAGCGACTGCGATGCCTGGAATGCTCAATCTGACAGATGTTCTTGAGCTGGTCGTTGACAGACTCGATGATGGCTCGCTTACGCAAGAGAATTTTGTCTCTCAGCTTCACTAGCGTGTTCTTCATGTTCTTCTTGCGCTTGGAAATGAACGTCAAGCCGCGCTCGAACAGTTCTTCAAACAACGCCTGCGAAACGTAGCCTCGGTCGCCAAACAGCTTGCCGAGCAGGTCTTTCGTCATCTCACGAATAGGCTTGCGGTCATCGGTATTGGCTGGTGTCAGAGCAAGCCCTACTAGCTCACCACTGTCGTTGATGACGATGTGTAGCTTGAAGCCAAAGTACCAGCCCACTGAGCACCTGCCCCAGAGTGCAAGCGGCTTGAACGTCTTGTGGGCATGGGCTCGCTTCGGATGACAGACTTCAAGCGGCGTCGAGTCTACAAAACTGACGCCACTCATCTGGCCCATCCGCGTTTTGAGGAAGTGAACCAGTCCAAACAGACTCCACGGCATCAGTTCCACAAAGCGGTTGTAGCTCACGAGATTGGGAAAATCATCCTGCCAATCAGCCAGTACCTGACGAATATAGAAGTCTTTGAACGTGCGATAGCCCGAGCTATGGAAAGCGACGACGATAGTCATCACTTCACTGAGACTCAGTTTTGAGCGATACTGCTTCGCCTTGCCGCTATAGGGCAGCCTTTTGATATGACGGTCGCAGTAGCATTCGTATTCATTCCAGAAGTCATCGACATCACAGAAAAGTGTCGTTAGGTCGAGTCGGTATAAACTGGATGTCATGGTTGGGGCTACTCTTTAGTTTGGTTACTTTGAGCTTAGGTCCCAACCCTTTTTTCTGCACGCTTTGACGCTGTCGAACTCACGTTACTTTAAGCAGACTGCTCTCTACGATAGAGCGATTCACCAGCTCAATATTTTGCTAGGAGATGCGGAAAACTTAC
>JBCBFY010000483.1:0-1144 GCA_038527325.1 Cyanobacteria bacterium J06614_10
ATAATGTACTGTCCATTCACTACCTGGAAAATTAATAAGTTCGGAAGCAAATTTCAGTAGTTTTGGAAGGCAAAAAAGAAGAGAAGAAACCCCCAATTAGCCCTGAACCACCGCACACATGCTGAAAATTGTCTAGTTTATATCAATATCGGGACCAGTGTGACCACTCCTTGGCATTTTTCCCTAGATCTTGGCATTTTTGACATGGTCTTGGGATCTTGGCTATTTTTTCTTCAAATGTGTAAAATCTTGGGATTTTTCACAGTAATTGTCCATGTTTAATTTTTTGGTACTATATCTGATGAATACAGAGGAATTTTGGGACTGTTTTTTAATAATTAAGTAATTTTCTCTGAATTGTCTGCCATTGTTCCTCATAATTCTTCCCTCAGTTCCTGTACAAAAGACTGACATAGACCTTTGGGGCAAATGTAGGACCATGCCAATTACAGGTCCTTTTGGAGAAAAGGGCAAAGGATTTCGCTCTGATTGCCTAGCATTTTTGATAGAACTTGGTTCACAAATGAAGAAATGTTTAAATGTTTACTTTTGATCAAGGTTGCGTACTATCTCTTCTTGAATTTACGGATCCCAAAGAATTGCTTTCACCAAACAGAAACAACGGTTGTTTGTTAAAACTAGGTCTCTATTTTCCTTCACTCGTTGAAGAAAAAGACTTGTTTCATCTAAAAGATGAGTGGAAGAGACTCTTGTATCCAAAAGAGTCACTGAAATCTATTTAGTGAAAAGTCAAGGTGTTTCTGGCTAGAATTAGAAACAGTAAAGGATGAAAAAAATATGCCTAAATTTCCTCTAATTTCAAAATTTGTGTGCAACGTGTTAGCTCTGCCTCACTCATCTGCTTGTGTTGAAAGGATTTTTTCACAGCTAAATATTGTGAAAACCAAGAAAACAAAACAGACTCAGCACATCTACAACTGGTCAAGTTAGCCGTTGACCAGGTCAACTGCTAATAGCTTCTTACATGACAAGCAAGCGCATGCTCGACAGAATGTTCCCTTCTATCAGTGGCAACCATCAAAATCACTAATAAGAGATGCAAAAAATGGAAAGTGTCTCCATCTGCAGTAACTTAGAACGAGAAGAAAAATGCAATGTCACAAAAATAATTGCAATTCATGCC
>JBCBFY010000484.1:0-1133 GCA_038527325.1 Cyanobacteria bacterium J06614_10
GTCAATTTATTGTTGCGCTAAGACGTAATTGTTGCGCTAAAACGTAATCAGTGTTGTTGCGCGACGGCTTGCAACGTAGTTGTTGCGTCGTCGCGAGCAGCGAAGATGTAGTCTACTTAGTTGTCGCGTCGAGCGGCGCAAAGTACCACGCTGTGCTCATTGCCTGCTGTTCCATGGCCTGCCGATGCCGCCATGAATGATAGGAATACGAGAGGCGCGAGGAAGAGGAGCGGAGAACAGCACCGATGGAGGCTGGATATGTTGTAGCGCTTGGGCAGTGGTTCTGCGGGTGGTGTGCAAGCACTGACGGCTTGGGGCCTCGCGAAGACGTTCTGCGCGTCGTCGTCATCGTCGAACGCGGAGTGCGTGTCGTCTTTTCTATGTTTGAAGGCCGGTGGTGTGGACTTTGAGCAGATCTTCGACGACCACCACAATCTGCGCCGGACTCGCGTGCAACGCTGTCTTTCGCCTTTCCAGCACCAGCCCGACTGCACCAAAAACTCGGCGCTCAACGATGTCCACCACCTCCTTCTTCGCCAACAACGCCTCGTCCATCTTCTTGAGGGCTAGAGTCGTCGCAGCCACGCACAACGTTATGGGAGGCGTTCACGCGCAGGCCCACCGCCTGCCGCGTCACCGCGACCGCCGTTCGAAAATCTGCTATTTTTTGCGCACCCTTTCACCCGCGCTCAGGACCGTCCACCAGCGCCAAGTTCCACGCCACGGGGCGCAACAGGTCGAAAAAGTTTCCGCCGACCGACCCAGGCAGGCAGGCAGGCAGGCATGGACACAATAGCAGTGTTGCACTTCGAGCCGGGGGGTCCTTGCGCCTCCCGCTAGGGCAAGGATTAGAGAAAACTTGCCCCCTGCGGGGGCGCTACCAAAAACAATCAAGATCACCTACTAGCTGCTCTCGCTGTCCCACTAGACCAAGGGACCTGAGCTACCAGGCGACGACGGTCGCCATCGTGATCTACCGGGAGTCTCGCCTCAGTGCTGAGAGGCTCGATCGGTCCGAAGGAACCAAATCCTTCAAGTTTCGGTCCGTATGTACAAAGCCCCCGGAGGCTTTGTACAATAATTAAATAAATAATTAATTCTCCCGGAACCGGCTTGATTTCGGCACTGGGGTT
>JBCBFY010000485.1:0-1130 GCA_038527325.1 Cyanobacteria bacterium J06614_10
AACGAATAGCCAAAGCCCATATCAACAAAACACGATAGAACAAAATCTAAACAGGGAAATCTAAACCCACAAGCAAACCCCTAAAAAGACACCAGAGAGAACCTCAGTCTCTACAGCCCCATGGAGCAATCCGAACACTACCTACGCATCGAAGCTGGACGCACAGAAGCTCAATACTGGAAAGACATCTGGCGCTACCGAGAGTTGTTCTATTTCCTAGCCTGGAGAGACATTCTCGTTCGATACAAGCAGACATTCATCGGCATTGCCTGGGCCCTCATCCGCCCCTTTCTGACCATGATTGTTTTTTCAATCGTATTTGGAAAGATAGCTCAGCTCCCTTCAGACGGTGAAGCGCCTTATCCCATCCTGGTATTTGCAGCCATGCTACCCTGGCAGTTTTTTGCAAGCGCCCTTTCAGAGTGTAGCAACAGCCTCATCACCAATGCCAACCTCATTTCAAAAGTCTACTTCCCTCGTTTAGTCGTACCCACCAGCGCAGTCATCGTCAGCTTCGTAGACTTTCTCATTTCAGGAATTATCCTCCTAGGGCTCATGGCTTGGTACGACTACGTCCCAAGCTGGCGAATCATCGCACTACCTATATTTACAGGAATTGCCTTCGCCGCCGCTATGGGCGGGGGACTCTGGCTCGCTGCGCTCAACGTACAATACCGAGACTTTCGGTACATAGTGCCATTCATTGTTCAATTTGGCCTATACATCTCACCCGTAGGCTTCAGTAGCAACGTCGTTCCACAACAGTGGCGCCTACTCTACTCCATCAATCCTATGGTCGGTGTGATTGATGGCTTTCGCTGGTCAATTTTGGGCGAGAATGCCGCCTTATACTGGCCAGGGTTCATACTTTCTCTATTGTTCGTCAGTATCCTTTTTGTCAGCGGAACAATCCATTTTCGTCTTCTAGAAAAAACTTTTGCTGACATCATCTAAACTATGTCTGACATAATCATCAGGGCAGATGGGCTAGGAAAAAAATACCTCATACATCGCCAGAGGAGAAAAAAATATGTTGCCTTACGTGATGTTCTAGCTGACTCCGTCAAAAAGATGAGAGATGGCTTAATTTCTCACAAGAGGTATTTTTCATCAGAACAAGAGGAATTCTG
>JBCBFY010000486.1:0-1122 GCA_038527325.1 Cyanobacteria bacterium J06614_10
AGGTAACATTAGTGTTTTGAAAAACATACAAATAATGATTCAAACTCTCACTGCCATTATTTAATAGAGTTTGTATGTTTTCAGCTTCCCAGATAGTTCTCTGTTTTCTAATCTTACTTTTAATTGTTTTGATAGTCTCAGTGCCCTCTATGTCAATGCTGTCCTTATATGTAGCCTCTTTTGCTAATTTATCAGCAAGATCATTTAAATAAATGTCAACATGAGAAGGAATCCATATAAAATCAACATTAATGTCTTTGTCTAATAATTCAATAATAATGGTCTTGCATTGTATAGCTACATCATTATTGAAGTTACCACGACTCTGTAATGACAAGAGAGCACTCTGACTGTCACTAAATACAAATATTGGTTTCAATATTCTTGCAGCATATCTCAGTCCTTCACATATTGCATTTAATTCTGCATCCATTATGGTTGCATCATCTGCAATTCGTTTGGATATCATGTGATCTGTAAAGGCTTTATTTTCATTATATGTTCTGATAACAGCACCACATCCTACTTTGTTTTCTATTACAGATCCATCACAATAGATGTGTACTGCATTTATTTTACTTAATTTATTTATTTTGGACATAAAGAGAGCCTTAAGTTCGTGAGTGTTTAAGTCTCTCTTTTTTCCATCTAACTTAGTGATACAGACATTTATATGTGGATTTGTCCAAGGTTTCATTTTTACAGTTTCTTTCATTTTAACACAATATTTATAAACCCCATGTTTAGTCATAATTATAAATAATTTTTTAACATAGCTATTTATTTTATTTCTAATCCTAATTCCTGAAGCTTTATCTAGGCTCATTTTTAGATACAAATCTCCTCTTCTAATCATTCTGATTACAGTGATTGCTGTAAGTTCTTTAATTCTATGACTAATGCTGCAAAGATTTAGTTCCATCCTCATGATCTCTATCCTAGTTGTTCTAGGACAGCCTAGAATCATTCGCATGGCTTTATTTTGGATGACCTCTAGAGGTTTTAATTCACTTTCTGAATAATTAACGAGCAAAGGAGCAGCATAGTCAATTAAAGATCTTACAGTGGTCATATAAAACATTCTCAGTACAGGAATACCTGCACCATTTCCTCTATTAGCTA
>JBCBFY010000487.1:0-1121 GCA_038527325.1 Cyanobacteria bacterium J06614_10
GGTCATTTCAACCATTGGCCAAGGACTAGGTTGGGTCCCCTTTCTTTCATCCCTAGCCTCTTCTCACCAGTGATGTGATACTGGTAGCTGAATTTGTAAGACAATTTGGCATATGATTGCATATCAGCTGGTTTCGGGTCTATATAATGAAAAAACTAATATGGGAAGGTTGAGGATTCGAACCTAGTCCTTGGCCAATGGTTGAAATGACCCATATTCGGAAACATTAGGGTGATTACATAGATCGAATAGGTTGCACAAATCACCTGTTTCTGAATTATCCTTTCCATGTGGAATTGAAACTGTTCCATCCTTCCTCGGCTAGAGAAAGGATGCTTGCGTGCCTGCCCGGGGCTGACGAAGCTTAAGGAAAAAAAAAATGCTCTTGAAGGTGCAGAAGAAGAAATCTGATCTCTAGAATTCTTGAGTTGTCAGGACAAAATAATACATATTTAAGTTCCAAAACGCATCTTGGTCCAAAGGGCATTTCCCTTCTGAAGGTGCAGGAAAGATCAAAAGGGCATCATCCTCCTGAAGGTGCAGAAGGATAAATCTGATCTTTGGAATCCTTAGGACGTCAGGACAAGAATAATTGATACTTTAAGGTACAAAGGGCATTTCCCTCCTAAAGATGCAGGATAGATCCAAAGGGCTTCTCCCTTCTGAAGGTACAGAAGAAGAAGAAATTTGATCTTTTTAATCTTTGAGACATCAGGACCAGAAAAATAAATATTTGATGGTCCAAAGGACTTTCTCTCCAAAGGGCATTTCCCTCCTGAAGGTACTGAAAACATCAAAACAACATCTCGCATCTCCTGAAGCTGCAGTAGAAGAATAAATCTTATCTGAGAATCTTTAGAACCTTAGGATCATAATAATAGACATTTTAAGGTTCAAAGGGCTTTTCCCTCCAAATGGGTTTTCCCCTTCATAGGGCATTTCCCTCCTGAAGGTGCAGAGAAGATCCAAGGGGAATCTCCCTCCTAAAAGTGCAGAAGAAGAAATCTATAAATATTGATTTAGTTCATAGGACGGGCAAGTGCTAGGTATAATAGATAAGCTTGAGTTAATAAAATTGACTTTTAACCCAACAAAAGTCAAGATAAAAATCAAACTATTGC
>JBCBFY010000488.1:0-1119 GCA_038527325.1 Cyanobacteria bacterium J06614_10
GTCAATTTCTATCTTTCAAATTTAGGAGTTCGATCTAGGGCATACTTGAACCTCCTTCTTCTATAAGCTAGAAATAAAATTTCTTACTTTTGAAAGAAATCTTGACTTTTTGACTCGTCAAAATTTGCCAGACGGATATTTCTATCGCGAATAGGGTATATTTTATTCTATGGGCTAGTTCCAGACTCTTTTCTGAAGCCCTTTCGTGTGCTTACCAACAAGAGTAACCGAATTACTCTCATAAGAAAATTAAAAAAAAACGCAAGTTTCGTGCTGTACCTCACCAAACATTGAGGAAGTTCTTCGAGTCTGGAACTAGGCATATGTATTCTATAGTGCATGCATGTGTGTGTGTGTGTGTGTGTGTGTGTGTGTGTGTGTGTGTAAATACACCTGAAAAAATGCTGCATTCAAGATTGTGTGTATGTATGCGTGTGTGTGTGTGTGTGTGTGTGTGTGTGTGTGTGTGTTTAAGCTGGGAGTCACAGTAGCCGTGTTTTGGTGAGTCAAAAAATCAAGCTAAGTGAGCCTTAAATCTTGACTTTTATAAGACTAAATTTCAAGATTATAATTTTCGCCAAAATAGTAAGTGAAATATTCATAGTTATATCCGTAGATTTTCCTAATTTAAAAAATTTTATAAATTGACTGTCGGACTGTCGATTTATAAGGAGCGGCTACAAACTACGACGGTTTACAGTAATCCGACGGAATTAAATCCGGCACTGAAAAAACCTAATGCGGCTACCGTCGCAACGTCGGACTGTCGGACTGTAGTCCGACTGCCCTGCCCTGATATATATATATATATATATATCAGTGCTGGGCGCGGCAGTGAAATCTTCTAATCCGACAGCGGCTACGGCTATTGTATAATTTTTTTAGTCCGACAGAGCGACTGCGACAGTATGCAGTCTGACTGCCGTAGTCAGCGACAGTCCGACAGTCTGACAATCGATTGATTGATTGATTGATTGAAATAGTGCACTTCATCCTGGAAATGGGAAATGGATTGCAATTACAATTTAAAGAAAAAATATTAATGGAGAGAGAGAGAGAGAGAGAGAGAGAGAGAGAGAGAGAGAGAGAGAGAGAGAGAGAGAGAGAGAGAGAGAGAGA
>JBCBFY010000489.1:0-1059 GCA_038527325.1 Cyanobacteria bacterium J06614_10
CGGTGATGTTGGCATCTTTTAGCGCTTCACCCATGGCCCACTTTACCGCTGCCCAAATCTCGCTGGCGTCGTGCTCTACCCAGCCGGGCTTGGGATAGTACTGGGTGAGTTCTCGGTAGGCCTGGCCAACGATGTCGCCAGCTTTGTTGAAGACGATAGCGCGGTTGCCGGTGGTGCCGAGATCGAGAGCGAGAATGTGGGTCATGTGAGTGGATATCTATAACGGGTTGTACGTGCGGGATGGGATGTGTGGGATGGGATGTGTAGGACCGGTATAGAAGGCGGGCTACATGAGGGCTTCGAACAGGCCGATGAGGTTGCCTGCGGGGTCGCGGCAGTAGGCGACCTTGAGGGAAAATTCGGCGTTTTTGGTAGGGGGTTCGGCGAACTCGACGTTGGCTTTGCGAAGCTCGTGGTAGATATCGTCTAGGTTGTGGACTTGGAGAATGAGGGCAACGTTGTCTTGGGCGTTGGTGTTTGTGGGGCGATCGCTGGTGCGCAAAATCTCAGACATTTCCTGCTGGCGAAAGAGGGAAATACGCATGTCCGCGATTTGAAATTCGGCATATCCCTTTTCTACCTGAATGGTGATGGGCTCGAACTGAAGCACATCCCGATAAAACTCGGCGCAGGTTCCAATATCTTTTACAAACAGACGGGTATGGGCAGCTTTGACTTCCATAGAGATCGGCCACGAGAGGTCGGCGGCTGGTGAGGGGCATCCAGCGTTCTTTTGGTGAACGGTGTCTTGATTATTTCTCTATTCGGCGGCGCTTGGGGGATGGAGTTTGAGGAACTTAATATAGACAGCTTGATATCTCGCCTGGATGGACAGCAAGGTGCGAAAAGTTACCTATGCTTTGTGCTGCTCAGAATACTTAGCGATGGCGTCGGGATTGTCGCTACCGGAGACTGTAGCTCCAGATAGGTTCTGGATGATGGCGTTGTCGGGCTTTTGCTGGATGTGCCACGATTCCACAGAATCTGTTGTTTTCCGCTTGTGTTGTTTGATGCGATCGCTGTTCGTCATGTCTGATTTGTCTTCAAGTTCGTAGATCT
>JBCBFY010000490.1:0-1101 GCA_038527325.1 Cyanobacteria bacterium J06614_10
ATACACACAGACTCGCTAGCTGCCTTACAAACACTCAAACTACACAAACACAGAAACAACATAAACCTCATCACACACATTATAGCTCTAGCCACACAGCTCAAAAACCAAAACAAGAAAATAATCCTCAACTGGATTCCCAGCCACATAGGCATTCATGGGAATGAAGAGGCTGACAATCTAGCCAAGTCAGCACTAAACTCAAACATCATCAACTACACAGTACAGCCAACACTTCCTCAACTTAAAAGTCAAATTAAGACCTACCTCCACAAGAAAAAAATTGAGCACTATAACACCTGGCTACAGTACGGTTCTCCTTCTGCCAGGTGGTATAATCTCGCTACAAATCTCAAACCAGCTCCGATTGACAAATTTACTCCTAGAAAGCTCGCTATCACTATACACAGACTCAGGCTTGGTTACAAATGCAATTTTGAAATCATCAATCCTGAAGAAAGACCCTGCAAACACTGTCAACTGGACACTAGCCACCCTCTTCTCCACTATCTTCTTGAATGTCGACACACCTTCATTCTCAGGAGCCACCTTAACCTATGTCCTCCTACGGATCACCCCGAGGCAATAAATTATGCAACCGACATTGTCATCAAAACAATGGAAAACCTAGGGGAATGCACCGACATTCTCACTTACTTTCCTCCTCCTAGATAAAACTATACCTTTGTTTTTAATTATTATTAATTATTCTTTCTTCCTTCTTTCTCTCATAATCTTACCTTTATTTCACTTATCCACTCACTCACTCACTCAATTATTCACTCATCATTCTTCTCTCAACTCCAAGTTTCTGGAAGTGCGGATCTCGGGGGGTCGGGGTGTCGTCGGGGATCGGGGCCATGTCCCATCTCTGTCTCTCGCTCCTTGGTCTATCTTCCACCACACCTATTTTAGGACTACATGTTTAACTTAGGGACTTAGGACTAACCTCCTTTTTTTTTTTTTTTTTTTTCACCCAACACCTGCGAAGAGTGATGGCACATGGCGTGCCCTGCTGTGCTCCTGGCTGTCGGCTGGGAACAGCCCTCCTGGGCGTTCCCGGGTGGCTGCCACTGGTCGCGGTTCGGCCGTCACTGCCTG
>JBCBFY010000491.1:0-1098 GCA_038527325.1 Cyanobacteria bacterium J06614_10
CGGACGTATCCGACTGCGAATGGAAGTAAGTATTTTGAGCCGTTGATTCACTTACCAAATAGCAGTAGTCCCCAGCTTTCGTTCACTAACTTGGTTGAGGCTCATGTGCTTAGGGTGATTAGGCAAAACCACAAAGTTCGTTTGGACAAGGTGCGTACTGCGCTGGATTATGTAGAGCAAAAGTTTGGGTTACCCCACCCACTGGCACGGGCTCAATTTCAGACGGACGGCGTGGATTTATTCGTGGAGTCTGTCGGCCAGCTAATTAATGCGTCTAGAGATGGTCAGCTGGCTATGCAAAGGACCTTGCAGCAGTTACTACAACGCATTGAATGGGATGAGAAAGGTCTAGCACAGCGGCTGTTTCCGCTTATTCAGCTACAGCAGGCGGATGCGCCTCATGTATTGGAGATTAACCCACGCATATCGTTCGGGCGGCCTGTTGTGGTGAATACAGGGATTCCGGCTGATGTGATTGTTGATCGTTTTCGGGCAGGAGAAAGCTTGGAATCGTTAGCTGACGATTACGACTTTAACCGTCAGCAGCTTGAAGAAATTCTGCGATATGAAATGATTTTGTCTAAGGCTGCGTAAGTGACCGTGTGAGTAAAGCAGAGCAGCCGCGAGGGTCTTTGTGCTTGCGTCGGGTAATTTGACAGGGTCAGCAATGGCTGCCATCTTCGTGATGGCCCTGTCTAGGATGCAAAAATTTGCTCAGGGGAATGCTCAGCCTTTTATTGCCAAAGTATATCAGCGTGGAACTGTTCGAATGTGGCAGTCTCGCAATCAATTACTGAAACTACTCAAGCCTTTGTGAGAACACTTTTGACTTAGCGCCTGTAACTGCTTTATAACGATAGTCAGGATATAGGCTGCATCTAAAGGCTCAGGGCTGAACCTGTTTCTAAAAACAAAAAAAGGGCCGTGACGATTGCCACGAGCCCTTGTGTAAACCTTTAACACAAATAGAAGATTAGATGACAACAGTGGCCCCAGAGGGCCGACTGCCTCAAGCCGTTGCGGTCTCTACTGCTGAGCGTCGACTGCTGCGTCGTCGCTCGCTGCGCCGCACGCCGCCAGCCATTTCATACTCCGTGC
>JBCBFY010000492.1:0-1094 GCA_038527325.1 Cyanobacteria bacterium J06614_10
CATATAGACTTGAAACTGTCCAGGGTTGGCGAGCATTAAAAAAAATTGGTTAATATCTTAAAGAATGTTGAAATTCGTGTTCGAGCAAGCATTTAGGTCAGAGTTGGCCTTTTTTTCACTGTTTGCAATTATGCTTGTCTGTCTGTTTTTTTTTTCCAAATTGACACTGCTGATTCTTAGAATATAAGAAATTAACCTGCTAAATGACTTATAACTTTTCTAAGTCTGAAAAAATTGCACTTATTCCGTCATCGAGCGCTACAAAATTTGCCAAAGTTGTTTGAAACATTCTTGGAAATATTCTTATTTAATTAGAAAAGGACAGTTTGGTCAGTCTGACTGGGTTAACCGTCCTATTCTCAAAAATTAATTTTTATTTCCTTGCAGACTGTCACCTGAACACTGTAGTAATGGGCATTTACTGTAGCATATGATGGGTTTGATGAATCGCGTCAATAGTTCTCAGTGGTTTAGACAAATTCTCAAAAAATTGAATTAAATACACTTTTCTAAGACATAAATAAAATATCAATTATCGAGAACATTCTTATTTTTTGAAAATTAGTTCAGCATTCTCAATTTGGTAAAAACAGAATGATAAGCAGCATTGCAAAAGGTGAAAAAGGCCAAATAGGACAAATCTGTCCTAAATACTCCCAGGCACACAAATTTCAACATTCTTAAAAATATTCCCCAAAAAATTAGAATTCTTAAGCAAATTTCCAATTGATTAGGAATAGTTTTAAGAATATCGGTGAAGTTGTCGCGCTCGAAGACAGCAATATTCTTATTATTATTATTTTTTAAAGAATTGTTCTATACAACTAAGGCGATTGACACTATTCTTCACACTCGATGTGTACTACCAAAATTGTGCCTTTTTAAATTCTATGCATCCACCTAGCACCTATAACATTACCTTTTACCATGTTCGAGCGACAGTCTGCAAGAAAATGAGATTTCTTATTTTAGAATAGGACAGTTAACCCAATCAAACTGACCAAACTGTCCTTTTCTAAATAAATAAGACTATCTTTGAGAATGCTTTAAACAACATCGGCGAATTTGGTCACGCTCGGAGACGGCTGTGGACC
>JBCBFY010000493.1:0-1075 GCA_038527325.1 Cyanobacteria bacterium J06614_10
CTTCATATTAAAATATTACTGATCTAAGGTTGATAATGTTGTGTAGAACCAATGAAACGCGTCCCCAATAAAGATGTTCAGCACCATATCGTCTTGTGATCACATTGAAGATGGATGATGTGGATGGAAATCGTAGTCTAATTATGAAGATTAATACTGCAGTTATAATGCTGAACATCTTTATTGGGGACGCGTTTCATTGGTTCTACACAACATTATCAACCTAAAATAAAAAGAAACATATGTACATTAGAATTTGAATAATATTTAATTGAATATAACTTGGGAAGAGTAGACTTGTAACAGCACAACACAGAAAGACTTGAAAAATAAAATGAGGGAAAAATCCTTAAAAATTATAAATACAGAGATAAAAATATGAAAACATAACAAATATACTAAAGGTACACACAAATAAATACATACATACATATACAGAAATCAATTTAAAACCAAAGGAAAAGAGCTGGTATCATCATTTATGCCAGGCTTTCTTTGATGTATTTCTAAAGATTCAGATATTCTAAGTAGGATCTGGTCGCTCTGAGAGTCTATGATCTGGAAGTCCTCTATATTGAACCTCCAATCACAGCTCACAATATGGTCCCTAACCCTTGACTGAACAGGTCTGTTCAGTAAGTTGCCTGTCCTGGAAGACCTCCCAAAGTGCTCCATTACTCTGGATTGCAGGGCTCTTATGCTAGACCCCACATAAGTGTCATTACAGACACCACACTGAAATTTATAGCAAATTCCAGAGCAAAGAGCACTAGGAAGTCTTTCTTTATGGCTTAAAACACTCTTTATAGTCTTATTATTAGTAAATATTAATCGCAAATCAATGTGAGGGTAAAATCTACTTATAACTTTTTGTATTTCTCTTCTGAGGAATTTATTCGACTGTTCATTGATGAAGGGCATCTTTTGGTAAAAAATGAGCTTATCTGCCTTAGATATAATTGGTTTGTGTTCCTGAACCTTGTTGTTAATAAATTCTCTCACTTTTTTGTATATAACATTTACTGGGTATCCATTACTTTTGAAAAAGTTAATTAAAAATTCTTAATTAAAAATT
>JBCBFY010000494.1:0-1074 GCA_038527325.1 Cyanobacteria bacterium J06614_10
TTAGGGTTTGGCGAGCTGTCGCGCGATCGCCGTCCCGAAAACATAGAAGGTTTCAGTCCCGAGAGTCGGGATTAGGGTTTGGCGAGAGAATGCCTAGACAAGTATCAGTGAACATAAACAAGGTTTCAGTCCCGAGAGTCGGGATTAGGGTTTGGCGAGAATCTGCTGGGCTACAGTGCTGCGCCCTTCTGCCAGTTTCAGTCCCGAGAGTCGGGATTAGGGTTTGGCGAGTCGGGCGCAGGCAGCTGGTAGGCCAAGCAATAAACGTTTCAGTCCCGAGAGTCGGGATTAGGGTTTGGCGAGCTGGCTCAGGAAGCTTGGTAGTTGTGCCATCGTTCAAGTTTCAGTCCCGAGAGTCGGGATTAGGGTTTGGCGAGGTTTGAGTATTTAGGGGCGCTGGAGAGGGGTGGCGGTTTCAGTCCCGAGAGTCGGGATTAGGGTTTGGCGAGTTGAGGACTTCCTGTTAGCTCAAGCCTCAAAACAGGTTTCAGTCCCGAGAGTCGGGATTAGGGTTTGGCGAGGCTCAAAGAAAGTCCCGAGAAATTGATATCGAATCAAGTTTCAGTCCCGAGAGTCGGGATTAGGGTTTGGCGAGAATTACAGTGACATTGCAAAATATGCAGCAACAAGCGTTTCAGTCCCGAGAGTCGGGATTAGGGTTTGGCGAGTATTCTGGCGCTAGCAAAGGAGGATGACGTGGTGTTTGTTTCAGTCCCGAGAGTCGGGATTAGGGTTTGGCGAGGACTCGCCATCTTCAAAATCAATATTAAAATCCCTAGTTTCAGTCCCGAGAGTCGGGATTAGGGTTTGGCGAGCTCGAAAAGATGAACCGGCCCGCCAGCCAGAGGTCGTTTCAGGCCCGAGAGTCGGGATTAGGGTTTGGCGAGGATGGGAAGCTTATCGGCAGACCACCAACAGATAAGGTTTCAGTCCCGAGAGTCGGGATTAGGGTTTGGCGAGCCTTGCTATCCTTGCTGTTCCTCTCCAAACCCCAGTTTCAGTCCCGAGAGTCGGGATTAGGGTTTGGCGAGCCATATTCCCAAGCGTACCTAGAAGCCGCACGCAGAGTTTCAG
>JBCBFY010000495.1:0-1061 GCA_038527325.1 Cyanobacteria bacterium J06614_10
ACCAACATTTCCCCTCTCTTCTATCTTTTATTACAATATCTGGTCTATTTGCTGGTATATGTCTGTCAGTTTGAATTTGCATATCCCAAAGGATGGTCACATCATTATTTTCTGTCACCTTTTGAGGTTTGTGATTATAAGACTTATCTTCAACTTCAATACAATAATGTTTGCAAATCTCCCAATGAACAAATGTTGCAACTTTATTATGTCTATCAAGATATTCATTCATGGCAAGATCTTTACATCCAGTAATTATATGATCAACAGACTCGTCTTTTTCTCCACATACTCTACAGGATGAGTCATTTATCACTTTAGTTATTTTAGCTTGGTGCAATTTAGTTGGTAGGGATTGATCTTGGGCTGCTATTATTAAACCTTCTGTTTCTCCTTTTAGTCCTGTACTGTTTAGCCACGCATGCGTAGCAATTCTGTCTACATCACATTCTCGGATTCTTTTAACAAACTTCCCATGCAAAGCTTTTTCTTCCCATATTCTTGCATCTCTTTTAAGAATTCTGTTTTTAACTTCTTGTTTTATTTTCTTAACACTTTGTATTTTAGTTTGACCATCCTCTTTAAGATCGGTGTTCATTTCCAATTCATTGTATATTTTTACTCTTTCATCTGCTAGTGACCTTGTATTTTTATTTTTTTCATATTCCCACGCTAATTTCAAGAGATGATCATCATTTGATTCCAAATATTCAACCAAACCAACAATTGCAATTTTATATGATGTTTCTAGCTTCATTAAACCCCTTCCTCCATCTTTTCTTTGTTGATATATTCTCTCTACATTTGCCTTAGGGTGATGCATTTTCTCCATTGTTAGCATCTTCCTGGTTTTAATATCCAATTTCTGTATTTCACTAATACTCCAATTAATAATTCCAAATCCATATATGACAACCGGAACTGCCAAAATATTTATGGCTTCAATTTTATTTCTTGAATTTAGCTCACTTCTTAAGATCATTCTCACTCTCCTGCAATATTATTATTATTATTATTATTATTATTATTATTATTATTATTATTATTATTATTATCATCAT
>JBCBFY010000496.1:0-1058 GCA_038527325.1 Cyanobacteria bacterium J06614_10
ATGTCGACAGAGATGTTGTCATTGTTTGAGTGAGCCGTTTTAGTTTTTTCTCACACACAGCCAAAGGGTCTATTTCTCAGGTTAATGAAACCGAGAAATAGACCCTTTCTTTTATCAGAGAGTCAAACAAGCTTGAACGTTGGGAAAGAAGCCTAGGCAACAGCTAAGCGACCTGTTTCGACAGCACCCTTGATTGCGCTCCAAGCAGGCAGGCCACCCCTGAGTTCAGCAACGCTCTGGTAGCCAGCTCTACGCAGGCTCTCAGCAGCTGCCGTAGCTTGCTCATCAGTATCACCATAGATGTAAATATCGCGCTCAAACTCAAGACTCGAAACGCCTTTCATAAGGTCAGCTTCGGGAATAGAGACCGCACCCATGATGTGGCTGTGATTGAAATCACGTCGGCTTCTGATGTCAATGATTGTCAAGGCTGGCTCGCCCCAGTCAAGCCGCCTCTTAAGTTCAGAGGGGGAAGCTGCAGCGTTCAATGGGTCTGGGATAGAAAATAAACCAAATAAAGAAGCCATAGTGTGAAGGGCAGCAAGGGCTGCGAACGAAACTACATAAAAGTTAACACAACTTAAGCGAGCAAGCTTGTGAATTGCGCGATCGCGAATTTGTCTGCCTGCGCCCAGTGGTATGACTACTATGAGCTATGTTGAAAACTGGCCTAATAGCGTAACTTAAGTTAGCTGTAAATCAACTCTTCTCAGCTCTGATTGTAGCCTTTCACTTTGTCTAATAGAGATATTGAACAAGAGAGCAAAGCCGTGCACACAATTTGTTTCTCACTCACAATGGCTTTCTAAAAATCATGGACAAAAGATTAGAAACAACAAGGCATATTCCCTTTTTTTGGACTTTCCGTAAAGAGGCCAATCTTCCTCTTGTTTTGGGTCATCGAGGCGTTCCCGAAGAGCATCAAGAAAATACAATGTCGGGATTCAAGCGAGCTGTAGAGCTAGGCCTTGATGGGGTTGAGCTCGATGTCTTTCTCACCAGAGATAATAAGCTGGTCGTTTTCCATGATTTGGAGACGGAGCGACTAACAGGTGTGC
>JBCBFY010000497.1:0-1048 GCA_038527325.1 Cyanobacteria bacterium J06614_10
GTACTGAATTTTTAGATAGAAAATTAATTTCTCGAAGCAAAACAAAATAAAAAGTCTTTAATACTATTTCATTTTCCGTATTGATATCATATTCCGAGGATAAATGGATGAATGTAAAGAATTTAGGCCAAAGGCCAAGCACAGGGACCTACAGGTCATTCAGCACTAAATTTCGTGGAAGCTTATTGATAAATAAATGGCATCTTCATTATGAATACAATATTCCGTGGATGGATGGATTGACGGATGTATAGAATTTAGGCCAAAGGACAAGCATGGGATCTATAGGTCATTCAGCACAAATTTCTGTGGAAGCTTATTGATAAGAAAATGGCTTATAGCTTTTTCCACGGAATAGACATTAATTTGTTAATAACAAACATTGCTTAGATATCAATTAACATTACAATTTTAGAAGTTTAAGTGGATTCATGGTAAATAGTTTTGTGAGCGTGTGGGAAGGTCCCAATTACGATATTCTCGTAATTGGAAATAGACCAATCGGTCAACTTAAACTTGCAAAAGCTTAGAGACTTACATCATGGTCCATCTTTGACTAGTGAAGCAGTTGAGAAGTAGCCGGCGAGCTACTTTCGATCCCTTGGTGGACGGAATCATGGCCCCATTGCCTTGATGTTTCAAATGGGGCATACTCCTCCTCCGATCTCGCCCTCTCGATCCTCTTGGCCTTGTAAGGTAGTTTAGTATTCCATTTTAGGGGTGAAGGATGTTCCAGAAGAAAGTAGGCCAAAGGCCAAGCACTGGAACAGATATCGTGTGTGCACCTCGGATTCTCGTGCAAGACTGGCTGCCGGTGAAAAAAGAACTTCAAGGCAGATTTTTTATTCCCCCAAAAAGTATTTTCTTATCTAAACTATCAATTCCGATAGTTAAACGTCTCAAGGGTTTGCAAGTTTTTTACATTTTCATAAAATTAAAAAATTAAGGAAAACCCAGAACTCTTCCAAAATTGTAAATTATAATTAATAAATTATAGAAAATCATAATATCAATTAATAAATTCAATAATATCAAAATTAATTAAATT
>JBCBFY010000498.1:0-1026 GCA_038527325.1 Cyanobacteria bacterium J06614_10
GGGGTTTCTGCGCCGAAGTTGTCTAGCAGGTATTCGGCGAGGGCATCTTGCTCGGAGCCATCGGGTGCGAAGGTGGCATCGCCAGTGCGAGGCGCGGTGTCTTCCTGAGCGAGGTCTACCACGTCGCGCTGAGGGAAGGGGTAGCCATCGCCGCCGCCTGCAAGGAAGCCCAAGGTGACCATCCGGAAGGAGCGGCTGGGGTCGCCCACTAGCTCGCCATTTTGAACGATTACATCGGCGTCGTTGCCCTCTTCGTCTAGCACAACGAGAGACTGAACGCGGTCTTCTGCAGGCGCATTGACGTCGAAGCTAAATTCGATGCCTGCAACCTGGGGGAATCGGCCCTGGGTATTTGAGTCGTCATCGGTGGTGGCGGCGACGCCATGTTCGATGACGGCTAGCAGCTCTTCTGCTGTGATGGTGAGCAGGGTGAGGCCGTTGTTGAATCGCAGCGTGTTGGCAATGTCTGTTTCAGAAATGCCGCCTTCGGGCTTCACGCCAGGGATTTCTTCGTTTGGTAAGAACTCGGGTTCGCCAGTGCCGCCCGCCGGGATGACCACCTGACCGATGTCGTCGCGGATGCCGCCGCCGTTTTTCAGGGAGATGACGACGCTGGGATCGGATTCTTTTGCGATCGCCAGATTGGCATCGGCTGTCAGGTTGCCTAGGTTTGTCTCTTCGATACGAACACTGCCGCGTCGACCGTCGAGATACACATCGCTGACGCCGAAGACGTTGCTCTCTTTGGCAACGATAATCTCTTCGAGCGTATCAACGATGGCCTGAATTTCAGGGTCGACTAGGTCTTCTGCGCCCAGCGCAGCGACGCCTTCGTCGTCGGTGGCAAATGCGCCGCTGACAGCGGGGTCGTAGCTCTCGGGAATGATCACGCCATTCTCGTCGAATTCCACGACCAGGCGACCAATGTACTTGTAGTTGCCATCGGTGTTGACAATGGCAACTGGGTTACCATCAGCACCTTCGGTGAAGATGGGGTAGGTGCCTTGGGCCGTGTCGCCATCGCGG
>JBCBFY010000499.1:0-1025 GCA_038527325.1 Cyanobacteria bacterium J06614_10
ATAAAATTGCCAAATTTTTACTTCCAGTTATATCTCCTTTCACTAAAAATGAATATACAATAGAAAACTCAAAATCTTTTGTGGAAGAGCTAAGAAATTTAGAAATAAATAATAGCATGATAATGGCAAGTTTTGATGTTGAAAGTCTATTTACAAATGTTCCTCTAAAGGAAACTACAAACATTATCTTGGAAAAATATCACCCGGACAAATTATTTGGAATAGGCAAAAACATTTTGAAAAAGTTGTTAGAATTTGCTACCTCTCAGTCAATATTTATTTTTAATGGTAATTTATACAATCAAGTGGATGGTATTAGTATGGGGTCTAGTCTGGGCCCAGTATATGCAAATACTTTTATGTGTTTTAAGGAAGTTGAATGGCTGGAAAATTGTCCTTTAGATTTTAAACCTCTGTTTTACAGAAGGTATGTTGATGACACCTTTTTAATGTTTAAAGAGTATGCTGATGTTGCAAAGTTTTTAGAATATCTCAATGGTAAACACCCTAATATCAGATTCACTTGTGAAATAGAAAATAATGGGAAACTCCCCTTTTTGGATATTCTGATTTGTAAAAATAATGGGAACATTAGTACTAGTGTTTACAGAAAACCTACTTTCACTGGTCTGGGTTTAAGTTGGTTTAGTTTCTGTCCAGATATATATAAGGTAAACTCCATCAAAACCTTGCTAAATAGAGCATACAATATTAGTTCTAATTATCTTGTTTTGCATGAAGAAATAGAGAAACTCAGATCATATTTCATTAATAATCATTATAAGTCTGAAACATTTTTTAAGATAGTGCGAGAGTTTTTGTCAGCAAAGTTTTCAATAATCACCACTCATCACAGTGTTCCCAAATTAGTCAAATATGTAAAATTGCCCTTTTATGGAAAAGTTAGCTTTACTTTAAGAAAAAACTTAAATGAAATTTTAAGGAATGAGTTTCCAGCCATAGATTTTAGATTTATTTTTACAAATAATTTTACAATAGGTTCCTTTTTTAGTATTAAGGATAAG
>JBCBFY010000500.1:0-1007 GCA_038527325.1 Cyanobacteria bacterium J06614_10
GTGTTGAAGTCGAAGTCGGGGTTTTGGGGCGATCGCACTTCATCACCCTAAACGGCCAAACGCCCCTTGTCATCGGCCATCGCGGTGCCAGCGGAGACTTCCCTGAGCACACGCTAGAGGCATATCGCCTAGCGATTTACCAGGGCGCAGACTTTGTTGAGCCAGACTTGGTCATCACCAGTGACGGTGTGTTGATCGCTCGCCACGAGCCCTTCCTAGATGACACCACAAATGTGGCTGAAGTCTTTGGCCCCGAGCGCCAGTCAACCAAAATGATTGACGGACAAGAAGTCACGGCCTACTTCGCAGAAGACTTCACCCTCGCAGAGATTAAGCAGCTCCGCGCGGTACAGTCTCGCCCCTATCGCAATCAAGAATTCAACGGTGAGTTTGAGATTCCGACGCTGCAGGAAGTGATCGAGCTAGTGCAGGAACTCAGCCCCGTTGTCGGTCGCGACATCGGCATCTATCCAGAGACCAAGCACCCCACCTTCTTCGATGAGCAAGGTCTATCGCTCGAAGAGCCCCTGGTTCAAACGCTAGTAGACACCGGCTTCACCGACCGCAGCCGCATCTTCATCCAGTCCTTCGAAGTTTCCAACCTGCTCGACCTGCGTAACAACATTCTGCCCGAAGCAGGCTTGGATAACCTTCAGCTCGTTCAGCTCTTTGGCGATACAGAAGGCTCCTTCATCAACGAAGGCGGCGGCGGTTTCTCAGTTCCCTACGACTTTGTTGTTAACGCAGACCTAGGCGAAGCAGAGCTTAGAGAAATCTATGGCGACCTTGTGGACCTCATCGACTTCTCCGCCGCACCAGACTATGGCGACCTAGCAAATCAAACGGTGATTGACTTCATCAGCAGCTACGCTGACGGCCTTGGCCCCTGGAAGAACAACATTCTGCTGCGTGAGCCCATCGACACCCCCGTCGATGGCAACGGCGACGGCGTTGCTGAAATCACCACCCAGCTCACCGGTGAAATCTTCCCGCTCATCGACCTTGCT
>JBCBFY010000501.1:0-995 GCA_038527325.1 Cyanobacteria bacterium J06614_10
GAATGATGAATGATGAAAAAGGTTCTTTTTTTTCGCTGAAACTTTGCACACTTGTAGGCTCAGATAGATAAAATTTCTAATTCTCAAACTTGAAATCGGATTTCTTCGGAAAATTTTCCACTTTTCCATTTTTTACGAAAATTCCGAAATTTTATCTATCTGAGTCTACAAGTGTGCAAAGTTTCAGCGAAAAAAAAGAACCTTTTTCATCATTCATTCATCATCATTCATCATTCATCATCATCATTCATCATCATCATTCATCTGAGAACGTCTAGGTAGGGGTTAGAGGCTGGGTGCACAAGAAAGTCGGGGTTAGGCCTTTCATACTTTTTCTTTTTTTCGTTTTTCTTTTTTCTTCTCTTTTTCTATTGTTTTTATCTTTTTTTTTCTTTTTTTCTTTTTCTTTTTCCATTTCAATTCTTTTTTTTTTCTTCTTCATTTTACCTTTTTGGAAGGATGCTATCATTCATCGGATCAAAGGTAGGCCCACTCACCTCCCCTCGCCCCCCCCATTTCCCCCCCCCCCCCTGGTTTTAATTTTTTTTCGAAATATCATGAATCACCTCTCTATAAACTAATTATGACCGAAGTTTCAAGAAATTTGCGGAACATTTTTTTCCCAAAATACCCCCGATTTTGAAATTTAAATTGGATTTTTTCCGCAAAAAAAAAGATTTTTCAAGATTTTCCAAAATACGGCAAATTTTTTCCATGTAAACTTTATTTCTAAAAAAATAAAAAAATCGGAGAACATTTTTGTCTCATCATCATCATTCATCATTCATCATCATCCGATTTCATACTTTTTCTTTTTTTTCGTTTTTACTTTTTCTCTTTTTCTATTGATTTTTGTTTTCTTTTTTTCTTTTTCTTTTTCTTTTTCTTTTCCTTTTCCTTTTTTTCTTTTTTATTTTCCCTTTTTTGGAAGGGGTGTCATTATTCATCCTATCAAAGTTAGGCCCACTCTGGGGGGGGGGGGGGGGGGGGGGGGG
>JBCBFY010000502.1:0-995 GCA_038527325.1 Cyanobacteria bacterium J06614_10
TCTAGCGCAGCGCGCAAGCTAGGCCGCTCAGCCTCCAGCTCCACCTGCAGCGTCTCAATGCCCTCTTCTCGCAGCTGAGCCTCATAAGTCTCAATCAAGCTATCTTGAAAAAACTGATTATCACAAACCGCTAGCAGCAGCCCAAACCGCCGCGTCTTTGCCCGGATAGAAATCATCAGCTTACGCAGCGATCGCTGATTACTCACATCCAGCTCAGACAACTCCACGACTCAACCTCCCATCCACCCTATCAGCACTCAGCAATTAAATGCCTCGACCAAAAGTAATCCCCTCTGGAGGGGTGGCCGGAGCGCAGCGGAGGTCGGGGTGGGTCCAGCCGCTGACGCTACTCACCGGACCCACCCCGTCGCTGCGCGCCACCCCTCCAGAGGGGATCTTACTTCAGGCTAGGTCACCATGATCGCTGCAGTCGTAACATCTACGCAATCAACTGCTTACGCCGCAGCAAGTCTGCCACCATCGGATGCAAATCAAACCATAGGTCGTCATTTTCATATTCCAGCACATACAAACCATGCAACAGTTCTAAAAACTCATCACTCTTAGCATCCGGCGGCGTAAACTCCCGGTAGGTCTTCACCAACAGCTCATAGGCATCGCTACCCAAAGGCCGCGCGAACTGATTGCGCAAAGACTTCACCGCCGCCGTCAAAATCTCTTTGTTGATTTTGACAGTCGTCTCGTCAGGCTCTAGCTCCATCGAGAGCATACACTCCCGGCAGCATTCCTGACCCAGCCGCACCATTTCTCGCAGCACACCCCCACTCAGCAACACAATCTGCCGCTTAATCTCCGGCTCGATCAAATCATCTGGAATGCGCTTCTCTAAAATTCTCTCCAACCGTTTGACATTGCTATCAATCGGCAGCGCATCTGGCTGATGAGCCTGCTCCCTTGGGAAAAATTTCGTCACCGAGAGCATGGTGGTATGGCTCCTCGCCTCCAGGGTACTCATCAGCCCAGGATCGCGAATA
>JBCBFY010000503.1:0-978 GCA_038527325.1 Cyanobacteria bacterium J06614_10
AGCATCTACTCAGCTGTGAGAGGAGACCTGAAGTCGCATCCAGCAAAGCAGCCAAGCAGCAACGTCGCAGCATCTACTCAGCTGTGAGAGGAGACCTGAAGTCGCATCCAGCAAAGCAGCCAAGCAGCAACGTCGCAGCATCTACCTAGCATTTAAGTTAAGTCACATATGTAAAGTTCCTCTTTTTGCTTAGATTAGCCTACCCTAGTCTAAATGTCACCAGAGACATAATTTCCACTGATGACTAAGGTTATCTATGGGAGTGAGTATCTGAGTGCAGAATTCATTATCGCTGTTGTTTTAACAACACTAGGCGTTCTCCGAGGTTAGTGTTAGGCGCTACAATTAAGACAACGTGTAAGTCAACAAGTGCAACCAAAAGTGTAGTGTATTCAAAACGAAGTGAAAGTAGTGAAGTTTGTTGAGTGCAGGGTCTTGATCAGGATTTCTGGGAGAGTGTTAATGAGTTATTTGGGGTAACACGTTTGCATTTTCAAAACTAGATTAGGGTCTTTGTTTTGGGAATACATCTCCCCAGACCGATCCTCGAAATTTTACTAGACCTTGGGGGAAATTTGGGAGTTTTTTTCTCTTTCCCCTACCTTAGAGGTAAAACTGTCCTGAAAAACGGTAGTGCCCCTTGGAGGAGCCACACCTTCTACTTTAGGAACCACATAACCCTTGGGAGGGCTCCCTTATTTTGATCTAGAGAAATTTTTATGGGAAATTTAAGGATTTATACTGATCAAGAACCATTCCAACACACACTCACTGCTTCTCCACCCAAATAGTCCGAGATTTTACGCAATTTAAGACTTAAAAGTCCGGAACACTATCACTTAGAGTGCACAGTTAAGTTGTATGTTCGTTTGTTTGTTGCCAACCCGTTGAGGGATCGGTTGCCTCTTGGAATAGGAGGAAACTTAGTTTGTTTGTTTGTCGTCAATTCCAAATCCACCTATCTGGCAACCGAGGTAA
>JBCBFY010000504.1:0-971 GCA_038527325.1 Cyanobacteria bacterium J06614_10
TATACGCTAACTTTTTTGTTGAAGATATTAACCGATCTCGACGAAATTTTCACACAACGTCCGGGTCATCCCAGCACAGATGGAGTTCGAACTTCATCATCGTACCTCAAATCCGGTTGGTAGTAACTTGAATTTAAAGCTTCCACAAAATTTTTTTTTTTGGAATTTTGCAATTTTGAGGTCACCAAGTAGGTAATTTTTTATTTTAAAGCTTTTTTGTTCAATAAAATTTTTTGATAAAATGCATAGTTTTTGAGTTACGTGCGTCGCGTCTCGCAAAAAATCAAAAAATTTCAAAATTGCTTTTTTTGCAATTTTGAGGGTGCCTAGTAGGTACTTTTCAATTCTAAAGCTTTTTTGTTCAATAAAATTTTTTGATAAAATGCATAGTTTTCGCGCTACGCGCAGCGCGTCTCGGAAAAATTTTTTTTTTTCAAAATTGCTTTTTTTTGCACTTTTGAGGGTGCCTTAGAGGTACTTTTTGATTCTAAAGCTTTTTTGTTCAATAAAATTTTTTGATAAAATGCATAGTTTTCGCGCTACGCGCAGCGCGTCTCCGGGCGGTGCAATTCTGATAAGAATTTTCTAGTTATTATTATTATTATTATTATTATTATTATTATTATTATTATTATTATTATTATTATTATTATTATTAAAAAATGAATACCTATTCATGTGGAAAAAGCCAGAGGCCATTTACTTATAAATAAGCTCCCACGGAATATGGTATCCATAAGGAAAACGAAGAAGAAAATTGAAGAGAGAAAGAAAGGTAAGAATTGCTTTAAAATTGGTAGTCAGAGTTAAAAAATGACTAAAAGATAAATAAATAAATATATTTAAAAAAAAAAAATCATGATAAAAATCCCGATTAATTTCTGCCATTATCCTGTAAAAACCTATTGCATTTCCTCTTGAACTTAGATGGATCCTCAACCATCACATCATCAGGAAGGCTATTCCAGAGT
>JBCBFY010000505.1:0-971 GCA_038527325.1 Cyanobacteria bacterium J06614_10
CATAGGATTTTTGATGTGGGTCAAAAAACTTCAGGGTGAGAAGCAGTTAGGTATAGGGTATCTAGCATCCAATTCTGAGGAACTTTTTTTTTGAGCTCTTGTTTGGCCTTGGAGTAAATGGAAGTGAGATTTTTTTTTTAGTGTAAAAAATTTTCAATCGAGTGGTGTTCCCATAGGACTTTTGACAAAAAAAAAATTCTTTAGTCATATCCTTAAAAACATCATGGACCGTGTGTAGCCAATTTTTGAGTGTTTTTTGATGACTAATGTGAGCGCTAGATCGAATTTAGTAAATTTTTGTCCGGAAAAAAATCTGACTAAAAATCGCCCTAAACCCATAGGAGTTTTGACACGCACAAAATCCTCGTGTAGCGATGAGCGCCTACCCCTAGGCTACTTGCTGCCGGATTTTCAGCCAAATCGAAGCAACTTTTTTGCTCTGCCGCCGCCGCCGCCGGCCCTAACCAGAAGGAAGGGGGTCGACACGGGGGGGATCTGGTTTCAGAGATCGCTGAATCTTTAAACACATCAGTGACTACTCATTTGATGATCTTTATTTAATTTTTCTGCGTAGAAACTAATACTAGCCATTATAAAAGCAACTTTTGATCTGATCTCACAAAGACGAAAAAATCGATCGAAAATGAACTTTTATGCCCATAGGAGTTTTGACACACAAAATTGCCCTAATTTCAAAAGAATCATATAAAAAGATCTTTGATCGTACCGAAGCAATTTTTGATTGGAGAATCTCCTGGGCCAGTAGCGACGCTTCTATTTTTTTCAAACTCAACATATTTTCAACTTCAAATCGCTCTAAACCCATAAAAGTTTTGACGCGCACAAAATCCTCGTGTAGCGATGAGCACCTACCCATAGGCTACTTGCTCCGCAATTTTCAGCCAAATCGAAGCAACTTCATGATTCACCCACCCACGACCAGGAAGAAAGGGGGTCGACACATTGGGGGG
>JBCBFY010000506.1:0-961 GCA_038527325.1 Cyanobacteria bacterium J06614_10
CTAATAGATATTTCATTCTATTTTAATTAATTTTCCATCATTTGTACTATATCTTATGGAAGCTTATTTCTAAGTAAGTTGCTTCTGGCTTTTTCTTATATGAACAGGTATGCATTTTTTTCTTTTTAATAATAATAATAATAATTCTATATTCTTATCAATTTTCTATGTTCTTTCTTTCTTTCTTTCTTTCTTTCTTTCTTTCTTTCTTCCTTTCTTTTCTTCTTTGCTTTGCCTAGGGCTTTTGTATATAAAAAAATTAAAGATATGAATTATCTATTTTTTTTTTTTTTTTTCATTTTCTTAGGATATCCCATACATTCAATCATTTGCATCACAAATATACTCACATACATTCAATAAACATAATTATGATAATTAATAATTGCTAATTAATTTCTTTTCTTATATTAGTTCTTCATTACGTTTATATCTTTATTCATAATCCTCGTTATAATTGATTCTTGGTATCATTGATAACTTATTGCTTTTTCTGTTGATCATCTGTTGACTGATTCGCGCATTTTCTTATGTTTTGGCTATAGAAATTATATATATATATATTTTTTTCTCATTTTAATTATTTTCTAGTTTCTTTTCTTTCCCTTTTCCTCAAATATATCTTTTTCCTGTCATTTGAATTACTTATATTTTGTTTAAGCAAAAATTGACTTTCCAGCTTTTAATTAAGTGCAAAAATATCGCAATCCTCTCTTCTTTCTTTCAATCAGTTATAAATGCCATCGCGCATTCGAATTATCAGTGTATAAAATGGTAATCTTATCTTCTTTTCATTTAAATCAGTTTTTAATGCCAGTGTATAATGAAGTTTCAACACTTTTAAATAAATGTATAAAATTTCAATTCTATTTCTCTTTATATTTTTTTTTTTTTTTTTTTTTTTATAAATTATATAAGCAAACGAAACTTTGTAAAAATAGGAAGAGGGTCGTGTAGGGGA
>JBCBFY010000507.1:0-958 GCA_038527325.1 Cyanobacteria bacterium J06614_10
TGAACTTATCTTTTAAATTCATATCAATACAAATTGTTATGATAATATATTACTTTTCTATATTATTTTTACCTTAAACAATTTTAATTTAACATTACTATTTTTTCGAGAAAATGTAACCTGGCAACTGCTAGTGTGGGTAGGTTAACTCCTATAGAAAAACTACTACTTAAGGTGCTTTGTTCAAATTAAATATTATCTTTCTGACAATTTTTGATGAGCCAAAACGTCTATATTTGTTTCCTAATTTAAGGAAGTTAGAACCAATAGGGTAGACCGAAACATGACTTCCATTGCTTACCTAAATTAAGGAGAATCATCTTAACTTTTAGTGTCTCGAAGTTTTGTCAGACGGATATATTTAATTTGAACAGACAGTAATTGCCTTGATAATTTGCTTGTAAAGATGACTGGGACCAGATTCATCAAACAGGTTCCCTAGTACGTATCTCCTTGAGAGATACGATAAGAAAGGTAACATTCATTTGTCGTAAGTGTTTTGCGAATCTGTCCTCAGGTGAAAAGTGTCTTCATATAAAAAAAATACCTTTTTCCTGGAGAACAATTAATTGAAACACATTTGTATTTTAATCTGCAACTCTTTCTTTCAAAGCTTTTCATTTCCCCATTATATTTGCTTCCATAAGTAAGAAAACTACAGTCCTCATGGACTTGACCTTATTGAAGTTAGCTTAAAATCACATACAAAAGATTCAACTATAAATAATCTGTATAAAATTGTAAGATAATTCTTGGACCGTAATTTTATTTAATAAATCCTGTAAAAAATAAATTATGAACTTAAATTCTCTACTACGAATCCTGCTATGCAATTAACTAGCTTTATTATCATTTTGAAAAATTCCATTATTTTAGTAATGAATATTATTTATAATTTAATTTATTAAAATTTGGATCCAATTTAGACTACACAATAAAGTTGATGCTAAATTATACC
>JBCBFY010000508.1:0-958 GCA_038527325.1 Cyanobacteria bacterium J06614_10
CTTTTTTTTTCGCCCACGTTTAATCTGTCAAAAGTTTAGTAATTTTAATTCTTTACTGGTAGTTTAGGTTTATATATACATATTATAGATATAGGTATATATATATATATATATATAAAATATTTTTAATTTTGTTCTAGACTCTGACGCAAATTGTATGTGACGATTTCATATTCTTTTATCCCCCGAAGGGAACTGCGAAAGCTGTTCCCGATGGGGTCCACTTGACAGTCTTTCCATTTTATATGTAGTTAGTGAACGAAAATTGACTATCTCAATTTTGCGGCTGAAATCCGCCTTTTTGAAAATCTCAAAAACCTTTATTGTACGGATGGGTGGGTGGGTGGGTGGGTGGATGGGTGGGTGGGTGGGTGGGTGGATGGACGGGGGATCAAAAGTGTCCTTCGATTTTCCTCAAATTCAAGTATGTTAACAAGTAAGATGTGTTGATTCTAAATATGGTGTTTAAAACTGTCTACGGCTTTTTTTATCAGAAGTTATGAGCATTTTAAATTTCAAAATGAGGAAATTTAAGAGCGATTTCCGCCTCGGAAAATGGCTCAAAAAATTCAATGACAGAAAAGGCGTCTCAGCCCCGCAAAAAAGTTAGTGAAGTTTTCCAAAAATTTCCAATCGAAAAATGTGAACTCAGGTAAAAAGATATGAAAAATACTTTATGTCAAAAAATGCACCCAAAAGGCCTCTAGGACCTTTTAATAAAGAGTTATGAGCAATTTAAGTTTTTTCGAAATCGGGTCAAATTTTAAAACCATCTACCCATGGTGAAAAGGTAGTGCATCAAACTGAAGCACTGGACGCCTTTCCAAGCTTCGTAAAAATTATAAATCATACAAAATTATAACTGAAGAAACGAAAACATGCTGACAAAAAAGTCCTTTTAATCGAGGGTTCATTTCTATACAATTGGAAAACTGCTACAGTTATCTAAACTGTTTAT
>JBCBFY010000509.1:0-949 GCA_038527325.1 Cyanobacteria bacterium J06614_10
TGGAACTGAGATGTGTTGCAGCGTGGGATAGTTACAGCATATTGGTGTTGCTGTTCTGCATAGCGAGTGGCACGAGGATTAAGAAGAGGGCCAGGGACTAATGACGAAGTTGGAAGCTCACTTTCAAAGTATAACTTATGGAACATCGAACAGCAGGAGACCTCTCTCCGGTGATCAAGGTCATAATTAGTACCATCCGGAAAGAGAAATCTCCCTCCACGAGCCACTTTATCAAGAAGATAAAGGTCTCTGGCAGCTGCCGACATCCAAACAGGGCTACAGTATTCCAACAGAGGGAGAACAAAAGATCTAAAACAAGTGTGATTGGTCATATTATTGTTAAAAATATAGGAAGCTTTACGAACTATGCCTAACTTCCGAGCAGCAACGCCAGACATGTTCATCAAATGCTGCTGGAATGAGAGGCGTGAATCAAAGGTAACACCAAGAATAGTCAGATTATCAGACTCAACAAGTGCAGTGTTACCTATAAAAAGTTGGGGGTGGGGAGGATGGGCAGTACGAGATCGACTTACAAGCATTGATTTCGTTTTACTGGAGTTCAACTTCATACCCCAATGACTGCACCAAGCACGAATTCTCTCCAGATCACGATTCAAACTTTGGGCTACTTCAATGCGGTGCTGAGGAGACCTTACTACAGCCTTCAGAGTATGGTCATCAGCATAGCCAATCAGGTCATTTTCCAAGCCGGTGTCCATGTCGCTTATATAGGCAAGGAATAGTAGGGGGCCCAACACACTACCCTGGGGAACTCCAGAACGAATAGGCTTTATTTCGCTAAAAACCCCATCAACTACAACTCTCTGCTTCCTAGCAGAGAGAAAACACTGAAGAGGTATTCATTTTTTTAATAATAATAATAATAATAATAATAATAATAATAATAATAATAATAATAACTAGAAAATTCTTATCAGAATTGCAC
>JBCBFY010000510.1:0-946 GCA_038527325.1 Cyanobacteria bacterium J06614_10
CCATGATCAATAACATCGAAAGCTTTCCGTAAGTCTAAAAAAAAGCAAGCAGTATAGGATCATGGTGTTCTCCTATTGAAATTGGAGCATATGGGGTTTCGTGGACATTCATTGCAATACCTGAAATCCTACTTAACAGACCGAAAGCAATATGTTCAGGTTGGTGATTTTAAATCCGAGATGAGTGTAATTACCATGGGTGTGCCCCAAGGTTCCATTTTGGGACCACTTTTATTTTGTCTCTTTTTAAATGACATAGTCTTTGCTGTTGATCAGGAGGTTATATTATTTGCAGATGATGCAGCATTTTTTATATCTGCTCCCACTCTCCAAGAATTAGAAAATAAAATTAAAAAGATGTTCGTTGATCTCAACAAATACTTAAAAGCAAACAGATTAATACCAAACTTGTCTAAGAGTAAGTTGATGTTTTTCGATACCCGTCCAATACCAGAGTTGCCAGACATACTTTTTGATGGTCATAAAATAGAATGGGTGGAGGAGTATAAATACTTAGGTTTGACTTTATCCAACAAAATGACCTACTCCCTCCACATCAATAGCGTCATAAGTAAAATTAGTCGCTTTAATGGTACTTTTTACAAGCTCAGACAGTTATTACCCGTGTCCACATTAAAGATGCTTTTTTCCTCTTTCGTGTTACCCCATGTTATGCAACATATTGTAATATGGGGGGCAACTCCTCCAGTGTATATGAACAAGCTGAGAATAAAGATTAACGTGCTACTGAGAACCATACTAAATGTAAAATATCATGATTTTAGACCAGAAATTGACACCTGTGAAATTTATAAAAGACTTGATGTTTTAAAAGTTGAAAATATTTTTAAGCTAAGATTATTCAAATTGTTAACTGAACTTCTTAGAGGATTGCAACCAGAGTTCTATGACTTGCTGCTTAAGCCTTTTGAAAATAACCACCTAT
>JBCBFY010000511.1:0-945 GCA_038527325.1 Cyanobacteria bacterium J06614_10
AGTTCAGTTCAGTTAAGGTTAGGTTAGGTTAGAGAGTAGTAATAGAGAGCTCTTTCTTCAGTTCTGGTAATTTCATTATTGAATTTAGGATAATGAATGCCAAGCACTGGGACAACATAGGCCATTCAGTGCCAATATATGATAATAGAAATGAAACCCACTGATGACAAACCTTGTATTTGACAAGGCTGTACATCAGTCTAAGTCATTTTACTCTCCCCTTTACCACTGCAAATCATTCACTAGAATGACTGCAATCTGGCCAAGGGTCTCAAATTAGGTATATATGACCTTAAACTATTAATAAATTATCAGTTCAGGAACGCAACTAAAGGCATCATAAAATAAGTCTAGAACCTAGAGCAGTGTTAGGCTACAGGACTTAAATATGCATAGGATGGAGTAATTGATAATATAGAATTTAGGCCAAAGGCCAAACCCTGGGACCTGAAAGGTCATCCAGTGATGGCATATGCGTGGGCTATATTTTTAAGTGTGGGCTTGACTTCCATGTGGCTACCAAGTGTATTGAACATCAAGCCAATTATAGAAGGTCGAGCAACCTTCTTTCAGCTTACCTAATATTCAATCCAGTAGCTTAATGCAGACAATGCTGCAGCAGATGGTTTGCTGTGTCCATGGTCCCGGTCAAGGCTAGGTGCCCTGGACCCTATTCCCCAATTCTTGTAAGGTTTAGCCAGACATGTTGAACTGTCTAGCTAGTCACAAAGGTAAAATGCGAACTGTTTATCACGAAAGTTTTCTTCCAACTAGTACAAAATTGTACTTCCAACTGAAGTCTTCTTTTCTCCTTGCCTTTAAGCAAACTTGATTGACAGGTGGCGCCAGTATCTGGAAATTTCCAACTCAGCGCCAGTAAATTGGTTCATTTTTATAAAATTTATAAAACAAGGAGAAAGATTTTATGAAAAAATAATTGTTTTT
>JBCBFY010000512.1:0-941 GCA_038527325.1 Cyanobacteria bacterium J06614_10
CCATAAGATTTCTGTTTTCATCGATTTTCTTTGGAATAGGATGACATGGGGGTATATAGCGTTATGGCCTGTGAATTATAAGGTTGAGATGGCTGACATGACATTGGGTTTGTCTTGGTTTCGGTTGGTGCCGTTAGTTGTGTTGCTGTGGGGATTGCCTGCTGAGGCGAATGCCGAAATTTCTCGTCGGGCTTCTTTTAGTCAGGCTTCTTTTAATAGAGGAAGTAAGAAGTTCGACGCGGTTGAGCCACAGCCGTTGCTAATGCCTGCCAAGCGACCTTTTGTGAAACAAACGGCGGTAGTCAAACAGAATGATATCGAGCAGGACGTTATTTTCAATGTAGAAGGAACGCTTGTCGACGGAGGTGCACGGCTTAATGATGGGAGCCTGTACGATATTCATTTGTTCGAGGGACAAGCGGAGCAGATTGTTCGCATTACGTTAAATAGCAATGAGTTTGATACCTTCTTAATATTGCAAGATGCGTCGGGTGAAGAACTGGCTCGTAATGACGACGGCAGTGATAGGACGAATGCTGAGATTATATTCCGTCTGCCAACCACAGAACAGTATCGCATTGTGGCCAAGGCTTATGATGCCAATGGCAAGGGCGCTTACCGCTTAATTGTTGAAGGGGCTGACGAGAGGGCTTTATTTCGGGAAAACCAGAAAGCTGAAGCCGATCGTCTGTTGCAGCAGGGTATTGAAGCTGCGCAGCTCAGTCAATATCAAACAGCCATAGCATCGTGGCAGTCAGCGTTAGAGATTTATATTGAAATCGGCAATCGTCAGGGTGAAGCGAATGCTCTGGGTAACTTGGGCATTGCCTACGATAGCTTAAGCGACTACGAGCGTGCGATTGACTTTCATCAACAGTCCTTAGAGATTAAACAAGAGATTGAAAGCCGCAGCGGTATTGCAAGCTCGCTCAATAATTTGG
>JBCBFY010000513.1:0-933 GCA_038527325.1 Cyanobacteria bacterium J06614_10
TGGATTTTTTGGAGCGAAACGGAAAAATCGGGTCCGCGTGAGTGGCGCCTAAAGTGTCTAATTTTTGATCTTAAACACGGATTTTAAGGCGCGAAACGACAAATTTGGGTCCGCGCGAGTGGCGCATAAAGTGTCTAATTTATGGCCAAAAACATGGATTTTAAGGCGTGAAAAGGAAAAATCGGGTCCGCGCGAGTGGCGCATAAAGTGTCTAATTTTTGACCTTAAACACGGATTTTAAGGCGCGAAACGCCAAATTTTGGTCCGCGCGAGTGGCGCATCAAGTGTCTAATAATTTATGGCCAAAAAAATGTATTTTAAGTTGTGAAACGGAAAAATCGGGTTCGCGCGAGTGCCGCATAAAGTGTCTAATGTTTGACCTTAAACACGGATTTTAAGGCGCGAAACGCCAAATTTGGGTCCGCGCGAGTGGCGCATAAAGTGTCTAATTTATGGCCAAAACCATAGATTTTAAGGCGTGAAAAGGAAAAATCGGGTCCGCGCGAGTGGCTTATAAAGTGTCTAATTTTTGACTTTAAACACGGATTTTAAGACGCGAAACGCCAAATTTGGTTCTGCGCGAGTGGCGCATAAAGTGTCTAATTTATGGCCAAAAACATGGATAATGCGTGAAAAGGAAAAATCGGGTTCGCGCGAGTGGCGCATAAAGTGTCTATTTTTTGACCTTAAACACGGATTTTAATGCGCGAAACGCCAAATTTGGGTCCGCGCGAGTGGCGCATAAAGTGTCTAATTTATGACCAAAAACATGGATTTTAAGGCGTGATTAGAAAAAATCGGGTCCGCGCGAGTGGCGCATAAAGTATCTAATTTTTGACCTTAATCACGGATTTTAGGGCGCGAATCACCAAAATAACGTCTGCACAAAAGAGTGAATTAAAGCTGGTAGGAGTCGTAGCTCACTCTATCGAG
>JBCBFY010000514.1:0-927 GCA_038527325.1 Cyanobacteria bacterium J06614_10
TATTGTCAATTCGAGCCCGATATTTGCACAGTCCAACGATACTCCATCTAACGATATAGAAATGCTAACTTCGACTGACGCCCAAAGCTATCCTCCATTTGTCATGGCGCCTGCAGAGGCAGCGCCCGTCATCGTCAGCGTTGAATTAATGGCCGAAGATCCAGAGACTCTGAAGCAGCACTTGATGAGTGCAGAAGTGATTCCCACTACTCGACTTGCTTCTGGCATCAACTACAGCTGGACGGTACAAGATGCCAACAACCCCAACCGGTTTGTGCTAATTCAACAATGGAATTCGGTAGAGCAGCAGAGCGCATACATTGATTGGCGCATAGAGCGGAGAGATTTAGCAGTGTTGCGATCTCTCCTAACTGAAGATCCTGTCGTTACTTACCTCTCTCCCGTAGATATGACAGCATTGCCTGCTCAAGTCGGCAGCTCTTAATTATTGCCTGTGGGCGATGTTAGTTCCAGTGTTAGCAAACCTTATCAGTTTGCTTCTCTTAAATTTTTATGCCGCGCTGTTTGAATAGTTAGACACAGGAACCTGACCATTTTGTTCAGGTTCTTTTCCGTCTAAGATTGTCTGCTGCAGCCGTTCTACGGTTGATGGAGAGAAAAATTGCTCGCCTGTTTCTTCATTCACACGAGCAGGCACATTATCGATCAGAAAAATCTTTCCATTCAGGTTTAAGGTGTACGTTACCTGCTTCTCGACTAAATTTTCCTGCCAATTACTTGCCATATAGCTATCATCGGAAGAACGGGCTAAGGTCATCAGCTCCAACTGCCCTCTTTAATAAATCCGTAGATGGCTGCATTGACCATGCGCATACAGTCAATCAGAGCATCATTCCAATAGGACAAACTAAAGATGGACTGCCGATTGGCCTGCAGATTATTGGTAAGCGCTGGCAAGATATTGAG
>JBCBFY010000515.1:0-924 GCA_038527325.1 Cyanobacteria bacterium J06614_10
CCTCATGCCTTAGGTCCAATAGTCGAAATTAGGCGTTGGTGAGCCTAGTCGAGCCATCAAACGCAACAACATTTATCTGTTTCAGTCCCGAGAGTTGGGATTAGGGGTTGGCGAGACGCCCTGGCCAGCATTATCAAAGAATGGCAAAAGGTTTCAGTCCCGAGAGTCGGGATTAGGGGTTGGCGAGCCGCGCTGTATGCGTAGCATCAGCGTCGGGAGGATGTGTTTCAGTCCCGAGAGTCGGGATTAGGGGTTGGCGAGACCTCTCAGCGCTTTGGATCATTGCGCAAAGGTTAGTTTCAGTCCCGAGAGTCGGGATTAGGGGTTGGCGAGTGGCGGCCCGGCCAGCTGATACTACCCTTCGATCGTTTCAGTCCCGAGAGTCGGGATTAGGGGTTGGCGAGGCTGCTGGTGGACCGGGGCTACCGGTGGGCCAAAGGTTTCAGTCCCGAGAGTCGGGATTAGGGGTTGGCGAGTCATCTCCTTCTCTACTCGAAGGAGCTTTAACAGGTTTCAGTCCCGAGAGTCGGGATTAGGGGTTGGCGAGTCGAGACCGCTTCAGTGTGCGCGCACCAGGGGCAGGTGTTTCAGTCCCGAGAGTCGGGATTAGGGGTTGGCGAGAAGGAGAAGTTTTGGTGCCGGCAATCGAAGTGCCGCTGTTTCAGTCCCGAGAGTCGAGATTAGGGGTTGGCGAGTTTCGTCTCCGCCGTCGCTGTCGCCTTCTCCTCCATCTGTTTCAGTCCCGAGAGTCGGGATTAGGGGTTGGCGAGCTGGCCCAAAACGGGCAACTGTCACACACGCGGGTTTCAGTCCCGAGAGTCGGGATTAGGGGTTGGCGAGTTCCCTCTAGGTTTATTCAATAACTGCTTTGTGCCGTTTCAGTCCCGAGAGTCGGGATTAGGGGTTGGCGAGCGTGAGCGCTAC
>JBCBFY010000516.1:0-904 GCA_038527325.1 Cyanobacteria bacterium J06614_10
AGGAGGTCAAGATAGAGTTTCAGTCCCGAGAGTCGGGATTAGGGTTTGGCGAGTTAACTTTGGTGACCGGGGCGTACAGCTTACGGCTGTGTTTCAGTCCCGAGAGTCGGGATTAGGGTTTGGCGAGCGTGGTGGCGATCGCGTGAAGTCTGCTCGGCAAATGTTTCAGTCCCGAGAGTCGGGATTAGGGTTTGGCGAGCCGTCAACGTATCGAGCGTGACCGGCGTAATTTGATGTTTCAGTCCCGAGAGTCGGGATTAGGGTTTGGCGAGAGAGAGGCTGACAATATCAAAGAAGAGGCGGAAGGTTTCAGTCCCGAGAGTCGGGATTAGGGTTTGGCGAGCCTAGGCGACGAAGTCCGCGACATCATGATCGGCGAGTTTCAGTCCCGAGAGTCGGGATTAGGGTTTGGCGAGTCGCCGGTCGCGTCATAACAAGAAGCTCTATCACTTGTTTCAGTCCCGAGAGTCGGGATTAGGGTTTGGCGAGCGCTACCCACTCGCCCAGGTCTTCTACTGTCGCCAGTTTCAGTCCCGAGAGTCGGGATTAGGGTTTGGCGAGGGTAACGGCTGGGTCTTGGGCGGCGATCGCTCGACAGTTTCAGTCCCGAGAGTCGGGATTAGGGTTTGGCGAGCTCGAATGTTTGGGACTATGTACAGCATCTACATTGGTTTCAGTCCCGAGAGTCGGGATTAGGGTTTGGCGAGCTGCTTTGTTTACCGCAGAACAAGAAACTGAGCTACCGTTTCAGTCCCGAGAGTCGGGATTAGGGTTTGGCGAGGGCAACAGCTACGATTCAAGACTTTTTGAATTAAGGTTTCAGTCCCGAGAGTCGGGATTAGGGTTTGGCGAGTCATGCTAGCGGGCGTGGTGTATGTCATTAATTAGCGTTTCAGTCCCGAGA
>JBCBFY010000517.1:0-888 GCA_038527325.1 Cyanobacteria bacterium J06614_10
CTCTGGCGAGTATTCATATCTCTGACTTCATGGATGGTCAAAATATTTTCATATAGCCAATCCGGAAAATAATTTCTTAATATTTTGAATACTCGCCAGAGAAATAATTTATTTGTCAAGAGAACCAGAACTGATATTGGTCAAAGAATGGTAGCTATAAAAGGACCAATGATTTGGAATAATTTACCAAACCACATCAAAGAAATTACAACTATGCATAAGTTTAAAATCCAGTTAAAGAAGCATCTACTGCAAAAACAGAATTCTGCTGTATAAATGTCTTGCGATCAATATTTTCACAATAGAACTTAAAGAAATATTGCATGTATCTTATGCTTAACGCTACAATGATTATGTATGTCCCCTTTTATATATTACACATACTATATATTTATAGATACCAGTATTTTATAAGTATAGCTGATACTATTTTTTAACTTGTGATTGTTTATAGAATGCAATGTACTTTTGCAATGTAGAATCACTGCTTAACTATTTTAAAGTAAATGTAGCTACTTGTACATGTGAATGTGTTATAATTTTATTACTGTATTTGGCTTTTATATTAGTTACAATATGTCAAAAGTAAATATTTTATGTAAATACTGAGATATGTAGCAGATTCTTCTATCTCATCTTAAATAATCTAAATATCTGATTTTAAAATTGACATACTATGATTGTTGCAATATTTTAATAAATTTTAATGAGATGATAAGAGTACTTTGCTTGTTGTTTGAGGTGTGCATGCATGGTCCATGCTGCACATTTTCAAATTATAAAGAGCAAGGAGTTGGTTGAGCACGTGGCATATGCACCCATTGTCAGAGTATCTAAGTAGTCCTAGGGTTGGTTAGGGTACAAAATCTAACCTATTCTAGCCTTTAT
>JBCBFY010000518.1:0-884 GCA_038527325.1 Cyanobacteria bacterium J06614_10
CCCGAGAATCGGGATTAGGGTTTGGCGAGTTCGCTACCCTTTTTATTCAATAAAAGTGTCATTTTCGTTTCAGTCCCGAGAATCGGGATTAGGGTTTGGCGAGCGGCGATGGCCACTGGGTTGTTTGCACTCCGATTATCCGTGTGGAGTTTCAGTCCCGAGAGTCGGGATTAGGGTTTGGCGAGCTGATGGACGTTGACATTGCTTCCAATATTTCTGGAGGTTTCAGTCCCGAGAGTCGGGATTAGGGTTTGGCGAGGGCAGATGCGGAAGCGTTTGAGCTACCCGCCTGAAGTTTCAGTCCCGAGAGTCGGGATTAGGGTTTGGCGAGTTCGGCGAAGTCTAGGAATTCGGTAATGCTTGCCTCGTTTCAGTCCCGAGAGTCGGGATTAGGGTTTGGCGAGCTCCCCTTACTTGGCGAAAAATTAGGGCTTGACGTTTCAGTCCCGAGAGTCGGGATTAGGGTTTGGCGAGGCAATGGCAAGAGCAGGATGTGCAGCGTCTGCGCGTTTCAGTCCCGAGAGTCGGGATTAGGGTTTGGCGAGTGTTGACGAGGCTCCAGGAGATACCCCAGAGGCGATGTTTCAGTCCCGAGAGTCGGGATTAGGGTTTGGCGAGTTTCAGTGGCTAAACGCCCTCACTCACAGGCGGACAGTTTCAGTCCCGAGAGTCGGGATTAGGGTTTGGCGAGTCGTCGCCATTGGCAGCGGTCCGCGCTAGTGTAAGGTTTCAGTCCCGAGAGTCGGGATTAGGGTTTGGCGAGGATTTAGCTGCAACTCCCGACAGACACACAGAGCCCGTTTCAGTCCCGAGAGTCGGGATTAGGGTTTGGCGAGGAGCTTCACCCTCGCTTTCGACAACTGCGATGGCATGTTTCAGTCCCG
>JBCBFY010000519.1:0-866 GCA_038527325.1 Cyanobacteria bacterium J06614_10
CATGTATAAGTTTGTCAGCAGGGGGTTTTCATTTTACATATCATATATTGTCACTGAATGGTCTATGCAACCCCAGTGCTTGGTATTTATAGGCCTAAATTCTATAATGAAATAAAATTCTACCCTATTTAAAGGATTTCTCCAATGACTTAAGCCGTGTTTACATTGGCACTTTTCACCTAGGTGGTTCCCTAAGTGCTCACCACGAACAGCATAATTTCAGCTCAAAACCCGATTTTCACAGTCAAAGTGAGAAACGGAAGAAGTTCGTTCCAACCACCACACTATTGAATCGCAGTGTCACTTTCAGTGCACTGCGGGCATTCGTACGGGTGAGATGTGTCGCTCCGCTGTCATCAGGCGTGTCTCGAGAGCGAAAGGTTAAAAAGGACCAACCTAACCTCACCTATACTCTATTCGCGCTAAGAATATCCGCCTGAAGGTAAAATTTTCTTAATTTTTTAAAGAAATATTGCCTTTTTGGCTCATCAAAATTTTCCAGACGGATATTCTTAGCGCGAATAGAGTATAGGTGAGGTTAGGTTGGTCCTTTCATCCCCAATCTTTGGGGAACCAAAATTAATCCAGAATTAATTCCATAAGAAAATAATAGAAAACCATAGTTTCGTGATTGGGGAACCAAACCGACTGTTAATCCAGGAAAAAAATGGAAAGTACAGGAGGAGGGTTTAGTAGAAGCTGAGCCCAGACGGATATTCTTAGCGCGAATAGAGTATAGGTTGGTCTTTTCATCTTTCGCTGGGGCTACAAACTTGCTGACAGGGGAGCGACGACATCCTACCCTCTTTCCAATTTAGGTAAGCGATGGATGGCATACTTTAACTTACGTAATCTATAACCTTAGG
>JBCBFY010000520.1:0-855 GCA_038527325.1 Cyanobacteria bacterium J06614_10
GGTATCGCTCGGTATCGCTACTGCCCCAGCACCTCGCTCAGCTCGCGCGACGCGCCCTGCATGTTCGCGCGGGACGCCGTGACCTCGTTGAGTCGCTCGAACGCGAGGCAGACGCTCGCGAGCGTCTCGCGGTCGCCCGCGAGGCCGGCCTCCAGCACGCCGCGCCAGAGGCTCACCAGGTGCTCGGTCGCTTCGGCACGCGTCGCAAGGTGCTTCCAGCGCGTGAGCAGGCGGTTGCGCTCGGTCACGGCGCGCGCGAGGCCGTCCGGGACGTGGTCCCAGATGGACGGCAGGTGCGCGTGGTGCAGCACCGCCGCGCTCGGCACGCGGACGACGCGCTCGCCGCGCCGGCGCGCGCTCAGGCCGAGGTCCACGTCCTCCCACGAGAACGGTGCGAGGAGGGAGTCGAAGCCGCCCTGCTCGACGAAGCTCTTGCGGCGCAGCATCACGGCGGTCGCCGGGACGAAGGTCACCGGCACGGGGTCGACGTCGCCCTTGGGAACGTCGGCCGCGAGCTCGCGGACCTCGAGCCGGTCGTCGACGATGCGGACCTCGGGGGCCGCGTATTGATCCGCGTCGCGCCCGGCGCCGGCCTCGGGCTCCGCCGTCGACGCGAAGGGCCGCACCTGGGCGGCGAGCTCGATGCGCGGGCCGGCGGCGAAAACGTCGTCGCGCTTCATCGCCGAAGCGAGCGAACCGAGCGCCCCCGCGCCCAGCTCGACGTCGTCCTGCAGGACGAAGAGCAGCGACCCGCGCGCCTTCTGCGCCCCGAGGAGCACCGAAGCCGCGAACCCCGAGTTGACCGAGGTCGTGAGGACGTGGACGGAGTTCGAGCGCGGCGAGTCGATCTCCGCC
>JBCBFY010000521.1:0-845 GCA_038527325.1 Cyanobacteria bacterium J06614_10
GTCATTTGGTTCTCGAGATATCAGACTCGAAGCACTGAAAAAAATGTGTACAGTTATCAGAAAAAGTTCGTTCTTTCCCATTTTACTCATCTGGGTGAACCTTTAGCATAAAATAACATCAGACCAAATATATAGGAAATTTTCTTCCGCATCTTTTGATATCAATTTCAATTTTGTAGCTTTACGAACGGCTGAGATATTGTGTATATAATAACCATAACCTAATCATATAACTTGAATGACTGATTACTGAAAACTAATAATTGATAAATTAATCATATATTTTTTCTATCTCCTCCGCCATTTTTCAACCGATTTGAATAATTTTTTTTTCATATGAAAGCCAAGACATATATCTTTAATATCAAGCCAATTTTTTTCGATAAATTAATTTTAAGTTACTGAAAATTGATAAAATGTAAAATTTGACCTTGAAAATTGAAAAAAAAATTTCAAAATGTCATAAAAAATTTTTGAGACAACATATGAAAAAAAATCGGCTTGCAATTAAAGAACAAGGTCTATATTATAACCCAAAAAAATTTCAGACCTCTATCTCTAAAATTGACAGAGGAGATAGAAATTGAAAAACGTGCAATATTCAACCCATTTTTGGGGTTTTTAGGCCCTAGCTCGGGTAATTATCGACCGATTTTGATGAAACTTCAGAATTCCAATCTCCAAATAGACCCAAACGTCCTGTAAAAACAACAGGTGTCTAGTATTGAAGGGAAAAAATCACACCCCTCAAGCGGACCGACGTCCTTAAAGATCTCCTGTCTGAGATTCTTTTGGGCCCTATTGCAGGACCCTCTTAAAGATCTCCTGTGTGGGATCATTTGGGT
>JBCBFY010000522.1:0-823 GCA_038527325.1 Cyanobacteria bacterium J06614_10
CACACATAGGTAACCAGTTGGAGGGCGAATTTTCCTTTGACCGAAAAAATAACAACTACCACCACCACCACCACCACCAACAACAACAACAACCACCACCACCAACAACAAACACAACAACAACACACCAACGGCACCAACAACAACAACAAACACAACAACACACCAACGGCAACAACAACAACACACCACCAACAACAACAACAACAACAACAACATTATTGCCGTAAGAATTGGAGGTTCATTGGAGTTTATGAATCTTTTCATGATTTTAATTTCACTTTGGATAGTCTGACGAACTGGACATTATTCTTTTAAATTTTCGAGTCTATTGCCGATAATGATACAACAACAACAACAACAACAACAACAACAACAACAACATTATTACCCTAAGAATCGGAGATTTCTTTCACGTTTATGATTTTTTTTCCACGATAACAGGTTTATTGTGGATAATCTTAATACAATGACCTGTTCTATTTAAATTAATAGGTTTTTAATTGGTGTTATTTTAAGACGAAATTTACTTAGATTAGTATGCTTTTTAAGAGCAATTGCATAGGGGAAAATGAGTTTCGTCTTAAAATAACACCCATTAAAAACCTATTAATTTAAATAGAATAGGCCATTGTATTAAGCTTATCCACAATTAACATTTAATCGTGCAAAAAAAGAAAAAAAAAAGAAAGAAAGATTCATAAACATGAAAAAAATCTCCGATTCTTAAGGTAATAAAGATGTGTTGTTGTCATCGTCGTTGTCGTTTGTTGTTGTTGTTGTTGTTGTTGTTGTTGTTGTTGTTGTTGTTGTTGTTGTTGTT
>JBCBFY010000523.1:0-815 GCA_038527325.1 Cyanobacteria bacterium J06614_10
CTTAGATGAATATCTATTTCAACCTAGATTTATAACTCGGTAAAAAAATATCTGTGAAGTGCAGTGTTTTTTATTATTTTTTTATTTTTTTGTGAATATTTTTTAGTTCCTAGATTTTAAATAGAGTACCAAGACAGCTCATTAAAGACTTATATTTCTGATCTGGTACTCAATTTGGAGTCTTTGAATATTCGGAATTTTTACTTTGTAAAAATTCTGAATAGGATGTTTGTAGTTCTTGACTTAACAATTCAATATATTATATTCATATTGCATCAAACTTTCGTTTTCTAAACCAGTCACTATATTGTCTAAAGATAATCCTTAAAGGGTTCAATCGGTCTGATTATCAACCCAGGCAATATCCTATGGAGCACTTAACTCAGCGTCTATGAGCATAGCCATTTGACGCCAGAAATTTAAAAAAAAAAAAAAGTATCTAATTATTAGCATAAATTCTTAATCCAAGAATTATTCATCTTGAAAAGACAAGTTAATAGTTATTCTTAGTCTCATCCTTGATTGTGATTTTGGATCTAAGAGCTTTTTTTTTTTTTTTTTTTTAATATCCTGATTTCTGATTACATAACATCAATTCATCTTGGATGAGTGGGTGTTAACAGTCTTGTGGTTACCAATGCTTTGACATCATAACCTGAAATAATGCTGTTACTACTAATTCTACAGCATATGAAAGAGCATCATCAACACATGCCAACCATTTGGTCGAAGGTTGCTATCTTCATATTGAATTACTGAAATGTTAAGGGGGAGAATATAATTTTCTTGAACTGATACATAGACTTATCATACAT
>JBCBFY010000524.1:0-808 GCA_038527325.1 Cyanobacteria bacterium J06614_10
ATTGTCTAGACTTGAATATGTATAGCTACTTCCGACATCTTTATTAGATGTTGTACTATTTTATATATGATAATCATAATGGTAACAATAATAACAATAATGACAATAATAAAAATAATAATAATAATATTAATAATAATAATAATAATAATAAAAGATAGCAATACTGGGATCGGCACATATATTGAGAAATTCTCTCAATTAATTAAAAGCAAGGATTTCATCATTCTTAAGTCTATGGTCTAGACTCGAATAAGCATATCTAAAAGAACGTTTGTAAAGAAAACTGAATAATAATAATAATAATGATAATATAGATAAATTGGGCTAGAAAGAAATATCATTTAAATTAATTTAAACATTTGTCTCATCCTCTAATTACCTCTATTAATTATTGTTTATTCAATACAAATTTAAAAGAAAAATATTATGTGAAAATAGAAGAGGCACTATTATTATCATCATTACTCTTATTGTTGTTTAATTATTATCTATATTATCATTATTATTATTATCATTCAGTTTTCTTTACAAACGTTCTTTTAGATATGCTTATTCGAGTCTAGACCATAGACTTAAGAATGATGAAATCCTTGCTTTTAATTAATTGAGAGAATTTCTCAATATATGTGCCGATCCCAGTATTGCTATCTTTTATTATTATTATTATTATTATTAATATTATTATTATTATTTTTATTATTGTCATTATTGTTATTATTGTTACCATTATGATTATCATATATAAAATAGTACAACATCTAATAAAGATGTCGGAAGTAGCTATACATATTCAAGTCTAGACAAT
>JBCBFY010000525.1:0-805 GCA_038527325.1 Cyanobacteria bacterium J06614_10
CCCAAAGAGAGATGATTTTAACTTGGTCCACCATAGATGGGGCTGATTAATTTCCTCAATTAATCATACAAGAACGGACATTAACAGACCTAGCGGACTTTAACGGATGATAACAGACCTAGCGGACTATAACTGACAATAACGGACAACAACTGACAATTACAGACCTAGCGGACTATAATGGACAATAACGGATCCGGAGGAATGAAAATGACAATAGCGGACAATAACAGACAATAACGGATCTACCAGACTAGAACAGACAATAACGGACCTAGCGGACTATAACGGACAATAACTGACTTAGTGGACTATAACGGACAGCAACGGACAGTAACAGACAATGACGCACCTAACGGACTATAATGGACAATAGTGGACAATAATGTAACTAGCGGACCAAAGCGGACAATAGCGGACAGTAATGAACAATAACGGACCTAGCAGACCTTAACTGACAATAACGGACAGTAATGGACAATAACGGACAGTAATGAACAATAACGGACGTAGCAGACTATAATGGACAATAGCTGACAATAATGGACCTAGCAGACCAAAACGGACAATTGCAGACAGTAACAAACAATAACGGACCTAGCGGACCTTAATGGACAATAACGGACAGTAATGGACAATAACGGACAATAACAGACAATAACGGACCTAGTGGACTATAACGGACAATAGGGGACGATAACGGACCTAGGGGACTATGACGGACAATAATTGACAATAACAGACAATAACAGACAATAACGGGCCTACCATTAACAATAACGGACCTAGCGGACTATAACGGACA
>JBCBFY010000526.1:0-796 GCA_038527325.1 Cyanobacteria bacterium J06614_10
CGGGTTAGACTCTTCAGCCGCAATCGGCCTTACTGGTGATCTAGAAGACTGGCTCGGTCAGTCAGTTGACCCGACCCTGCTGTACGACTACCCAACCGTTGACGCCCTCGTGGCATACCTTTGCGAGGATTGACCTGACATGACACATACCAAAGCCCCCATCACAGACAGGCGATCGCCCAAAGCCACCCCCTCCACCGGGTCAACGGCAGTCGCCAATCGCCCCCAGCCTCTCACTCACCCAGACCAGCGCACCCGCCTCAGACACGCTCACCTCATCGAGAGAACCTATCAGAACAACCTAGATTCTGACTACACCGAAAAAATAGCAGAACTCACCCGCAGCTTTAGATACGAAGAAAATAGAGAACACTTCTGGAGTGAGCCCACCCATTCACTACTGTACGGTACACCCCTCTACGCCGAGGCCTCCCCCACCCAGCGCCTCGCACTCAACCACCTCAGCTGGTTTGCCAACTACAACTACATCTCAAACTCCGAGACTGAAACCGTCCTCTACAACCAAGTTACAGGCAGCGTCTTTCAATCAATTGGCGGCTACGACACCTTAGCAAAAGAGCTTGCTTTCGAAACAGAACAAGAGCACGACCATATCAAAGCGTTTCGCAAAGTTGGCCTGATGACCGCGACATCGCTCATTGGTCGTACCGGCTTGAACGGACTGCTGAAGTGGAATACCTACAAGCTAACCTTGGGTAAGCAGCCGTTGCCTACAGCCCAATACTACGCGCTGCGATCGCTATCCAAATCACTAGGCAGCAGCTCCCACTACTCC
>JBCBFY010000527.1:0-793 GCA_038527325.1 Cyanobacteria bacterium J06614_10
GTGGGAGGATCGGGTTGCTCCACCCCTTTTTTTGAGCGTATCATGACCGACAATTACGTGAAATATCGTATGAATAGCGTATAAATGACGGACGATACTTGACGATATCGTAATAATAACGTTAGAATATCGTAAGAATAACTGACACCAACGGATATTTACATAGTGGATACCAAAATTTACTTTAACGTTCGCGGAGCTTAACGGATAACATCATACGAAAACGTAACAATAACTGACAATAACGGACAATAACGGACAATAACGGATAGCTGCGTGCATGCGACGACGGACAGATCTCGGACAAGATCGTTATGTGGGGGAGGCCTAGAAATGTGGGAGGAGTCACAGGAGATCCACACACCAAAAGCATTTACAAGTGGATGTCCGTTTTCATACGTTTTCGTACGTTTTTGTACGTAGTTCTTCCGTAAATTGTACGTTTTTTTGCGTGTTGGTAACGTTTTTGTCGGTCACTGTCCGTCCAAGAAAGAGGTGTGGCTTCAGGTTACGCCCTAAAAACGCCCATTTTTGTCCGATATTGTCCGTTATTCTTGCGCAATTCTCGTTTACACTATGGTTTTTCTCCGCTTGCGGAAGATTATCGTACAAACGGGGTTCACAAGGGCATGGGCACGGGCCCACGTGTCCAGCTGTCTGTCTGTCTGTCTGTTTGTCTGTCGTACTGACTCAGTTCTCCGGGGTCTTTATTAAAAAGACCTCCACAGAAAACGGCTAAGAAAACTTATTATTTGGATGACTACAGTGTTTTGCACTTTAACTTTGAACAATG
>JBCBFY010000528.1:0-790 GCA_038527325.1 Cyanobacteria bacterium J06614_10
TCGTTAACGGAATTAACCAGACAAATCACTCCACCAACTAAGAACGGCCATGCACCACCACCCATAGAATCAAGAAAAAACTATCAATCTGTCAATCCTACCTATGTCTGGACCTGGTAAGTTTTCCAGTGTTGAGTCAAATTAAGCCACAGGATCCACATCTTGTGGTGCCCTTCCGTCAATTCCTTTAAGTTTCAACCTTGCGACCATACTCCCCCCGGAACCCAAACGCTTTGATTTCTCATAAGGTTCTGACAAAGTCAAAAAAAACGTGTGCCAACCCCTAGACGGTATAGTTTAAAGTTGAGACTACGACGGTATCTGATCGTCTTCGATCCCCCAACTTACGTTCTTGATCAAGGAGCAAATACTAGGCAAATGCTTTCGCAGTTGTTTGTCTTTTGTCGATCCCGGAATTTCACTTCTAACGACAAAATACTAATACCTCCGACTAACTCTATCCATCATTACATCAGCCATTCAAACCAACAAAACTTAACCGATGTCATTATGTATCATTCCATGCTTTAATATAAAGCCGTAAGACTGTTTTAAACACTCTAATTTTCTCAAAGTAAACTTATACCCAAATTACTATCAGAAAATAAATTCCAACGGTGAACAAGCATAAAGTAAGATAAATCATCTTTTTCTGCAGTTCTTTGAGACCACTTAAAATTGATTCCCTTAAAAATTCGACTACGAGCTTTTTAACTGCAACAATGTTAGCATACACTATTGGAGGGCAAGTCTGGTGCCAGCAGCCGCGGTAATTCCAGCTCCAATAGTG
>JBCBFY010000529.1:0-790 GCA_038527325.1 Cyanobacteria bacterium J06614_10
ATTATTATTATTATTATTATAATTATTATTATTATTATTATTATTATTATTATTATTATTATTATTATTATCAATACTTACCATTTATAAAATTAATTTACTTGTTTTATTCAACTGTTTGTATCTATCTTTACCTAATTTTGTATAAGGTAACCTACACAACGTGTTTATTTTATAATATCATTATCAATTTGCATTATTTTGCTGAGCCAAATAAGATTTGTTTTCCGAACTACTCACTGGATCGTCAGGTGATTCATGACTATATAATTCTTCCTTTTTTTTTTTTTTTTTTTTTTTTTTTCTACCTTGTTATAAACAAAATGTATTAGAACTTATTTAGTTGTCTATATCTGTAACACAGTCCATCGTTATTTTAATAAAATAATGAAAAGAATAATTTTATAGCAAAGGAGCAATTTATTTTGTTCCGCTCGCCTCCCCTTCCCCTGGGTTCTTTCTCCGGCTGGTATACCACTTTTTTTTTTTGTGTGTGTGTGTAATTATGGACATTTTGTAAATAAATTTTCCTTGTTTTCTTTAATTATTATTAATTATGAATTTCATATTGCAAATGTATATCTCATCTATACTGAAATTTTGTTACAGGACCGGGTGGAAGACAGCAACTTTTAGCTAACCCGGTTCCTTTTTGTATATAGAAGAATCACTTTATTAATATTATGTTTGTTTTGTATAATTTTGTATCTATGTACAAATAAAAGTGTTTATTATTATTATTATTATTATTATTATTATTATTATTATTATTATTATTATAGATCCTGGC
>JBCBFY010000530.1:0-785 GCA_038527325.1 Cyanobacteria bacterium J06614_10
GCAAAAAAAAATTCTTCAGTCATATCTTTGAAAAAATCACGGAGATTCTTTAGACCACTTTTGAAAGATTTTTGATGACTCCCTCGAGAGCTAGATCCATTTTAGTAAAATTTTGTTCGAAAAAAAATCTGACTTCAAATGGCTCTAAACCCATAGGAGTTTTGACACACTCAAAAATCTCGCGTAGCGATTAGCGCCTACCCAATGCCTACTTGCTGCCTGATTTTTAGCCTCATAGAAGCAACTTTTTGATTCACTCACTTCACTTCATCCATAACCAGAAGGAAGGGGGTCGACACGAAGGGGATATGGCTTTATTGTCCATAGGAGTTTTGACTCACAAAAATTCCCTTGTTTCCAAAGAATCATATTGGAAGGTCTACAATATTCCACACACAAAGCTCGAAGATTTTTTTTTGAGTATAAGGGGGCAAAGGTACCGTATTTTTTTATTTCCCGGGAAAAGTTTACACGCCACTCACTCACTCGATTTGAGAGAATTTTGTTTTTTTTATTCACTTTTTGAAAAAAAAAATACAAACGTTTTTTTTTTCCCAGGAAAAGTTTGCAAGCCACTCACTCGAAAAAAAACAGATATCTGCAAAAAAAGGTACTTTATGCTGTTTTTCGGAACTTTTCGATCTTTTTTGAATTTTGGAGGTGTATTAAAAAAAAACAAAAAATGTATTTTTTTCCCAGGAAAAGTTTAAAATCCACTCACTCACTCAAATTTAAGAGCCGGAAAAAAAATACAGCACTGGAAAAAAAAACACAACATTTTCACT
>JBCBFY010000531.1:0-770 GCA_038527325.1 Cyanobacteria bacterium J06614_10
TCAGGGTATAAAACTCCATATGTAAGCCAGATTTGAGGCATTTTAATTTTTTTGAAAAATCATCAATAACCACGAACTATAGTTCATGGTGATTTTTAAAAATATTTAATCAATATCTCAGAATTTCGTCATATTTGGCCTATATATGCAGTTTTACACCCTGATCACAGATTTATACCTTCTATAAAATTTTGGGCTCATTTTTGGAATTTATGGCGATTTTAATGATTTTATGAATTATGAAAATTTAAAATAACTGATCAAAGTGAGCTCGAAATTAAAAATGGACTTCATATTCGTGTTCAGGGTATAAAACTCCATATGTAAGCCAGATTTGAGGCATTTTAATTTTTTTGAAAAATCATCAATAACCACGAACTATAGTTCATGGTGATTTTTAAAAATATTTAATCAATATCTCAGAATTTCGTCATATTTGGCCTATATATGCAGTTTTACACCCTGATCACAGATTTATACCTTCTATAAAATTTCGAGCTCACTTTGATCAGTTATTTTAAATTTTCATAATTCATAAAATCATTAAAATCGCCATAAATTCCAAAAATGGACTTCATATTCGTGTTCAGGGTATAAAACTCCATATGTAAGCCAGATTTGAGGCATTTTAATTTTTTTGAAAAATCATCAATAACCACGAACTATAGTTCATGGTGATTTTTAAAAATATTTAATCAATATCTCAGAATTTCGTCATATTTGGCCTATATATGCAGTTCTACACCCTGATCACAGATTTATACCTTCTA
>JBCBFY010000532.1:0-766 GCA_038527325.1 Cyanobacteria bacterium J06614_10
GACTCAAATGGGACCCCATAGGAGTCTCTTCTTTTTTATATCCTCCCTAGGAACACTTTTTTGACCTTCAATTTACAGGCGGTTTCTTCTCATTTTTGACCCCCGCGATTTTTTATATTGACGGATGGATGGATGGATGGATGGATGGATGGATGGATGGATGGATGGATGGATGGACGGGCAGGCAAAGTCGAAAAAAATCATGTATTTTCAACATTTCTCAAAAACTATTCGATATTTTTTCCTAGTTGTTTCGTTTCCCCTTAGAAGAGTTTTTAAGACATTTTCTTGGAAAAGCTCGAAAAAAAATAAAATTTTTATGATTTTTTTTTAATTTCGAACAATTTTTTTTCAGCGATTTTTTCGATTTTTCTCACCCTTTTTTTGTTTCCCACCGCTTTTTCTTCACCCCCATTTTTTGCCACCAATTTTTTAAAGTTGGTAAAGTGGAAAATTTTCCGATTTATCGGAAATTTTTCAACTTCTGAAAATTTTCCAATTCATCTGATTGTACTGGAAAAATTTCCACCTTCTCAATTTGATCTGAAAATTGGCACACTTAAAGGCCATTGGAAAAACTTCCAACTTCTCAACAAATTAAAAAGAAAAAAAAAGAAAAAAAAAATGAAAAAATAAATTAAAACAAAAACAAAAAGAAAAGGAAGAAAGTAGAAAGAAGAAAGAAAATCCAAAAAAGCACCTTTTACAAAATTCTCAAATTTTCTTTGCAGCCGTCCCTATATTTAACCCAGTACTCTAGCCCTCC
>JBCBFY010000533.1:0-768 GCA_038527325.1 Cyanobacteria bacterium J06614_10
TGTTGTGGCCTTAGAGTCGGAAGGGTTTTATGTCCCTGGTGTTGAGGATGTGATGTCCGGGCGACTACAGACACTTCAAATTACTCACATGGAGACCATTTCTCGTGCTGATTTAGTGATTGCTGGAGATGAAGAGGCATTGCTTTTTGAGAGAAGGCGAGCACTCTCTTTTTCTGATGCGGGCAGTCTCTATTTTGCTTCGCCTGAAGATGTTGTTCTCAACAAACTACGCTGGGGGCAACAAAGCGATTCTGAGAAACAATGGCGTGATGTGTTAGGTATTCTCAAGACTCAGAGAAATCTGGATCTTGATTATTTGAATAAACGGGCAGAGGCAATGGCTGTAGCAGATGACCTTCAGCGGGCAATGATGGAAGCTGGATTGGTGTAATGTAGCTCAATTTGGGTTCAGTAGATTGCTGCTGCGGTTGCTTCTATGGCCATCAATTATAGTTTTCCTGTACTAGATAGTCACTTCGCTAAAAATATGGGCACGACTGTGCACGCGAAATGGAGATTTGCTCAGTAGTTCACATTCCCATCAGCCCAAAATGCTTACACAGATTGCGTTATTGCTTGTGCTAGTTAATTGTGATGGGTCAATTTGGTCGTTTTTGGACGCTCAGCTTTTGACATCGTTCGGGACGAAGGGGCCGCTGGTTCGAATCCAGTCATCCCGATTGAGTTGGACGCATTACCGTTTGCTGCTGACGATCAGCTGATAGCAAGCTAACGCATCTCGTCGAAGCAGGTTTCAGGCAATCGAGA
>JBCBFY010000534.1:0-767 GCA_038527325.1 Cyanobacteria bacterium J06614_10
ATAGAACAAAATACAAGCTCATCCCAAATACCCCCAACAAATTGTAAAAGTTAAAAACACAGAATTACTAACCCTAAACACGACCATTTAGCTCAGGCTCATCCCTTTCAATTAAAATTCTTTCTCCCAATAATGCTTCTTGCATGCTATTAAAATGGCATATAACCTTAAAATCCCTCTCTCCAAATATATGATCTTCCTGATGGGAATGATCTCTGATACTGGAGAAAGGCATTCTGTTTAAAATCTCCCCTGTTCTAAAACTCCTACCCATGTGCTCAAACACCCGGCATCGGAATGCTCTTGAAGAACATCCGATATACCTAGCACTACAACTAGGACAGGTAAATTCATAAATGATGTTTGAGCACACGGATTCTGGAATTTTATCCTTAATACTAAAAAATGAACCTATGGTAAAATTATTTGTAAAAACAAATCTAAAATCTATGGCTGGAAACTCTTTTCTTAAAATTTCATTCAAGTTTTTTCTTAATGTATAGCTGACTTTTCCATAAAATGGCAACTTGACATATTTGATTAATTTAGGAACATTTTGATGTTTGGTGACTATAGAAAACTTTACTGATAAGAACTCTCTTACAATCTTAAAAAATGTATCTATCTTATAATGATTATTGATGAAATATAATCTAAGTTTCTCTATTTCTTCATGTAAAACAATATAATTTGAACTAATATTATATGCTCTATTAAGCAAGGTTTTAATAGAGTTTATTTTATATACATCAGGACAGAAACTGAAC
>JBCBFY010000535.1:0-763 GCA_038527325.1 Cyanobacteria bacterium J06614_10
GGACAATTTAAAAACACTCCTTTGGCCGCTATATTTTACCAATTGAAGCACGCAACTTAAGTCCAATTCTAGGCTTAGGTTACGTATTCAAATTGGTAACATATATAATAATAATAATAATAATAGTCAGGTGTTTTGTACATCAGAGCGCCGGTTCTTCCTGGGAATTCACAAGCGCTCGAAAACAAAAATTTATTCAAAGATAAAAAAATTGACTACAGTCTGTAGTTTTCATTTAAAATGTTGTTGTCAGTATCGTACGCCTGAGTAAATAAAAAAGTCCTGAGATGAGTTTTGAAACCCTGAAGTGTGTTTTGCTGTTTTATCACAGCAGGTAGTCTATTATAGAGTCTAGGTGCAGTATACACAAAAGATCTCTCTGCAAACACTCTTTCTCGTACTGCTCTTGGTTCGTGTAGACGAAAAGGATCATCACTGCTTCGCAGGGCAACACTAGGTTCAGGATCAGGTCGGGAAATTAAGTCCAAAATATATTTGGGCTGACTGAACTTGAGGGCTTTAAAGACCAAATAGGCATATTTTGAATTCTATGTGGGCCTTGACAGGGAGGCAGTGCAGCTCAATCATATATAGAGTGGTCGGGACTCAAGGTGGGTGCCAGTGCTTGGCCTTTGGCCTAAATTCTAAACATCCATCTATCCATCATATAGCCTTGAATATTCTAAATATCTAGGAACCACCCAACTATACTCTATACTCTATACTCCAGACGGATATTCTTAGCGCGAATAGAGTATAGAGT
>JBCBFY010000537.1:0-754 GCA_038527325.1 Cyanobacteria bacterium J06614_10
CTCAAAGATTAAGCCATGCATGTCTCAGTTCTTACACTTTGAGACAAGTATATGACTACTGGCAGGATCAACCAGATATGCATATACCTATCACCTTAAACTAAGCATACTGAAATAAGTTCTCCTATGCATTCATATGTACCTCTGACATGTGATACCCTTCTAATATATTCTTCATATTATTTACACTCATTATTTTGTTTATTTTGATCTAAATAAGAAATAAGAATACAACAATATTTAGATCAAATATTTTTCAGAAAATAATAATATCGGAATGGTAATATGCTTAATAAATATTTGCATTTTAAAAACAATACTTTAGTTTTACAAATAGTGAATGACTTATGGTGCAAATAAGTTTAAACTATGGTATGTTTATTGCTAGACCATAATATATAATTGGATTGGTTAAACAATTATTTTAATAATTATTTCAAATATATTTATGAACTAACACGCAAATACTTGCAATTACAGTTTAAGAAAATATATTTATTATTTATATATATATATATATACATATATTTTACCCTCTTGACTATTTTTATACTCACCCCATATACATTATAGAGAACAAAGAATATACATCTTTTCTAGGTATCATAATGGTATAAACATTTCTAATAATTACATAATTTTTTAAACTAACTATTTTTACTAATCTCTCTGAATGAATTGTTTAAAATGAGTTAAAAAAATTTAATCTTTTCCTTTTTTCTTTAAATATGTTTAAAAGAAAAAAGGAAAAGAT
>JBCBFY010000538.1:0-750 GCA_038527325.1 Cyanobacteria bacterium J06614_10
ACGCTAACTTTTTTGTTGAAGATATTAACCGATCTCGACGAAATTTTCACACAACGTCCGGACCATCTCAGCACAGATGGAGTTCGAACTTCATGACCATACCTCAAATCCGGTTGGTAGTAACTTGAATTGTACGCTTCCACAAATTTTTTTTTTTTTTTTTTTTGCATTTTTTATGATGCCTATGGGTAGTTTGGAACATTTTAGGACCACTTTTATACATGAAAAAAAATCGAAAAAATGCATAGTTTTCGAGTTATTCGCAGCGAGCCTCGCGGCAAAAAAAAATTGTCTTGCCAAAACTCATTTTCTAGGCATTTTAGGCCATTTCAGACATGCCATAAAAATTTGACGAGACAAAATTTTTTTGCCCTTAAATTTTTTTTCTCGGCCAGAACTTAGAAAAAATTTCAAAATTTTTTCCAAAAAAAATTTTTTTTTTTTTTTTTTTGCATTTTTTATGATGACTAAAGGTAGTTTGGAACATTTTAAGACTATTTTGATACATGAAAAAATCCGAAAAAATGCATATTTTTTTAGTTATTCGCAGCGAACCTCATGACAAAAAAAAGTATTGTTGCCAAAACTCATTTTCTAGGCATTTTAGGCCATTTCAGATATGTCAAAAAAATTTGACAAGACAACATTTTTTTGTCTTGCCAAGTTTTTTTTTTTTTTTTTTTTTTTGAGATATTACCATCCAAAGTCCGGGCGGTTCAATTCTGATAAGAATTTTCTTGTTTATTTATT
>JBCBFY010000539.1:0-752 GCA_038527325.1 Cyanobacteria bacterium J06614_10
CTGCCACATCTAAAATTTGCTCTTTAGTTTCTAAAGATGAGGCATTAGACATACAAAAAGGTCTTGCTATTTATTAAGACGTACGTTTTAATTGTGTCAGCGGTGCACTTAACAAGTGCTTAATATTTATAGCAGAAATAAGTCTTGCAAGGAATGCATTTATGTCTATCTATTCCCTGTTTTCAAGCAATAGATAGATGCTTGGAGAATCAGTAATGCGCTTTCTACTTCTTTGCAGTGCAGGGGTATCTCACGTGGTATTTGCCTGTAGGTGTACGACTGACACTGAAAATTAAAACGTACGTTTGACTTTTTGAAGGAGTGGATTACTTCGGTCAAATCTCTTGCTCACATCCCTGTCCTTGCGCTTCGCCTGCCAACCATGAACTCCCCTCCTATTTCCCGACCTGGTCGCATACATCCCCGATGGCTCATTTGCTTTGGCCTTTTGGGCCTCGTCCTCATCAGCATCCCAATAATTCAATCCCGCGCCTCGGGACCAGCTGACACCGAAGCGGTCACCGCTTCTGACCCTCTACCTGTTGAGACGATTACGGCTGCGACTACCACTAGCTACGATGTGTCACGTACCTACACCGGTGAGATCGCTGCGCTGCAGGCTAGCGAACTGGGCTTTGAGCGTAGCGGCCAGCTCACGGCCATCCTCGTTCCCGAAGGTGCACAGGCGGTGGCAGGAGCGCCCCTTGCCCAGCTAGATGTGCAAAATTTGCGCACTCAGCGTCTGCAGATAG
>JBCBFY010000540.1:0-750 GCA_038527325.1 Cyanobacteria bacterium J06614_10
CGTGTGGCATATTGTTGACGATCCCGAATGGCGTAGACATTATATTTTGTGTACACATTATTTGGTGTTTACGCCACTCGTTAGTCGACGCAAAATATACCCATGTTTATCAGGGGTTTAAATTATATATTTGATAATCTACACAATTTATGCGGTCTACGCCAGTCCTGATTGTCATAGCTATGTCTCACGCACTGTCGTAACTTAACGATCATAAAACCGACATCACCATGTGAAACTCGGCGCTATACCAGGGGTTTAACTTATATATTCCACATTGCGGACCGCTTGTTCATAAGAGTTCCCTCTATAACAGAAAAAACATGATAAGAAATGACATCAAAATCATACACCTACTGAACCCCCGCATCCATGAAACCATCGGCAAGTTTCACTTTTGATGCCGAAAGTTTCAGAAATATATACACCGGTTTTTGTCAGTTACACGTGAAACAAACTTACAAAAAATACAAAATATGTGAAAGTTGTTTGGGCATTATTTTCGGCCTTAAAATGCCCACTTTTAGTTGTATTTTCAGCTCAAAAGATCGATATATGACCTCTAAAATCAAAATTTTTGGTTCAAAATTTGGCCCTCTGAGAGGGTCATTTTGACCATTTTCAGGGTCGCAAAAAACCGTTTTTTGGAATTTTTGAAAGTTGGTTTGGAGTTGTTCAGAAGTTGTTTGGGCATTGTTTTTGGTCTTATAAGGTCCACTTTTAGGGGTATTTTTTGCTCGAAAGGTCGAT
>JBCBFY010000541.1:0-743 GCA_038527325.1 Cyanobacteria bacterium J06614_10
TATTTGCTGTAAAGTCGCGGCAATCTCATCACGCAGCGGCCCCTCCCCCGCAACGATGAATGCGACCTGATCTTTCAGCTCAGCATTCGCCAGGTCTTGCGCCCACGCGCGTAAAGCCATCAGCGTAAACTGCCAGCCCTTATCCGGCGTTAGCCGCCCCAAAAAAGTGAGTGTTACTTTATCTTCAATCTCCTCAATGCCGTACGTCTTCTGAAAGAAATCGGGAGACCACTGCTGCGCCAAAAATCTATCAACATCGACACCGAGATAGCGATCGCACACCACATTCCTCACGCCCAACGCCTGCAGCCTTGCCTGCGCCGCCCCACTCGACACCAGCACCGCATCATACGCATGAAACACAGGCCGAATAAACAACATCGAAAACCACTGCACCCCCGCCACCACCCGCCGAGAAAACGGCTGCCAAACCGGTGACTTCGGCAACGGCAAAAAGTCTTCTATATAGTCAATAAAATTCGTGTGATAAAACCCCACACAAGGAATCCCTTGACCCTTTGCATAGTCCACCCCCACCGCCCGCAACATCCCCAAAAAGATCCGATCCGGCTCATCCACATGCACCAGCACCGGCCCAAACGCTGCCAGCTCACAATTCACCACTTCCCTCGCCCGCCCGCTCAAATTTCGCTCAAACCCCACCCCCATAAACGGCTCACTCGGCAACCCCACTACCCGCACCCCCGGCAACACCTCCCCCACAAACGCCCGCCAGTTTGGAT
>JBCBFY010000542.1:0-742 GCA_038527325.1 Cyanobacteria bacterium J06614_10
CATTTGGTTTATAAGAATTTGGAAGATTCAAGGTTATGGGGCATCCAAGGTCACTTACCGCCTGAGGAGGTCAATTTGGAGGCAGTTCTTATAAACCAAATGGACCTCCATCTTACCTTAGTAGCTTTTATTACATTCCATTCATAATTTCTACTTTAATAAAATTGCCTCAAATCTTGAAATATTCAGGGAACTTGCCTTCATTGCTTTTATTATAATATCATTAATCTTTTATCCTAATTCAACCTTGAGTGAGTTTCACTTATGAAATTAGTTTTTATCTGATAATATCTTCTCCATAGCCTTGAATTTCCTAATTCTAGTGAACTTCCTACAAAATTTCGATTTGTAATTGTCAATCTTTCTCCATACCATAACCCAATGTTACTCAATAATTTGCCTCTATTCATCCCTGAAACTGATGTATTTAGCTAACATGCTGCAATAATTCTATAGATCGTACCTGAACTTTTTCTTTACATCTAAATTACTTTTAACTTAATTTAGAACTTAATGCAACTACTTGTTTAAGTTTATATATTTAATTAGTAAACTAGATCGTACCTGAACTTTTTACCTTACATTTACATTTATTTTATTGCAGAACTTAATGTATTTACTGGTTTAAGTTGATAGTTAAAGCTTAAACCATTAGTTTAGCCATATTTCTTTTTTACTATCAGATTCTGTATTTCGGTATTGTCCGAATTTCTTAATGTATTTTTCCTTACAAAGCTTGTAC
>JBCBFY010000543.1:0-739 GCA_038527325.1 Cyanobacteria bacterium J06614_10
CGATCCTGGCGCGCCAACCTCTAATCCCGATCATCGGGACTGAAACCGGCGATCGACAACACTCAAAGACTGTTCCAGGAGCGCGCCAACCTCTAATCCCGATCATCGGGACTGAAACAATCACGTAAGCAGGATGGTAGTCATCCTTGCCTGCACGCGCCAACCTCTAATCCCGATCATCGGGACTGAAACGCTGCTTTAACACGGCCCACATCTCCACTATCTAGCGCGCCAACCTCTAATCCCGATCATCGGGACTGAAACCAAGGCTTCCCTGATATCAAACTTGTAACGGATGCCGCGCCAACCTCTAATCCCGATCATCGGGACTGAAACGATGTATTCTGGGCGAGCCAAAGCCCTCCACTCTACCGCGCCAACCTCTAATCCCGATCATCGGGACTGAAACTGGACCTGTTGGCGAGCAGAGGGATCCAGCCCAATCGCGCCAACCTCTAATCCCGATCATCGGGACTGAAACAATTTGGATGCACGCGTAGAAGCGAACTCAATTGACGCGCCAACCTCTAATCCCGATCATCGGGACTGAAACTTCCATTACGGATGTCGAAACTCGATCTACCACGTCCGCGCCAACCTCTAATCCCGATCATCGGGACTGAAACTCGAGGGGAGTCAGGTGCGGGATATGATTTTTTTGAACGCGCCAACCTCTAATCCCGATCATCGGGACTGAAACCTGAATCTGCCTCATAAGTTCGTAGCCTTGGGATAAGCT
>JBCBFY010000544.1:0-736 GCA_038527325.1 Cyanobacteria bacterium J06614_10
TGGTGTTGGTGTTGGCGTTGTTGCTGTTGTTGTTGTTGTTGTTGTTGTTGTTGTTGTTGTTGTTGTTGTTGTTGTTGAATTATAAAATCCACAATTGTGTAAATAGTTTATTTGGGGAATTAAAATTAAAATCAAAATCAAATTTTGATTTTAATTTTAATTCCCCAAATAAACTATTTACACAATTGTGGATTTTATAATTCATTTTTGGTCACATTAGAGTGATGTTTTTAATAATAGTTGTTGTTGTTGTTGTTGTTGCTCCCTAATTATGGCAGGGTAGGTCTATTGTTAGGGTCAATCTTGGGATGAAGTTTCATAGTGCAACTAATTTTGACAGGGGCTTTTTCCTCCACTTTTTCTTGCAATTCCTAAATTATTGTGCATATGAACACTTCTTCTAAGTACTATTCTATTTTTTTTTACTACTGTCTTCTGCTATATTTAAAAAAAAAAAAAAAATACCTATTGAACATAGAATAAAATATTAGGAATAATTGATGTTGTAGAGTGTTCTTTCTCCTATTCCTTGTTCAATTCCGCCGATTCAAGGAATTTGTATTAATCACTAGAATGGCCAAACATCAATTATTCTTAATATTTTATTCATCAAAAATGTTTTTTTCTCTTTAATAAGATATAATTATGTATTTTATAAATGTATATACATGTAAGTTACGCACACACACACACACACACACACACACACACACACACACACACACACACAAAAACA
>JBCBFY010000545.1:0-732 GCA_038527325.1 Cyanobacteria bacterium J06614_10
ATCAACACACAAATAAATTCGCATATCGACTACACCCCCTTACATTCCGAGTCAAAGCCCTAGCTTTCCATTGCCTCATAAAACCAAACACAGAAAGCTGCAGGTTCCCGCGCCTTTGCTGCATACCCTTCTGTCGTTGAGTCTTTCTATCTCGGGAAGGCTGACACCATGGAAGAACACATCCTTCGCTACAATCCCAAGCTAAAAGATCGCGCTAGACAGTTGCGTAACCGTTCAACGCAAGGCGAAATCATCCTCTGGCAAAAGCTCAAGAATTCTCAAATGATGGGCTACGACTTCGACAGGCAAAAACCCATCGATCAATTCATCGTTGACTTTTACTGCAAATCGCTAGCCCTCGCCATCGAAATAGACGGCCCTATCCACGACAGCGCAGAAGCCCAGGCCTACGACAAAGAACGTCAGGCCCATCTAGAAGGCCTCGGCATCCGCTTTCTAAGATTCAAAGACGAAGCCGTAAAGAAACACCCAAACGCCATCTGCCAAACCATCGCTCAATGGATCATTCGGCATCGTTGATAGCCAAAACCCGGAGTTAAGCCGCGTATTCTAATGCCTTGGTTTATCTGATGGGCAGGGAATCTCAGTTGGTTTTAGTCTCGGGTATATGTGTAGGGAAGCGTTTGTTTGTTAGAGGGAGGCCGGTGAGAGGCAAGCGTTGCGGACCCACCCCGACCTCCGCTGCGCTCCGGCCACCCCTCCAGAGGGGAT
>JBCBFY010000546.1:0-717 GCA_038527325.1 Cyanobacteria bacterium J06614_10
ATTTTGTTCAATAAAATTTTTTGTTAAAATGCATTGTTTTCGCGCTACGCGCAGCACGTCTCCGGGCGGTGCAATTCTGTTAAGAATTTTCTTGTTTTTTTTTTTTTTTTTTTTTTTAATAGCTCGTTCATCTGTAATAAAGAATTCTATTCAATATATTTATATCAAATTCAATATATACGCATAATACACACATACGCGTGTTCAAATAAACAGTATTACCCTAGACGTTAAAGCTTTTCTCTAGCTTGTTTACGGCGAACAAAAAAGTTAGACTTATTTTTAGTTAGTGCTCGTCAAAAGGTAAAAATCATTCTCTTCTCTACCTTTTTTAAGACAAGTGTATGACTACTGGCAGGATCAACCAGATAACCATAATGCCTTAAGAAAGGTAGAGAAGAGAATGATTTTTACCTTTTGACGAGCACTAACTAAAAATAAGTCTAACTTTTTTGTTCGCCGTAAACAAGCTAGAGAAAAGCTTTAACGTCTAGGGTAATACTGTTTATTTGAACACGCGTATGTGTGTATTATGCGTATATATTGAATTTGATATAAATACATTGAATAGAATTCTTTATTACAGATGAACGAGCTATTAAAAAAAAAAAAAAAAAAAAAAACAAGAAAATTCTTAACAGAATTGCACCGCCCGGAGACGTGCTGCGCGTAGCGCGAAAACAATGCATTTTAACAAAAAATTTTATTGAACAAAAT
>JBCBFY010000547.1:0-712 GCA_038527325.1 Cyanobacteria bacterium J06614_10
AATCTTCGGTCACTTGTGGGAATCACGGGCGTCGTCAGTCACGGTCACTTCTGCGAGGTAGAGGTCGATGGCTCGGAAAGGGACTTCTTCTTCTTCTTCCCTTTTCGTCTTCTTCTTTTTGTCTTCTCGGCTACTGCTGATGACTTCTTCTTCTTCTTCTTCTCTCACGATTTTGTATTGTTCTTCTTCGATTTCTTCTTCTTTCTAGTTGATTCTTTTCGTAGGATTTCTTGAAGACAGGTAAGTAAGTAAGTAGATTTGGAGTTATCTGGCGTCAAACTTTCTTGAAGACTGCTCTTTAGGGTAGGTTCTCTGTAGTTGTAGATTCTTGTTCCTACCAGTATCTACCAGACGAGAAGCTACCAAAATCGAAAAAGCAACAAGAATCTACAATTACAGAGTGCCTACCCTAAAGAGCAGTCTTCAAGAAAGTTTGACGCCAGATAACTCCAAATCTACTTACTTACTTACCTGTCTTCAAGAAATCCTACGAAAAGAATCAACTAGAAAGAAGAAGAAATCGAAGAAGAACAATACAAAATCGTGAGAGAATAAGAAAGAAGAAGAAGTCATCAGCGGTAGCCGAGAAGACAAAAAGAAGAAGACGAAAAGGGAAGAAGAAGAAGAAGTCCCTTTCCGAGCCATCGACCTCTACCTCGCAGAAGTGACCGTGACTGACGACGCCCGTGATTCCCACAAGTGACCGAAGATT
>JBCBFY010000548.1:0-709 GCA_038527325.1 Cyanobacteria bacterium J06614_10
ACATCTGCCAACCACTGCCGACAGACGTCACACTTTTCAGGTTCCCAGAAGGCTACAGTGCGATGCACTCGTTTACTTGTCCGGTACCACTTCCAATTCTTTCACTCTCTTGCTCTTATCGAATCCTAAGATCCAAGCTTTAAGGGACCTCCAGTTGCTCCCTTTAGCAACACCATCAGCTATCTCTTTGTCGACATCTGCCAACCACTGCCGACAGACGTCACACTTTTCAGGTTCCCAGAAGGCTACAGTGCGATGCACTCGTTTACTGCCTTCTGGGCTCTCCACTTCCCGATGATCGGCACAAGCAGCATGCCGACGACATAAGGTATGCCGCTCATCGTTAAACTTCACCCGGCAGGGTGAAGCTCCAGGGATCGCTTCATACGTACACGTACTGAAAATAAAAGAAATAACTATTAGAATAATAATTATAACATTAGTTAAACATATATAACTGTATTTGTTTTATGTACCTCCTCACTAAGAGGTACTATGAAACCCCACACGGAGTAGGTGACGGGGCGTTTCATAAATTTTTTTTTTTTTTTTTTTTTTTTGCTGTACTTTTGAATTATTTATATTTTTTAAATATTAAATATTTAATGAATCTGTTTAAATCATTATTCGCTGAATTATCCCTTCTAACAGATTATGAAAAAACCATTAGTTAATCAAACTTGGTTAAAAAATTGAAATAAATTTCAAT
>JBCBFY010000549.1:0-708 GCA_038527325.1 Cyanobacteria bacterium J06614_10
TGTGTGTGTGTGTGTGTGTGTGTGTGTGTGTGTGTGTGTGTGTGTGTATTTTTTCAAGAAGTTGTTTACAAAAACTAGTTTTACAACATCGTATCCTGACTTGATTATTTGTCCCAGATATTAAAATAGTTTTTTTTGGAATTTTGACAAATTTTACGACACTGAGTAAATCACATAACTAAGGTGTATGGATAGTAAAATAGTTGCCCGCGTAACCACATCTATTTAGATATAAGTTCATTTTTTGAATGTCATGGTGTACCGTGAATCCTTTTGCAAAACTTTTTTCGTCTTACCATCAATTCAATCTGGTTGATCCTGCCAGTAGTCATACACTTACTTTAAAGATTAAGCCATGCATGTCTTAATGCTTTGTTTTTGTAACATTAGATTGCGGACGGCTCATTATAACAGTTTTTGTATAATTGAAATTATTTTTTAGGTGGATACCCGTGGTAATTCTAGAGCTAATACATGTCCTAAAAATGATATACTTTTTTATATCATTTATGTTTTTTATCTTTTGCAAAATCAATATGTTTCGGCATAATGGTGGATGATTCCTAATTATCAATTTTGTATCGCATTTTAACATTGCGACTAATCATTTTAGTATCTGACCTATCAGTTAGTACGTACTGTATTGGACTACTGAGGCGTTGACGGGTAACAGAGAATTAGGGTTCTGTTCCGGAGAGGGAGCCTGAG
>JBCBFY010000550.1:0-644 GCA_038527325.1 Cyanobacteria bacterium J06614_10
CCCCCCACCCACTCTTCCCCCACCCCCCGCCCTTCCGCTCCAACAAAAAACCAAAAAATAGAGCCCCCCTTTTTTTTTTTTTTTTTTTTTTGAGCGGTCCAATAATGCTACTAATATCAAGGATGCTTATGATAGGATCTTAAAAGAATATAAAATCTCTCCTACTTCTTATAATATTCCATTCATGTATGCAATACCTAAGTTTCATAAAAATCCTGTTAAATTCAGATTCTTAACTAGTTCATTTAATTGTATATCAAAAAAAGTTTGTATTTTTCTTAATCTGATATTAGATAAATTGGTTTCAACAATTTCCATGGAATCTGAATTTAACTGGATTATAAAGAATAACAATAAAGTCTTGGAGATGCTGAATGGACAAGATGACAACCATGAGATTCCTCATGATCTCATGGTTGCTACTTTCGATTTCAGTACTTTGTATACCACTCTACCTCATGATGATCTTGTTCGGTGTATTGTTGCTTTATTTAATAAATACTTTACTTCAGATGTTATAATTAATTATGAAAATAAAAAGATAGTTGTAACTAAATCTAAATTCGTGGAAATTTTAAAATTCTGTATATAAAATAGTTTCATTTACTTTGATAATAAGATATATAAAATTTCCACGAATTTAG
>JBCBFY010000551.1:0-705 GCA_038527325.1 Cyanobacteria bacterium J06614_10
CTCACATATGACTTTTAATTATCACATAGATGAACTGCACAAGAAAATAGTAGGAAAACTTATGTATATAAATAGAGTTAAGGATCAGTTCGATAAAAATACAAGAATTATGATTATAGAGGCTCTCATTTTGAGTCATATCAATTACTGTATCAGCGTCTGGGGTTCAACTAATAATACCCAACTAAATAGAGTTCAGAAACTTCTTAATTTTGCAGCTAAGGTGGCAGACGGCAATGCAATGAAATTCGATCATGTAACACCAATATTAAAGGATTTAAAGTGGTTAAAAATAGATCAGCAATATCGCTTCACCTTATGTTGCCGCATTTGGAAAATAGTCTATAATGAGAGCCCAAATTGGTTATTCACGCTGCCCAGAGTTGGAGCAGTAACAGGCAGCACTACCAGACAGTCAAATAACCTGTTTGTACCTCGCTACTCTTTAGACAGCGGAGCAAGAGCTTTTGAAATATGTGCACCAAAATTATGGAATGCTTTGCCTAATTCAATAAAGGAATTACAGAACTTTTCTTCATTTAAAACAAAGATGAAAAACTACCTTTTAGGATTGCAATAATTTCCTAAACAATAATTTTTTTTTTTAAGGATCGTAAGGCAAAAGGGAGAACCACAGTAAACGATCCACCAGGGGGGTTGCGGGGTGGGGGTGGAAAAGGGGGGGGGGGGGGGGGGGGGGGGGGG
>JBCBFY010000552.1:0-704 GCA_038527325.1 Cyanobacteria bacterium J06614_10
ACCTCATCAAGGACAGCAACCGGCGGATCGTTCACATCGTTAACGGTGCCACCGATAGTAGCCGTCGCGGTATCACCATCATCATCAGAGACCTGATACTCAACGGGCGTTAGCGGACCGTTGAAGTCTGGCTCAGGAGTGAAGGTCACTTCCCCAGAGGTGGGATCAATCCCATAGACACCTTCATCAGGGACATCGAGCGTCTTGCCATCAGGCGAGAGCGTAGAACCCGCAGGCTCATTGACAAAGACAACAGAGGTGGGATCTAGCGTGCCGTCTGCATCGCTATCTGCGCCGGGGACATCCGTCAGCGGATTGAAGGTGACGGGTGTATCTTCGTCTGTTGTGATGGTGTCAGCGACTGCAACTGGCGGATCGTTGACATCTTCAACCGTGACTTCGATAGGCGCAGTAACTGTATCACCGTCATCATCAGAGACTTGATAGGTGACAGGAGTTGGCGTGCCGTTGAAGTCTGGCTCGGGTGTGAAGGTCACTTCTCCCGTTGTTGGGTCGATGCTGTACTCGCCTTCGCTAGGCACTTCCAAAGTCTTGCCGTCAGGAGAGAGTGTAGAACCGGTAGGCTCGTTGACGAATACAACAGATGTCGGGTCTAGCGTGCCGTCTACATCGCTGTCGTTTGCTAGTGGGTCAAAGGTAACAGCGGTATCTTCAGGCGTTGTGACCTCATCAAGGACAGCAAC
>JBCBFY010000553.1:0-700 GCA_038527325.1 Cyanobacteria bacterium J06614_10
GCTCCTGAACTACTACTTAGATCACCGACCATGGAACGAATAGGAGACCTCCTCTATCGACTACCGCCCCCTGAAAGAGACACCTTCAGGAGCTTTCGTGTCAACCAGTACACATTTTCAACTGTGCAGGAAAACTTTTGATTGTTGGTTTAAAGATTTGTCAGCCTTATGCTGACCCGGGTTCTGCTCTAAGAGCTACCCGGCAGTGATAGTTGATAGGTTTGTAGGTGTTGTTGGTAAGGAAAGAGAAGAAAAAAAGTAGAGTAGAATAAAGTTGTGAAAGCGTGTGAAGTGAACGTGCGATCACACCAATGCGCGCCAGGACTAGTGTCCTAGCTCGCACCGCTGCGCACACATGCACTTCGAGGATTGCGCCCAGATAAAATCTGTTCGCAACCAGACCTTTTTAGTGGGGTCCAGCCACTGTCGCTCACAGGCTATGCCTGTTAGCGACTGACGGTGGTGATGATGGTGATGAAAAGGTGAAATGAAGGCACGGTTGGAACCATTTAAGACCTAGGCCACCTTCAGTGATGGATGATGTGAAGTGAGATGGTGTGAGGATGCATAGGTGATCGCGTGGGCTGTGTTGTTAAAGTAGGTGGGAGCTGTGTGGGATGAGGGAGTTGGATTGAGAGAGAGAGAGAGAGAGAGAGAGAGAGAGAGAGAGAGAGAGAGAGAGTATTCTGTTTATAGAAAT
>JBCBFY010000554.1:0-702 GCA_038527325.1 Cyanobacteria bacterium J06614_10
TGATGTCCCTTTAGCACTTATTTGACGCTAATGCAGATCTTTAAACGCGTAAAAGGGCTTAATAAGTTTCTTTGAGTGCTTGACAGTAACTTATTAGTAACTTAGCATTCTCTTGAGCGATCGCACATCGCAACATTTCGACGTAAAGAGCTGCGTTTCACGAAACGGGTCACCCGGCTCTTGCCCAGCCCAAATAAATTCAGAAACGGTTCAGCGATGCCCTGCCAAAAAGGGGTGATATAAGCGTAGCTGTCACGAAGTGCAATAAGCTTGAAAGCATTGATACACAATGCTTTCAGATTAGTCTTTTTGTACTAACTTTTTACCGAGAATTCAAATTCGGGTTCAAACTCTAACGAGTTTTCGCCGTTTCAGGCGACGAAGTGGCCCTTATTGCACTTCGTTGCAGCTACGCTTGCACTACCCCAATAACGAACGGGTGGGCTATCCAAGGAAGTGGAAAGAGTATTGCGATCAGCTACCACAAGGGTTTTCCATTTTTGGGTTGACTTCTATCGGGGACGTCTCTCGCTTCGGCGCACGGTATAGAGCTGCCTACTGTTTTCAAGGAATTATGCTAGATGGGTATTCAGAGAGCACAGCAGATGGTTACAGCTCTCTTACCCGAGTGATGTTTACATGGTCGGCGTTTGAAACGTTGCTAAGCATCAAAAACAAGCATCCCAAAGATGCAGATACAGC
>JBCBFY010000555.1:0-697 GCA_038527325.1 Cyanobacteria bacterium J06614_10
CCCACATATAGATGAAGTAGCTCAGAAGAAGAAAAGAAACTACGGCACCTGAAAAGCACTCCCAATTTCCTGGAAGCAGACTTCGCCAAGCCCTCAATGTGACTCCTCCAAGACAATTTACTGTTTACGTTAAGGCCTAAAATGTTGATAGATGAGAGAGGTTCAATTTCGGTATTTTCAAATATAATAGAGTAATCGGAAGAGAATGTAGAAAGAGAAATAGGAATGAAGCAAGTCTTGGAGGCATTGAAGTTGACAAGGTTCTGCCTGCCCCAGGCAGAAACACCTTCCAGGCCCACATTAATAGAATGAGACATAGCAATACGAGACGCAGAGCGAACCTCAGAGCTAGGGGGATTTTTGAATTTTGAAGAGCTATGGCATGTTGTATCGTCAGCATATGAGTGACAGGAAACCGCAGAGGAGCCAAACAGATCATTAATAAATAATAAAAAAAGTAGAGGCGACAAAACAGACCCCTGAGGAACTCCACTAGAAATAGAGTAAGTTGAAGATGTAGTGCCGTCAACTACAACAGAGATGGAACGATCAGATAGAAAGCTCGAAATTAAGTTAATGAGAGAAGAGTTAAAGCCATAAGCAGGAAGCTTGGCTAACAGAGCCTTATGCCAGACTCTGTCAAATGCCTTAGAAATATTGAGAGCGACGACAAAAGATTCACCGAAATTCCGCAAGG
>JBCBFY010000556.1:0-695 GCA_038527325.1 Cyanobacteria bacterium J06614_10
TACTCATAATAGACTCATCATTGGTGAGAGACGATTAGCGTACAAGTACCGTGAGGGAAAGGTGAAAAGAACTTTGGAGAGAGAGTTAAACCGTATGTACAGATGTTAGTAGAAAGCGGATCAAGTTCATGAGCATTTCTTCAACACAATTCTATCCAACTTATAATACTCTAAGATTAGATATAAGTTATCAGGCTGGCTAGTCAAGATGAGACGTAACAATGCTTCTACCCAATCTGATCCGACCCGTCTGGAAACACGGACCAAGGAGTCTAGTATTGGTGCAGGTAATTGAAAAGCTAAAATTCTTTAACACAGGTAATGTAGATCGTGTTCATCGTGTCATGATGATAGTATCGCGGGCAGTGTTTTTTACCTAGCAAGAGCATGGATACTGGGACCCGAAAGATGGTGAACTATGCTTGTGCAGGGTTAAGTCAGGAGAAATTCTGTTGGAAGCTCGAAGCGATACTGACGTGCAAATCGTTCGTTGGATACAAGTATAGTTCACCATCTTTCGGGTCCCAGTATACATGCTCTTGCTAGGTAAAAACACTGCCCGCGATACAATCATCATGACATGAGAAACACGATCTGAGTTACCTGTGTACGGGAAGGTTAAGTTTTCAAATACTTGCACCAATACTAGACTCCTTGGTCCGTGTTTCCAGACGGGTCGGATCAGAATAAATAAA
>JBCBFY010000557.1:0-694 GCA_038527325.1 Cyanobacteria bacterium J06614_10
ACCCTCCGTGTTCCATAATAGCCTTGGTATTTCTTTCAATGTCTTTTTTAGAACAACTACGGGGTTGCTTCGACTTCAGATGGATCTTACCAAAGAAACTTCTTAGGTAATAATGAATGAGAATTTTGCTGTGAATCCCATAAGCCTCTCTAAGTAAAGAGAAGTATGTCTTAACCGCTCACAACCGACCATTTGTGATCAGTTTTGTCCAGGATTTTTTTTTTTTTTTTTTTAAATCTGAATTCATGTGTTTTATTTGCTTGTAAACCTTATATAGGAAATCCTTGATTATTTCGTTGAAGCACTTTAGGGAGCAATACTTCGGAATTCTAGTAACCCCATATAGACCATAAGTTATCAATAAAAGTTGATTTGAAACTTTATCTTTGTTTTGTTAACCCTAATATACTCTATTGATTTACAATTTGCTGAAAAACACCCAGATTTCAGGTTATGTAACCAAATACTCCAAGTCCTTGTTTAGCATGCATGCCCTTTTTATTGGACTAACTCACTAGAATTTGCCATTTTGTCCTTTTTTTTTTTTTTTTTTTTTAAAACGTACAGCTATAATCATCCAATAGTTTTCATGACTATTGTTGTTAGAAGATAAAACCTAAAATAGAAGGAATAAAGGAAAACAAATATGGAAATTTTCTCATTTACTGCAAGAAAATTAAATGCAAATGGCAAA
>JBCBFY010000558.1:0-691 GCA_038527325.1 Cyanobacteria bacterium J06614_10
TGGACAATCGAGTTTAACACCATAAACTTGACCAAACACGTCGCCGTTTGGTTGTGTTTTTGGTGTCCAATTCGGCCTTTGGCAGATACAGGTACCCTAACTACCTACACGGTTTTCCGCGCTAGGCGGATCACTTTTTTTCTAGCAAATCGAGTTGAACACCAGAAACTCAACCAAACGACGCCTTACGGCGCCGTTTGGTTGAGTTTCTGGTGTTCAACTCGGCCTTCGGCAGCTGGAAGTGACAAATTAGTCTCTAACAAATAATCATCATTACATATTTTCTGCGATAGGTGATAAAATTTTCTAGACAACTTTCCCTTAAAATTAATATCTCTTAGAGTATATTCAAAGGAATTTTAATTAAACTGGGATTGCTTGCTTAAAATTTTTTTCACCTATCGCAGAAAATATGAGATGATGATTATTTGTTAGAGACAAATTCGTCACTTCCATCTGCCGAAGGCCGAGTTGAACACCAGAAACTCAACCAAACGGCGCCGTAAGGCGTCGTTTGGTTGAGTTTCTGGTGTTCAACTCGATTTACTAGAAAAAAAGTGATCCGCCTAGCGCGGAAAACCGTGTAGGTAGTTAGGGTACCTGTATCTGCCAAAGGCCGAATTGGACACCAAAAACACAACCAAACGGCGACGTGTTTGGTCAAGTTTATGGTGTTAAACTCGATTGTCCA
>JBCBFY010000559.1:0-691 GCA_038527325.1 Cyanobacteria bacterium J06614_10
AAATTCAGTGGAGTTTTTATTGAAACCCCGAATGTTAAAGTTAATAATAGAGAATCCATGGGCATGAAAGCCATTTTTCATGCCCTTGAATGAGTCAACACTTACATACTCACAACTATAATTATCATGGTCTTCTTGAAATACATTTAAATTTAAATCAGGGTCTCTTTGATCTAGTCCTATGTTCATTAAATACTAAAACCGTAGCTCTTAAAACTAATTCAATTTGCAACAAAAAGTGCAAAAAATAATAACTACTAGTCCTATACATGGAAAATAATTATTATGAATATGAACAATACATAGAATGATGTTTTATAAGTTTTTTCGTGTTAAGTACAAAAACTTTAAATGAATTTCTCATAAAATTATTTATACTATATACAGTTACATTTTGTATAAAATCAACCAAAAATAGTGAAAACAAAGTACATATAGTTGATATAATGAGTACAGCCAATCTAAAGCAATATAGTGACAAACATTGCATAACACCTATATAAATAATGTACAAACGACTGTATATTCAAAAATACATTTTTAGACATTTACAAATAGATCATACACACACATACATACTTCAATGCATCATTAGATTAAGCAGAAACCAAAGCATAATCAGTAAAGGTCATGAGATCAAATTGATTTAGTGGAATGAGTATGTTAAACTCATAAAAAAATATTATATAAC
>JBCBFY010000560.1:0-688 GCA_038527325.1 Cyanobacteria bacterium J06614_10
TGTCAAACGACACAGACATTTTCGTGTTATTGCTACACTTCACTCCACACTTCCAGGCACTGGGTTTGAAGGAGATCTGGCAGCAGTATGGCACTGGTGAGAAACGCCGCATGCTTCCATTGCATCAGGCGATTGCTCAGCTTGGGACACCACTGGCAAAGACAATGATAAAAGCCCACATATTGACAAGAGACGACTGCAGGAGTAAGGTAGGAACAAAGCATGCAGCTGTGGCCTCTGACCCGGCACAGTACTTGACAAACTTTGGAGAGACAGATACCTTATCAGAGCAAGACGAAGCATTAGCAGAGAAATACCTGGTACGCGTCTGGGCAGGGGCCAAAACGATTACAACTGCAGATACATTTGACCAGCTGCGACTACAAAAATATACCAGTGCTAGAGCTGGAATTGATTCCCTCCCTCCTACAAGCAGTGTCATCAAAGGACATATTCGCAGAGGAACCTTTCTGGTACACAGGGCATGTAAGCTGCTTGCGAATATCGATGAACCAGAGACGTGGCTAGCGCCAATTACACATGGTGGATGGGAGGAGCACCTTGGTACGCTGCTGCCCTCAAAGTGCCTTAAGCCCTTACCGCAGAGTCTTCTCACATTGTGCAAGTGTACAGGGAAGTGTGACACTCGACGCTGTCTTTGCCTTGCTGCTGGGATGAAGTGCGTCAC
>JBCBFY010000561.1:0-685 GCA_038527325.1 Cyanobacteria bacterium J06614_10
GATCAATTGATTGATTGATTAATGATTAATTGCTTTCCAGAATATTGTATAAAGCATTATATTGGTAATTTTTCGTTATGACGATTATATAGGTATGCCCAAATATGGGCTTATAGAGTTTAAAATTAAAAGGGAAAATAGAAAATGGAAGTGTAACATGACCATCAACTTCCTGTAAAATAGTGGAGAGAGAGAGAGAGAGAGAGAGAGAGAGAGAGAGAGAGAGAGAGAGAGAGAGAGAGAGAGAGAGAGAGAGAGATATTCTCTCTGTTGTTTCTCTGTGGATGGCTTAAACCCCTTAGCGGTCAAGGATTACCTAGATAAGGCTGTGCCAAGTTCTCTGATGCTGTTTTTCTATTTTGAAGAACTCTTGTGTGTGTTCTTCTGGAATTGCAAACAATAGACTCTATTATTGTCATCTTGAAAAAGTCTGCTAAACTGTTAACAACCTGTTAAGTCAGTTAGCAAACTTCAAAGTGCATTTGATACAAGATTCTATATAACAAAAAGATCCAAAGAAAAAAAGGTGAGAGAGAGAGAGAGAGTTTATTATTATTAAGAAGGACACAATATAAGGGGATGTTGGAAGTACTGTACACATTTGAATCTTAACAATAGAATTGTAAACAATGGTCTAAGAATTGTAAACAATGGTCTCCATTATTGTCATCTTGACAAAATCTGT
>JBCBFY010000562.1:0-684 GCA_038527325.1 Cyanobacteria bacterium J06614_10
CTTTCAATGACAATATCAAATTCTGTATTATAAAGATTCCATAGAAAAGTACGTTTTCTTATAGTCATTGATAATGTGAAAATCATGCTGGTTTAATACCCTCTGAAAACGCCAAAAATCTAGCAAATTTCAACAACAATATTGATTTCTATTTCATAAAGATGCCTTTTTTAAAGATGTATTTGCTGATAATGATTGAAACTCCTTGAATTTTAACCATTCAAAAATAGAACAATTGACTATTTAGTTTTTACTTTCAACTCTAAAGCTTGCAACCTTTAACAACAACATTGAATTCTATATGATAAATATCCTTTAAGAATTGAAACTTCTTGAATTTTAACCATTCCGAAATAGGCCATTTGAAGATTTTATTTGAATTTTCAATGGGAAAGTACCATTTAAATGAACGATAAAATATCTTGCATTAACCCTAAGTAAAACAAAACAAAAAACGTTAAATGGCAACAAAACCATATAAAATAGATTGGTAAAACAGTGGAAATGCCAATAATTTAAGTTTTAAGTTACAAAAAAGCAAATAGAAACAAACATCTTCAAATGACAATATCAAATTCTGTATTATAAAGATTCCATAGAAAAGTACGTTTTCTAATAGTTATTGATAATTTGAAAATCATGCTGGTTTAATAGCTTTTTGGAAACGCCAAAAATCTAGCAAAT
>JBCBFY010000563.1:0-671 GCA_038527325.1 Cyanobacteria bacterium J06614_10
CGAGCCATATTCCCAAGCGTACCTAGAAGCCGCACGCAGAGTTTCAGTCCCGAGAGTCGGGATTAGGGTTTGGCGAGATTTTCTTGGCCGTTTCGATAGAGCGATCGCCCCTGTTTCAGTCCCGAGAGTCGGGATTAGGGTTTGGCGAGCTGGTCAAATATGTCAAGCGAGTGCTGTACTGATTGTTTCAGTCCCGAGAGTCGGGATTAGGGTTTGGCGAGTTCGATATAGTTAAAAAGGCTATTGAAAAAAGAGGGTTTCAGTCCCGAGAGTCGGGATTAGGGTTTGGCGAGGCAGCGTAATATTTGTGCTCCGAGAGCACGGTCAGATGTTTCAGTCCCGAGAGTCGGGATTAGGGTTTGGCGAGAACAGATTTGGTCTGTGATTGACTATTGCCGCACAGTTTCAGTCCCGAGAGTCGGGATTAGGGTTTGGCGAGAGCATAAAGAATCTTGTCTGTAGTCCTGAGAGTCGTTTCAGTCCCGAGAGTCGGGATTAGGGTTTGGCGAGCTGACCAGCTTTCGTCAATACAATCTTCTGATCTAGGTTTCAGTCCCGAGAGTCGGGATTAGGGTTTGGCGAGGGAGGGGGAGCCTTGGGCGATCGCGCTAGTTCGCGAGTTTCAGTCCCGAGAGTCGGGATTATGGTTTGGCGAGACAAGCGCCGGTCAC
>JBCBFY010000564.1:0-669 GCA_038527325.1 Cyanobacteria bacterium J06614_10
GTACCTACCTAGACGACTAGGTAGGTTTAGGATGTGCACAGCAGGTGAAGCACAGCAGGTCTTTCTTTTCTTTTCTTTTCTTTTCTTTTATTTCCTTGTTTTTTTCCATATAGACCTACTTTCTTTCTTTCTTTCTTTTTCTTTTCTTTTCTTTTCTTTTCTTTTTTTTTCTTTTTCAATTCATTTCCTTTCCTTTCCTTTCATTTCTATTCTTTTCTTTTCTTTTCTTTTCTTTAAAATACAGCACGTGCTCTTTTCTTTTTTTTCTTTTATTAAAAGACAGCACGTGCAAGACTAGGGCGGGGTAGGCTTGACACTTTTCAAGGAGGTCAGATCACTTATAAGAGAGTTCCTTAATAAAATTTGCCAGAGATTTGTTTTGAAAAGTGTCAAGCCTACCCCGCCCTAGTCTTGCACGTGCTGTCTTTTAATAAAAGAAAAAAAAGAAAAGAAAAGAGCACGTGCTGTGTTTTAAAGAAAAGAAAAGAAAAGAAAAGAAAAGAAAAGAAAAAAAAGAAAGAAAGAAAGAAAGAAAGAAGGAAAGAAAGATGGAAAGTCTAGATGGACAAAAACAAAGAAAGAAAAAGACAAGAAAACGGAAAAAAAAGAAAGAAAAAGAAAAATGAAAAGAAAAAAAAGAAAGAGAAAGAGGGAAAAAGAGAAAAAGAG
>JBCBFY010000565.1:0-665 GCA_038527325.1 Cyanobacteria bacterium J06614_10
TGGGTAATTTACGCGCCTGCTGCCTTCCTTAGAAGTAGAAGCTGTATCGCAGGCTTCCTCTCCGGAACAGAACCCTAATTCTCTGTTACCCGTCAATGCCTCAGTAGTCCAATACACTGCTAAATAACTGATAGGTCAGATGCTAAAATGATAAGTCGCATGTCAAAATGCGTTAAAAATTAATTATTAAAAATCATCCACAATTATGCCGAAACATTTTGATTATATAATAATTCAATAATATAAAAATATACAATTTTTATGACATGTATTAGCACTAGAATTACAACGGGTATCCAACTAAAAAATAAAATCAATAAAACAATAACTGTTATAATGAGCCGTCCGCAATCTCATGTTACATGACAAGTATATGACTACTGGCAGGATCAACCAGATTGGGTTGATAGAACGACGAAGATTTTGAGAGTACTCACAGTAAAACGCATGATTGAACAAAGATTTTATGTCTGCATATTTGTAGTTATGATCGTACCTATATGTGTGTGTGTGTGTGTGTGTGTACTCCAGCATTTGTACACCTTGGCCTGTGTATCATTTTGTGTACTAAATTTTAATCAAAATTATACATGAAATATTTAAATATCCAAGACAAATTAATTGGGTCCTAAGTTTTGTCCTTATAAGTTATTTTTAAATGCTTC
>JBCBFY010000566.1:0-664 GCA_038527325.1 Cyanobacteria bacterium J06614_10
CTTTAAGACAAGTGTATGACTACTGGCAGGATCAACCAGATTGATGTGATCGTAAGACGGAGAAGCTTTGTAAGCGGTATATATATATAGAACGTTCTACGTCTAGACGGCATATATAAAAATTTTTCGAGTCCGGTCATAGTAAAAATTTTATTGAAAAAAAAATGTATATCTAAACAGATGTGGTTATGCACCCAACCATGTATGTTTGTTTACCTACGTATTTGTACACGATGAGACTTGATTAATTATGTGTATTAAATTTTGTCAACATTCTCAAAAACATATATTTAGATCTTCATGACAATGATGGTAAGTATAATGTTTGAACTACTTATTGTAAAAGACTTCTTTGAAAAAAAAAAAAAAAATTGTTATTGGCTATGATGAGATGATCAATCGCTTAGCTAACACAAAATTGACTGTCTCCTCAAGCAAATTCATTCTCTGACGAAGTTTAAGACATGTTCTTTCACAATGAGATGATGATTAAAAAATTATAATCCAACACACAACGATTTTTTTTCTTTTCTGAGGAAAAAAACAAAAACAAAAAAAAGGGCGGGTCGATTTTTGTTGGCGTATAACTTTTATAACAATTTTATTGTGGGGTGTGTGCCTGTGATTTCTCTCAAAATGTTGTCAGATGCAGCTTTATAGATGA
>JBCBFY010000567.1:0-655 GCA_038527325.1 Cyanobacteria bacterium J06614_10
TCCGACCTATGGCCATAACTTTTAAACAAATTTGAATTTCGCGCCGAAAATCAGAACGACTACAGCGCCACCATAGACGAACTAAACGCACCCATGATCGACGCCATATTGCTATGTTTGTGTTTACCAGGTAAGAATTTTGATTTTTCGTTTGTCCAATGTAACATTTCGAAGTTTTTATGTAAGGTCCTATGTCGGCGGTAACGGCCTGATTCTTTAGAGGTAAGTTGCATTACGAAGTGTAGCCATATTGACATGAAATCGAGTGAAAAAGAATTTGGTCCAGCGCCTGGTAGAAGTGAATCATGCTTCAAAAAAAAAAAAAAAAAAAAAATGGTGCCTGGGGGGCATTTCGACCTACGAGACGTGGGGGCATTTTGACCGAGTGCCAAAAAAATGTAAAAATGTCAAAATTAACAGTTTTTAAACTAGTGGCCCCTTTATGATCCTACCATAGGTGGGTCATATTCAGAAGTTTCGTTTGAGCACAGTTTGCCCTATCTCAGGTAATAAATGGATTTTTAATGAATATTTTCCACTAAGGGGTCGAAATGCCCCCCCAAAACCCAATAGGCTGTTTATCATCATTTTTTTTTTTTTTTTTGATGAATAAAAAATCATAATTTTAAACATATTTCTATGCATTCATTCTATG
>JBCBFY010000568.1:0-653 GCA_038527325.1 Cyanobacteria bacterium J06614_10
CTTCTTCTTCTTCTTCTTCTTCTTCTTCTTCTTCTTCTTCTTCTTCTTCTTCTTCTTCTTCTTCTTCTTCTTCTTCTCCGTACGACCTTAATCCCACACTATTGTGGGGTCAGCCGCTCGAGTCATCCTTTTCCATTTATTTCTGTCTACTGCGTCCTCACTTTGGACTCCCACACTGTTCATATCCCTCTTCACCACATCACTCCATCTTATCCTCTGCCTCCCAACACTCCTCCTTCCTCTAACTGGCATCATCATTGCCTTCTTCACTGGCTCATCATCTTCTCTCCTATATACGTGGCCATAATATCTCAGCCTTGCTTCTCTTGCCTTTTCTATTATATTGCATATTCCACACATGTAACGTACAGCTTGTGGCTGTACAGACCATGCGTCGTCAGTATTAAATGGCCATATATATGATTTTTTTTTTTTTTTTTGTTCAATGTTCACGAAAATTTAAAGGCCTTGTCTCCTGGTTGTCAGCAATGCATGTGAGAAAAATGAACATCCCTGCATTGGTAGTTTTTGACTTATTGTGAACGAAAGAATGCGGACTCACTCACTCACTCACTCACTCACTCACTCACTCACTCACTCACTCACTCACTCACTCACTCACTCACTCACTCACTCACTCACTCACTCACTCA
>JBCBFY010000569.1:0-651 GCA_038527325.1 Cyanobacteria bacterium J06614_10
CTTCTTCTTCTTCTTCTTCTTCTTCTTCTTCTTCTTCTTCTTCTTCTTCTTCTTCTTCTTCTTCTTCTTCTTCTTTTAATAATGATTGATTCCCAATAATTCATTAGGCTGATTTTATATGATAGCGTTGCGTCTGCGTTGCCGCTGCCGCATAGTTCGATCGAGATTCTAAGAATAATATTCAAAAGTATTTTTCAAGTAGGTCAGGCCGAGGTATAGGAATTATAAGCCTATATTACAGTGCTTATCGAATCTTTCACAACATTTGGTGAGCCGAAAATTCAAGAATTCTCTGATAAATTAAAGTTGAGAGAAGAAATAGACTCATGCATGTCATTCTTCGATTTCCCAAATTGAAGGGATAAAATCTAACATTTAGGCTCAACAATTTTTTTTAATCAGATCAGGATTAACCATATGATCCTATACTCTATTCGCTCTAAGAATATCCGTCTGGAGAAATTTGATCAGCTTAAAAGTAAGTTTTTCTCTGTTATATTTAGGTAAGTGATGGATGGCTTACTTGGACCTACCTCTTCTATCACCTTAGCGTCTAATTTTCTTAATTTTAAAGAGAAATATTGCCTTTTGGGCTCATCAAAATTCTCCAGACTGATATTCTTAGCGCGAATAGAGTATAGGTAGGTAACC
>JBCBFY010000570.1:0-649 GCA_038527325.1 Cyanobacteria bacterium J06614_10
CGACCCCCCCCACTTTTTTTCAACCTTCTTTTTTTTCTTTTTTTTTTTTTTTTTCCCACTTTTTTTTTACCCCCACTTTTTTACCCCCACTTTTTTTTACTCCCATTTTTTTTTTACCCCCAATTTTTTAACCCCCACTTTTCTTAGTAGAAAATCTTCTGATTTTTCCAATTTATGGAATTTTGTAAGAAAATTCTCCGATTTTTACCAAATTGGAAAATTTTCCACCTTCTGCAAATGTTCCAATTCATCTGATTTTATTGGAAAAATTTCCATCTTCTCCATTCGGTCTGCAAATTGGCACACTTATAGGCCTGGGTAAATAATATTTTGGAATTTTCGAAAAAGTTGGAAAAGTGGAAAAAATTCCGATTTGAAGTTTCGAAAATTTGGAAATTTTAGTTCAAATTCCTTGATGGGTAATCGGCGTTTTTTTTATAGTTTTGATTTTTCATGTGTAGATCTTGTCCCTCTCTTGCATAAGGGATAAACGGTTGGTTCGATTGTTCACCTACTACTAGGGTGCGTGAGCTGGGTTTAGACCGTTGCGTTACCGCGAAGGGGTAAATCGTACCAAACTATGAATCTTTTTAAATTAATAAATAACAAAAAAATATCTGGAGAGCGTAGTCAAATCTCAAGATATCGT
>JBCBFY010000571.1:0-648 GCA_038527325.1 Cyanobacteria bacterium J06614_10
CTATGCTCCCCAGTGAGGGACGGTTGCGTTTGCTCCACATGCGTTATGCCAACGCAACAGCTGAGCGCTTTGCCAACTCATCAGCTGAGAGCTTTGCCGACTAGTGATGGCAGGAATCGAAATTTGTGGAATCAGTAGAGTCGATTCTTTGGCGAGCTAGATTTGGGAACTCGAAAATCGATTCTTAATTAAAATATTTCAGTCAATTGACTGAATTTAAGGGTCAAACTAGGCTTTCAGTATCTACTTGCTTAATATTTCTTCTAGTAACTCACTTATATCACCCAAAATAACGGATCTTTGATTCCTGTAATTGGAATCGATTCCAATAGAGTAGAATCGGAATCGAAAGAGTCGACTATTTACTCGACTCTGGCTCATCACTATTGCCAACTCAATTTTTGCTTTCCATCGAGTGGATTCGCTTTTATGAGTGCATATATAAAGATATCAACAGCTCATTTAATCTTTTAATATTTTATATAGTTATTTTATTTATTTATTTATTTATTTATTTATTTTTATTTACATTGCACCTGTATTATTTTTCGTGAAAGGTAAAGGTGCTAGGTGGAGGTATAGCCTTTGCAACGGCACTTCCCAAGCAGGGAATCCCTACCCCTTCTGTAGGTGGGCTCTGCAGAAGGG
>JBCBFY010000572.1:0-644 GCA_038527325.1 Cyanobacteria bacterium J06614_10
GGCTCAACTATCTTCTTCATTAGTTCCAACAGATACCCTGATGATTTATTTAGTTTCCTTCCCTCTTGCACCTCAGCAAGACAATCTGCTGCAAGTAGTAGATTCCTGACTCCATCTATTTCAAGGAAGGCGTTAGATATGATTCCATCAAAGAAAGACAGAAAGCTTGAATGATGCATAGGGTAGTCTGCTAGATGCCTAACTAAAGAATCAGCAAATCGTGAAGTGGACCCCAAAAATTGGACAGGTAGCTAAGTTCTGAAATACTCAAACAAGACAGGAGTAATTCATGAGCAGAAAACGCAAGCAATATAGTCCAGACTTCAAAGCGAAATTTGATGATGTTCGAAGGCGGCTCTACTTTCAAACACTTCCCTGACTTCAAACCTACAGTCATCAGATTGCGATCGCACTACACTAAACGCCAAACACCCCGCTTCTTATCGCATCAGCTCAATATGGGTGGCAAGCTCAGCTATCACAATAGACAAGTCATCCTTTGGAACGAGAATAAAGCCAGATAGCGTTACTTTACCCATAGACCTACTTAGTAACCTCGCAGTAAAAAAGATGGTCATTATCAACAGCAGCAAAGCATTGTAAGCCAGTCGAAAGCCACAGTGTGCTCAAAAATGTTTCATAAT
>JBCBFY010000573.1:0-632 GCA_038527325.1 Cyanobacteria bacterium J06614_10
CAACCAACCAACCAATTTCGCAGAATGACCTTTTTGGTCTCAGTGCTTGGCCTTTGGTTTAAATTCAATACATCCATCCATCCATCCATCCATCCATCCATCCATCCATCCATCCATCCATCCATCCATCCATCAATCCATCCATCCATCCATTCAAGATTGCTGAAATAAGTCAATAAGTTCGTATATCTGCGTGCGGCAGGGATAACAGTGCAAAAGAAGGAAAAAAAAAAAAAAAAAAAAAAAACAGACATTTCCGTCGAATCGCTAAAAATAGTCAAACTTTAAATGGCCACTGCTCCGTTAATTTTAGACGAAATTTCGATTGCTTTATCTCAAAAGAAAGAAGAAAAGATGGCGAAAACTTTCTAAACGACTTCAAAGGGCTTTTCCTAGTCACTAAGTCCGTATAACTGCGTGCGGCAGGGCTAAAAGTGCAAAAATCACAAAAACCAGACATTTCCGTCGAATCGCTACAAATAGGAAAACTTCAAACGGCCACTGCTCCGTCAATTTTAGAGGTAATTTCAATTGCTTTATCTCAAAAGAAACTAGAAAGGATGGCGAAAACTTTCTACGCGACTGAAAAGGGCTATTCCTAGTCAGTAGGTCCGTATAACTGCGTGCGGCAG
>JBCBFY010000574.1:0-628 GCA_038527325.1 Cyanobacteria bacterium J06614_10
AGGAGAGGAAAAAGCTCAAAAGTAGAAGGAAAAGGAAGAAGTAAACCCTAACCACCCCTCGATCACCGCAAATCCCTTACCAGAAGCCCCAAAAAATATGAGAAATTGATGGGTAATATTCAAGAATTTTTTTTTTTTTGTGAAAGTGTAACCTGGCCAAGTTATTTTCGTTGCGTGAACTGAAATAACTTGGCTAAGCTTATGGTTTTTACCTTGCCAAAAAGTAAGCACATTTTAAAGTTACAACCTGGTCCCGATATGGGCATAATTTTTCCCATAAGAAATACATAGTAACTCTAAGTCCTATAACTCGGAAAAGATTAATTTCCGGCCAATTGGCATTCCTGAAGTCTTAAATGAGCCATTTTACCGCTAGCAAGTGTAAAAATACAAAAAATAGCTGGCCCCATTAAACTGAACATTGACCAATTAATACTCTATTCGCTCTAAAAAGATCCGTCAGGAGAATTATGATGAGCCAAAAATTAAGAAAATTTCACCCTCAGGTGATAGAAGAGGTAGGTCCAAGTATGCCATCAATCGCTTACCTAAATTGGAAAGAGGAAAACGGACTTTTAAGCTCATCAAAATTTTCCAGACGGATATTCTTGGCGCGAATAGAGCATAG
>JBCBFY010000575.1:0-624 GCA_038527325.1 Cyanobacteria bacterium J06614_10
GAACAAGTTTTAAGAAGTTTCTAGTGAGTAACTTAAGTGCTAGGTTGAATTTAGTAAATTTTTGGCCGACAAAAAATTCATTCGAGTAGTGTTCCCATATGACTTTTGGCAACAAAAAGGTTCTTCCTTCATATCGTTAAAAACATCATAGAGATCCTTTAGGGAACTTTTGAGCGATTTCTGATGATTATCTCGAGCGTTAGATCGAATTTAGTAAGTTTTTGTCCGAAAATCGCTCGAAATGAATATCAAAGCGTTTTATACCCATAGGAGTTTTGACTCAGAAAAATTCCGTTGTTTGAAAAAAATCATATCGGTAGGTCTTTAATCGTACTGAAGCAGATTTTTAATTGGATACCTCCATGGGCTCAAACTGACTGAAAATGGAGTTAAATGGAGTCTATGTTCATAAGACATTTTAAAATCGCTCTAAACCCATATGATTTTTGACGTTTGCTAAATTAAGTTGAAACTCCTTTTACCCATACCATAAGCCAATCGCTGCCCAATTTTGAACGATTTTTAGTGATTCCCTTGAGCGCTAGATTGATTTTAGTACATTTTGTGCTGACAGAATATCTGACTTCAAATGGCTCTAAACCCATAAGAGTTTTGACGCGCACG
>JBCBFY010000576.1:0-617 GCA_038527325.1 Cyanobacteria bacterium J06614_10
TAATTATATATTTGTTTGGTGTGAATAATTGCCCCCCCCCCAAATGTGCGGAATTGCCCCCCCCAAAAATCGGAAAAGCTTCGAGAATTTGCAAATTTACACCAGAAAATCCGATTTTTTTTCACTTTTTGACCATTTTTGGTCCAAAAAGGGGTTTTTTTTGCAGTTGGGGGCCGCTATTTGGACACAAATCTGCACATTTTTAACTGGAAAATTGCTTGGTTAGGGCTTGCCCCTATTTTTTCAGTGTTTTTTTGCGAGTTTCGGCCCGCAGGCTGTTGGGCGCTGATGGAGTGAAAAATGTGCAGATTTGTGTCCAATAGCGACCCCCAACTGCAAATAAAACCCCTTTTTGAACAAAAAAAAAAAGGCCAAAAAGTGAAAAAAATCGGATTTACTAGTGTATTTTTGGTCAAACAAAAAAAACAAGAATATGACCAAAAAATGCGATATTAGCTTCAGAAAGTTCAAAAATATTGAAAGTCCAAAAATGGTGTCAAAACGGCTCTAAGGCCATTATTTAAGGAGTTATGGGCAATTTTAGAAAAACTCAGATTTTAAGGGTGATTTTTAGGCAAAAAGTGAGTGAAAAAATCGTATATACTAGGATATTTTTG
>JBCBFY010000577.1:0-621 GCA_038527325.1 Cyanobacteria bacterium J06614_10
ATGATGACAGATCGGGAGACCCGAGTTGCGGTAATCCGACCGGATACGGCAAAGCGATTACAGGAGATGTTGGCTTTTCGTCATGTTGTGAGGAGTATTTATGGGTTTGAGCTATATAGCGATCGCATTGCTCGCTTGGTCGATACCTATCCTGAAACTTGGGATCAAACCCAGACTGACATTACCCAATTCAATGAATGGCTAGTTTCCCTCGCTTCAAGCTTGAAGAAATAGGGGCAGAACAGGCTGAAATGGACCAGCGGGGGCACCAGCGCAGAAACCTACGGTTATGAACTGAGAGACTAAATTCGGGCTAAGTCGGTGTTTTGATAGCGACCTAAGACCATTGATTGCTCGTTGAAGCCTCTCTGAAAGCCTCAAAAATCAAGGAATAGTCGCTCAACGTCGCAAATCATCAAGAAAATTGACTCTTCTGAAAGCTTTATGCTGAAAGGGATTAAAACGTAACCGTAGGTTTTGGTTGAACTGTCCCTGCTGGTCCATGCAGTGCGAAAAAGGCCAATCGCTCGCTGCGCAAGGTCATCAAGACTAAGGCTGTCTTCCCGAGTGAAGATGCTGTCTTCAGGCAAATGTACCTAGCGCTGAACAACATCTCGAAGA
>JBCBFY010000578.1:0-617 GCA_038527325.1 Cyanobacteria bacterium J06614_10
CCCCCCCCCCCCCCCCCCCCCCCCCCCCCCCCCCCCCCCCCCCCCCCCCCCCCCCCCCCCCCCCCCCCCATAAATTTTGAGTTTTGGTGGTTTTAATTTTCGACTAGGCACCCAAACTTTACATCAAATCGCTACAGTGTCCCTTCGGGGTTCAGGGCAGATTTACACGCGAGGCCCGAAGGGCCGAGTTTACGGATGGATGGATGGATGGATGGGATGGGACGGAATATCAAAAGTGTCCTTCAATGTTCTTCATACTTTGTGGGTATATAGATAAGGTATATACCTACTTATATAGATAATACAAATTTGTCACCAACATTCTTATGGGTTTCAAAATTTGATGTCAAGTTGGGGGTGGGGGAACAAAATTTCAAAATTACAGCAGGTAGGTGACTTTTTTATTTTTGGTTCTAAACTTGTCATTTTTTTCACTAAATTTTAAAAAGAATTTTGAATGTCAAGTTGGGGGGTCAAAATTTTTAATTTTCTGCGGGGGTGGAGGTCATGAAATTTGAGTTTTGGTGGGGGGTAAGTTCATTTTCTGGGGGGGGGGGGGGCATAAATTTTGAGTTTTGGTGGTTTTAATTTTCGACTAGGCACCCAAATTTTCGACT
>JBCBFY010000579.1:0-617 GCA_038527325.1 Cyanobacteria bacterium J06614_10
GTCGTGTCTGAGGTTAGTGGTTCTGATATATTTCCAGTGGGTGCAACTTTTTGGGTTATTTGGGATTTTACTATATTTGCTTTATATATATTATTTCTAATTTTATTATAATAATTTTATTCTTGTAATTTGATATTTTTATTGTATTATATGTTTTAAATTATTTTAGTGGTGTATTTCTCTTAGGATTTATTTAATTTTAAGTAACTATTTTGTAATTTGTAATTGTATTTTAATCTCTTAATGTAATCTTAGATTTATTTGTGTTATTACCTAATTCTGAATAATGTGTAATTTTAATAGAAAAATAATTTGATGTTTAGGATTGTGTATGTTGTGTGTGTTTGCTATTTCAATGAGTTTGATTATAATCTATGTATTATTTTAATTCTTAAACTAATATATTGTGTATTGTTTTTATTTTAGGTTCATTTGAAAATGGCCCATTAAGGGTTGAAATATCATGAGAAGAAGAGAAGAAATATAGCTTTGAAAATGGAAGTGGTGCTTTCGCTGGTAATCCTGTTCATCCTAAAGATTAGATATTCATCAGAAATCCCTACTACTACAATCCTGTTCAATAAATATGGAGGACCAGTACTGAGGACCTATCGAAG
>JBCBFY010000580.1:0-617 GCA_038527325.1 Cyanobacteria bacterium J06614_10
GTACTTGCCAATGAGCATGGGGTAGGGCAAGATGTCAACCAAGATGCCTTTCCATACAGATATTTATATTTTTTGGTAAAGAATTAAATCAGCATTTAAAAAAAAATAACATGTTCTTCCACCATTTCTGGAGGTGAACAACAGAGACCCCAAGAGATAAAGGTTATTGGGGCGAGATGGTAGACATCCTTATAGGATATTCTCGTCCCTTTTACATGATACTTGTAAATGTAAATATTAAAGAAATTGTATGTTATTTTTGTATTGTGTAAATAAATATATTATTATTATTATTATTATTATTATTATTATTATAACCATTACACGCACTCTTCCTCTTGCTCATCAGTGAGGGAAAACTGACCCTTTGGGGTAAGTTTTTTCGTTGTATTACAATAATGAGAATAAACATTTACAGGGCGGCAACATTGTCAATTCAGTGTCTTGGAAAATGCACACGCTGGCTCACAAAGTCACAAACAACAATTTCGTGACATAAATGCAGGGTGGCAAAACTGGCCATTTATTTTCTTAAAAGGAGAACACTGAAGGTGCAGAAAAGGTATTATTATTATTATTATTATTATTATTATTATTATTATTATTATTATTATTAT
>JBCBFY010000581.1:0-616 GCA_038527325.1 Cyanobacteria bacterium J06614_10
ATGAACAAGCTGTGAACAAGTTTTAAGAAGTTTCTAGTGAGTAACTTAAGTGCTAGGTTGAATTTAGTAAATTTTTGGCCGACAAAAAATCTCACTTCAAAAGGCTCTAAACCCATAAGACTTTTGACACGCACGATATCCTCGTGTAGCGATGACCGGCTACCCATAGGCTACTCGTTGCCCGATTTTCAGCTGATTTGAAGCAACTTTCTGATTCGCTCACTTCACTTCACTTCATTCAGTTCAGTTTAACCAGGAAGAAAGGGGGTCGACACATTGGGGGGGCTCCCGCCCCCCCAAGCCCCCCCGGTGGGGATTGTTCCGATTATACTCTAATTCATCCTGCTGACGTCCTTAGAGTAATGTTAAATTATTTTTCTCTGTTATTGACAGTTAATCCATTTTTTTCCTGCCGACGTCCTTCCGAGAACATATCTTTAGAATTTCTCAGATGGGGGTAGGTTTTAGCTTTGCTACCCAATATATAGCCAATTTGAAGCAACTTGTAGATGGACTCTTACTACGTCGAAACATTTTTGATTTGTACGGCCAAATATTCCCGAAACGCTAACTGATTTTTTTTTGTGTAAAAAAAATTCATTCGAGTAGTGTTCCC
>JBCBFY010000582.1:0-611 GCA_038527325.1 Cyanobacteria bacterium J06614_10
GGTTAGATTGTTCACCTACTAATAGGGAACGTGAGCTGGGTTTAGACCGTCGCGAGACAGGTTAGTTTTATCCTACTTTTATACTTTGTTATAGTCATAGTACGCTCATTTAGTACGAGAGGAACCATAAGCGCGCAAGTACGGTATATTAAGTTGATTGAGAGATCACTGCTAAGAAGCTGTCATGCGAGTGCTAACAGCTGAACGCCTCTAAGTTGGAAACACTGCTAAGTTCTGTGATTCCTCATAATCATCTAATATTTTATTTATCATTCAAAACATGTTCGTAATTTTTAGCATTGAAACTTTTGATTCATTTCTGCCACTATAATTGATGATTTACAAATAAAATATTAGATGATTATGAGGAATCACAGAACTTAGCAGTGTTTCCAACTTAGAGGCGTTCAGCTGTTAGCACTCGCATGACAGCTTCTTAGCAGTGATCTCTCAATCAACTTAATATACCGTACTTGCGCGCTTATGGTTCCTCTCGTACTAAATGAGCGTACTATGACTATAACAAAGTATAAAAGTAGGATAAAACTAACCTGTCTCGCGACGGTCTAAACCCAGCTCACGTTCCCTATTAGTAGGTGAACAATCTAACC
>JBCBFY010000583.1:0-610 GCA_038527325.1 Cyanobacteria bacterium J06614_10
TATTTAAATGTAGATTTTATCTATATAAAATAAATATCAAGTTTTATTGTTTTTGGGTCCAATTTTCTGACAATTTTATGTGCAGACTACACATAAGGGTAAGGTTTTCATACATGTTTCATGGTGTACTCATCTTCTGGTTTAGAATAGAAGTGCAAAGGTGTATATGTGCTTTTAAGCAATAACTGAAAATTCTCTCAAATAAAGAAAAAAATAATTTATATTAAAAAGGATTAATATAAACAAAATATATAATATTATCACTATGCGCCTGGCAGCCCGTCGCACCGGCGGTGGTGACAGTATACCAAGGTGTGAGTTTTGTGTGTTGTGTGTGTGTGTGTGTGTGTGTGTGAGCAACAGGAACACACTGAGAAATGATTGACTGATCGAATGTTATTTTTGCATGTGACCGTTATATTGATTTCTTTCTATATTATTAGCGCCCATTTGGAAAATGGAAGCTGTCCGGTTTTGTCGGAACTTTTTTTTTTCTTTTTTCCTACTTTTTTCCGCAAAATCCTTGTCCGTGCTATAACTCAAAAAGTTCTGAACCGATTTTGATAAATTTTGGCAGGTAAATTGCTTGTGCCAAAACGACGGTTCGGAT
>JBCBFY010000584.1:0-611 GCA_038527325.1 Cyanobacteria bacterium J06614_10
GAGCAAGTTAATGTTTTTTGACTCCCGGCCTATACCGCTATTACCTGTACAATTTTTTAATAACCATGAGATTGAGTGGGTCAAGGAATTTAAGTACTTAGGTTTACTAATTACAAATAAGATGTCATTTGCCTTGCACATTAATAATATTATAAGCAAAATTAGTAGATTTAATGGAATATTTTATAATTTGCGTACAGTGGTGCCTTTTAGTATTCTTAAAATGTTGTTCTTCTCCTTTGTTTTACCACATATCTTGCTCCATATTGAAATTTGGGGAGCCGCTCCTGTTGTACACACAGGTAAACTTCACATAAAAATCAATAAATTAATTAGATCTCTCCTGGGTGTTCGATATGTTGAAGGAAGACCTACTGTTGATACCAAATCCATGTATCAATTAATGGGGGCCTTGAAACTGGAAAACCTTTTTAAAGTAAGAATGTTCCGACTTCTGGCATTATTGCTCAATGGCTCAAATCCCGATCTGTTTCAAATGTTGTTAAGACCATATGAAATTACCCATAGCTACCATACTAGGAATACTACATTTAGACATCCACTTTTAGTTAATGAAATTCAGCGAAGAGCTGGTGTGAAGCAGCTCTTCG
>JBCBFY010000585.1:0-606 GCA_038527325.1 Cyanobacteria bacterium J06614_10
ACATACACATACATACACACCCATACACATGAATACATACATATATGAATACTCTTATGTATACATACATATACATACATGCTAAATACACATATACATACATATATAGATCGGGACTCTTCAGCTGAATACTTGGCTGAATTGAATTTCGGGGATTTAAATTCAGTATTCTTTTCTTTGCCAAGTTCCCCAGCAAATAGCGGCCTACTATTCACTTGTCCCATTGATTCTAATTTATATATGTACATGCATATATAATCTTAAAAAAAAAAAAAAAAAAATTCAGTACACAAGTGAGTATACTTCTCTAAAATTAAAATTAAAACAAAATAATAATATAGGTATATCCTTCATACATTATATACGTCTTATATGTATACTTATACATAAACACACAAAAAACATATACATTTATAAAAAAAAATGAAAAAATATATATATATATAAATATATATAATTAAAACGAGAAAAAAAAAATAAATAATAATATGCTATATTAAAATTAGTTAACAAAAAAAAAATAATAATAAATAAATAAATAAATAAATAAATAAATAAATAAATAAATAAATAAATAAATATCTATATATATAGTTAACAAAAAAC
>JBCBFY010000586.1:0-607 GCA_038527325.1 Cyanobacteria bacterium J06614_10
CTGGGAATAATGTGGAAATGAGAATAATTCAACTTTGAAATTATGTAGAAGCAATTGGAAACAAACATCTTCAAATGACAATATCAAATAGAAAAGTACGTTTTCTAATAGTCATTGATAATGTGAAGATCATTCTGGTTTAATACCTTTTGGAAAAGCCAAAAATCTAGCGAATTTCTACAACAATATTGAATTCTACTTCATAATGATGCCTTTATGAAAGATGTATTTGTTGATAATGATTAAAACTCCTTGAATTTTACCCATTCAAAAATAGCCCATTGGACTAATTAGTTTTTACTTTCGACTCTAAAGCTTGCAAATTTTAACAGCAATTTTGAATTCTATTTGATAAATAGCCTTTCAGAATTAAAACTTCTTGAATTTTAACCATTCCAAAATTACAGATTGGAAGATTTTGTTTGAATTTTCAATAGGAAAGTAGAATTTAAATGAACGATAAAATATCTTACAATAAAGACCTCTTAGTTATTGATAATTTGAAAATCATGCTGGTTTAATAGCTTTTTGGAAACGCCAACAATCTAGCAAATTTCAACAACAATATTAATTCTATTCCATAAAGATGCCATTATTAAAGATGTAT
>JBCBFY010000587.1:0-608 GCA_038527325.1 Cyanobacteria bacterium J06614_10
CAATAAACAAATAAAAAAAAACATGAAAAACAAGCTATAAAAAATAGCAAAAGATAAAAAATAAAAACAAACATACAAACAAGTAAGAATATGAAAGGAATAATTAATAATTGAAAGATTAAAAATAAAAACTGTCTTTAAATTATTTTCGCCAGATGGCATCTACTGTAAGTAGTAGTAGTAGTAGTAGTAGTAGTAGTAGTAGTAGTAGTAGTAGTAGTAGTAGTAGTAACTAAAAACTGGAGAATTTGAATTTATGCTTTTTCAAACAATTTGGTTTAAAGCTGATTTTTTCACCATAATTTAGTTGAATCAAGGCTATAGAGCTTTTCAGTCTTATAAGGCCATTCACTGTCTAAATAATGAAAAAAACTGTCCGAGTGCTGTTCATCGAATCAACATGAAAATGGTTATGATGTAAAAGATCTCTTTCTTTTTCTTTCCTTTGTTCTATTATCATGATTTTTTTTTTTTTTTTTTTTTTTAAATATATTTATTTATTTATCTTTTAGTCATTTTTGTTATCTCTGACTACCAATTTTAAAGCAAATTTTACCTTTCTTTCTCTCTTCACTTTTCTTTTTCAATATAGGAAGAGCACACGTCTG
>JBCBFY010000588.1:0-608 GCA_038527325.1 Cyanobacteria bacterium J06614_10
AGATAGTGATATCTAATATATAAACTGTTATTTATATGGAATGAAAATGGTTTTCAATTCATTACAAACATTATAATATATATGTTACCTATAAGTCTGTCCAATATATAAATTATTTTGATTATTTAAACAAAAAATGTCTGTTGTTATATTCTTTATTTCCTTAATTATACTATAATTAAATCTTCATAAATGATTAAATAAAAGCTGTACATGAAGTACAAGGAAATAGAGAAATATATTTCTGGTGAGCTGGTCCATGTCTACAAAGACTATGCCTGATAGAAGGACTTGGAGTACCCAGTAGACCGAGGTCCTGGGATCTGTAGTGTTTTCTCTTCATTTATTATTTGTCCTTGCCTGAAAAGAAAAACTGGTTACAAAGTAGTACTCAAAATTAATTACTAAAACTAAAAAAGCAAAAGTAAGAGCCATGGAAATTTCGAGAGAGTTCCTCATTTCCAGTAGTTATATAAGGCTAATAAAAGATCTTTTAAACAGATCACAAAGCTAAGAGGTAAGGAACAAGAAAGGGAAAAATTATACACAAAACAGAGTGAAATAAATTTATTCTGAACCAACTGAAAGTCTTATTTCAGTTGGTTCAG
>JBCBFY010000589.1:0-608 GCA_038527325.1 Cyanobacteria bacterium J06614_10
GGTAAATTGCCCCCAGAAGGTTTCCTTTGGCAATTTCTGATTTTTTTCAGTGCAGCTGTCTGTAGAAATAGTTGTTCTCCAATAATCAAAAATAATTTTGAAGTTATCTCTCACGGTTTTGTCACAGGATAAAAAAAACTGAGTCACCTCCCAATAATTTTGCCCATTTTTGAGAGTCGCATGTCCATTTTATTCTAGGAGTCTATGTTATGAGCATAATTTGCATAATGATGATTTCAAACATTAGGGTGGCCCAAGACAAACATTTTGAGGGGTCACACACCTTCCTGTGACAAACCAAACAAAAGTTATGTCAATTTAGATTTCCCCTACCCCAAAATCAACCGACGGAAAATTTGTAGCTACCCCCACAAATAATACCCCAGGAGACCCATTGAGTCCCTATATTTTCGATGGCAACATGGAAAATATTAAAATATAGATATAATACTACAACCTACATCAACTTTCATCACTTTTAGGGGGGGGGGTGCAAGGTGAGCCCACCTAGCCCACGGACTATTAGTGATTTTAGCAAAATTTCATATTTTGGGAAATCATTGAATTTTTTTTCTGTAGATAAAAACGGACTCCAAAACTGAATTCAG
>JBCBFY010000590.1:0-606 GCA_038527325.1 Cyanobacteria bacterium J06614_10
TTATAGCATGATAACTTTTACAATTTTGAATTCGAGATTAACTGAATAAATATTTTATTTGTTTTTTTAAAACTGGATAGGTAGATGACACGCCTTAAATACTGGATTCGTAGATTACACGCCTTATTCTACTTCGTGATACTTTATGTAATATAAATACCTATAGATATTATTGAGATTTAGTGGAGTTCACCAAATACTATATGAGATAAGACAGCAGAATAATTATTCAAATAAATGATACATATTTGTTAGATTTTTATATTCTTTAATTTTTTTAAAAGAAAAAAAGAGAGATTCAACTTTTTAATACTCATATTAAAAAATTCATTCAGAAAGATGGGTAAAAATCTAACAAATATGTATCATTTATTTGAATAATTATTCTGCTGTCTTATCTCATATAGTATTTGGTGAACTCCACTAAATCTCAATAATATCTATAGGTATTTATATTACATAAAGTATCACGAAGTAGAATAAGGCGTGTAATCTACGAATCCAGTATTTAAGGCGTGTCATCTACCTATCCAGTTTTAAAAAAACAAATAAAATATTTATTCAGTTAATCTCGAATTCAAAATTGTAAAAGTTATCATGCTATAA
>JBCBFY010000591.1:0-605 GCA_038527325.1 Cyanobacteria bacterium J06614_10
AGTTTTGCTTGAAAAAATGCCAAAAAATCGACAAAAAGATGACCCAAAAAAAGAAAAACCGCCCCTTAAAATTTGAAGTTTTGCATGAAAAATTGAAAATTGTCCTACCTATGGTGATTTTGAATAAAAAAATTGAAAAAAAATCATGACCCCCAACTTCACCAAATGTTTAAACCCATAAAAAAGTTTTTTTGCACTTTTTTACTCATATAGCAATTTAAGTTAAAGACTCTCCTAAAACATATTAAAGTTTCAGAAATCTCTTAATCGAAAAAAATTGGGATTCTTTTTAATCGAAAATGAAAAAAATGAAGTTTTGAATGAAAACTTTAAAAAAGTCCTACCTATGGGGATTTTGAAAAAAAAAATCTCGACCCCCAACTTCACCAAATTTTTAAGAGGACAAAAATCAAACTTCATATTCCAAAACCGGGGGTAGAAGAAAAAGAAAAAAGAAAAATGAAAAAAGATAAAAGAAAAAAGGAAGAAAACATAAAGAAAATAGAAAAAAAAGAAAAAAGAGAAAAGAAAAAAAAAGACAAAAGAAAAACAAACGAAAAAGAAAAAGAAAAAAGAAAAACTTTTGGTGGTGGGTCTAGGTAGAA
>JBCBFY010000592.1:0-603 GCA_038527325.1 Cyanobacteria bacterium J06614_10
ATTAGGGTTTGGCGAGCGGGCTATCATCTTCGGCGTCCGAAGTCGGCAGATAGTTTCAGTCCCGAGAGTCGGGATTAGGGTTTGGCGAGTTGAGCGATGTATTTCCCCTCCTCAACAAAATGGAAACGTTTCAGTCCCGAGAGTCGGGATTAGGGTTTGGCGAGTGAAAACTCGTTTGGCACCAGATAGCAAACGTTGGGTTTCAGTCCCGAGAGTCGGGATTAGGGTTTGGCGAGGTGTTGCTGTTCCTGGTAGAAACAGTCAACAGCTAGGTTTCAGTCCCGAGAGTCGGGATTAGGGTTTGGCGAGGTGGCGCAAAACTTCGACATAGACGCGCAGCCATATGTTTCAGTCCCGAGAGTCGGGATTAGGGTTTGGCGAGTTATCATCGGGCCTTGCTACTGTGCTTTCTACATGGTTTCAGTCCCGAGAGTCGGGATTAGGGTTTGGCGAGCTAGGAGCCGTTCTGTAAGGGGTCGAGGGATGAACGTTTCAGTCCCGAGAGTCGGGATTAGGGTTTGGCGAGCACTACAGGTACTTAGCCCCCATGACTACATCCCCTGCAAAAAGTTTCAGTCCCGAGAGTCGGGATTAGGGTTTGGC
>JBCBFY010000593.1:0-600 GCA_038527325.1 Cyanobacteria bacterium J06614_10
GAGGTATGCGCTCTCCGAGTGTTCTGTGTCTGTAGGCAAGATATCTCAAAAAGTTCTCAAAGGAATTAAATCAAATTTTGAGGAATGATGCATTATGATAAACTGGAGAAGTGATTAAATTTTGAGCCAAAAAGGTTGACCGGGGCAGAGGCATGCGCTCTCCGAGTGACTCTAGTTTTGTTTTTGCAATCACAAGTAAAAAAAGATAACTCGCACAAATGAAGGCTTCTCATTCTTCTTCTTCCATCTTTCTTCTTTCTTCTTTCTTTTTTCTTCTTTCTGCCTTCCTTCCCTCTTCCTTCATCTTTCTTCTTTCTTCTTTCTTCCTTCTTCTTTCTTCCTTCTTCTTTCTTCTTTCTTCCTTCTTTCTTCCTTCTTTCCTTCCTTCCTTCTTCTTCTTCTTCTTCTTCTTCTTCTTCTTCTTCTTCTTCTTCTTCTTCTTCTTCTTCTTCTTCTTTTGCTATAGGGCATCTAAGATCATTCAGTGGTTGAATAAAGTAAAAATGTGTAAATAGAAGGGGAAAGAGAAGGAAATAAAAGGAAAACCTAACCTTATCCCCAACGACCGCCCACAAATTTTTTTGGGGTGCCATAAAGTCG
>JBCBFY010000594.1:0-596 GCA_038527325.1 Cyanobacteria bacterium J06614_10
ATATGACATTTTTTTATCGTTAAAAAAAATGAATCAGTTCGAGTTTGGATCTCGCTCAACAAGGATCATCGATAAGTTTTAAGTCAGCTCAGTGTGGTTCATAAGAAAATAATTAATTGAAAAAACCGAAAAACGCGGCGTGGACCGGTCCGCCGCGGTGGACCGCTTGTGCCGCGGTGGACCGGTCACTGCCGCGGCGGACCGCTTTCCGCCGCGGTTTTTCCCAAAAAACCTCAAAAATGTCCAAAAATGTCCAAAAATAAATTAAATAATTATTATCATTTTTTGGGAATTTTCCGCGGCGTGGACCGGTCCGTGCCGCAGTGGTTCAAGTGAGGTAAAAAAAAAGTGCGGGTAAAAAAAGTGGGCAAAAAAAAAAAGTCAAAAAAGTTGGAAAAAAAGTTGGGGTGAAAAAAAAAGTGGGAGTAAAAAAAATGTCATCAAAAAGTTTAAAAAAAAGTGGGGGTAAAAATAAAAAAAAAATCATCAAAAAAGTTGAAAAAAAATGGTGGAAAAAAAAAGTGGGGTAAAAAAAGTTGGGGAAAAAAAATCAAAAAAGTTAAAAAATAAGGGGGGTGTTACCAGTTAACAGTTAC
>JBCBFY010000595.1:0-595 GCA_038527325.1 Cyanobacteria bacterium J06614_10
CCCCGAGTCTCTAGACTGGTTGATGGACTACGGAGGGCTACTGATTGGTAGCAATTGGCCATGTTTCCAATATGGGAGCATATATGCTTGCCTCCTGCGTTCTGTCACAGTTTCGTGACCTTTAATAACCTTTAATAATAGCGTGCCCAAGGATTTTGCACAATCATCTGAGCCCAGCAGAGTTTTGGGTCTACAATGTTCATCTCTGAACACAAGCGTCGTATGGGGATAATCAAATCACCCACCAAAACTTATCAAAATCGGTTCGTAACTTTCAGAGTTGTCGCGTGCACGGGGGTTACACAATTATCTGAATCCAGCAGAGTTTTGGGTCTACAAAACTAATTTTCAAAAGGAAGCGTCGTTTTGGCACAAGCAATTTACCTGCCAAAATTTACCAAAATCGGTTGGTAACTTTTTGAGTTATCGCGCGCACAAGGACACAATTATCTGAACCCAGCAGAGTTTTGGGTCTAGAAAACTCATTAGCGATCCGAACCGTCGTTTTGGCACAAGCAATTTACCTGCCAAAATTTATCAAAATCGGTTCAGAACTTTTTGAGTTATAGCGCGGACAAGGATTTGGCGGAAAAAA
>JBCBFY010000596.1:0-594 GCA_038527325.1 Cyanobacteria bacterium J06614_10
GCTTTTTGATTCTTCGATGTCGGCTCTTCCTACCCCTATCTTGCATAAGGGATAAACGGTTAGATTGTTCACCTACTGATAGGGAACGGGAGCTGGGTTTAGACCGTCGCGAGACAGGTTAGTTTTATCCTACTATTACAAATCTTTCATAATTATGGTACGCTAATTTAGTACGAGAGGAACCGTAAGTGCTCATTGATAGTATATTAATTTGAATGACTTGTCAGTGTCTAGAAGCTGCTATGGGAGGGCTAACAATTGAACGCCTCTAAGTTGGAAACATTGCGACAAATTGTGATTATTAAGTATATCTTGTCTTGATTTATAGTTTGAACGTATATTCGTATATTAGTTAAAATAAGATGTAACTTAGTTGCGGTAAAATTAGGTGCGTCTACTGTAGTATATTAATGATATATTGTAACAGTAGTATTGTTTGGATCAGAGTTGTCTTGATCAACGATTTTTTGAGATTTGACTACCAATTTTAAAATATTTACTATTACAATTGTTCATTTGATATTAACTGAATACGATATCCTAGAATAAAACCCCTTATTTAACTAAGTAATACTATGTCTGTTATGATCACCT
>JBCBFY010000597.1:0-593 GCA_038527325.1 Cyanobacteria bacterium J06614_10
ATAGCCCTCTTCTTTGCGTGCTATCTCTTTGGGTTCGTAACACCCGAATAACTTGGAAAGGATACCTCACTTACTCGCTCACTTCACTCCAATACTTGCCTGAGAAGCTACTCTCTTTCGTATCGTCGCTTTTTAGCGCGCTCGCTTGGTTACCGTTAACTAACAAAACCCTCTACGACCTTAGGTGACTACATCAGGCCACTATTCGCAAGTTACCTAACATTAGGTGCTTTCGTAGCGCTAACTAGTAGGTCTCCCTCTAAGGAGGTGATCCAGCCACACCTTCCGGTACGGCTACCTTGTTACGACTTCACCCCAGTCATCAGCCCTGCCTTCGGCATCCCCCTCCCTAAGGTTGGGGTAACGACTTCGGGCGTGGCCAACTTCCATGGTGTGACGGGCGGTGTGTACAAGGCCCGGGAACGTATTCACCGCAGTATGCTGACCTGCGATTACTAGCGATTCCGCCTTCATGCAGGCGAGTTGCAGCCTGCAATCTGAACTGAGCAACGGTTTATGGGATTAGCTCACTATCGCTAGTTGGCTGCCCTTTGTCCGTTGCATTGTAGTACGTGTGTAGCCCAGGATGTAAG
>JBCBFY010000598.1:0-589 GCA_038527325.1 Cyanobacteria bacterium J06614_10
CCCTTAGATGTTCTGGGCAGCGCACGGGCTACAATAAGAGAATCAGTACGCTTACTATTTGAATTCGAAACGAATGTGAAATCATGAAACTTACTTACAATTGGGCTTACGCATTGAAATTATTATGTACAAACCAGGAATATCTAGTAAATAGATGTCATTAACATTGCTTGGATATGTCCCTGCCTTTTGTACACACCGCCCGTCGCTCCTACCGATTGAATACATTGGTGATTGAATTGGATAAAGAGATATCCTCTTAAATGATAGCAAAGCGGTAAACATTTGTAAACTAGATTATTTAGAGGAAGGAGAAGTCGTAACAAGGTTTCCGTAGGTGAATCTGCAGAAGGATCATTGACAATATTGACTTATTTAAAATAATGTTGTATTTACTCCTTGAGTACAATTCTCTCTATTCTCATACAAAAAATGACTTTTCGTGAAGCAATACTAATGTTATGCATATAAGTAGTAAGGAACTTTTTTAAGATGCCTTGAATAGAAAGAAGCAATGATAATATCTCCTGTAATTTAATTTTATGGTTGCAACAACTAAGAAGAATGTAGCGAAATATGAAAATGTACG
>JBCBFY010000599.1:0-586 GCA_038527325.1 Cyanobacteria bacterium J06614_10
ATTTATTACAATGTCCTGATAATTTTAAACCTGTGTTTTACAAGCGTTATGTTGATGATACTTTTGTGCTATTTAATGATCAAAAAAAGGCAAGCAAATATATTTTTAGACTATATCAACAATATTCACCCTAACATCAAGTTCACCTTAGATGTTGAGACTGACAGTCAGCTATCATTCCTTGACATTCTTATATCCAGAGTAAATGGGAGATTTGAAACCAGTGTGTATAGAAAGGGAACATTTACTGGCTTGGGTTTAAATTTCTTTAGTTTTTGCTCATCCAATTTCAAATTTAATTCATGCAGAACCCTTTTACATCGTGCTTTTAGTGTGTGTTCCACTTGGTATAAATTCCATGAAGAGATATTAATTTTAAGTAAATATTTTAAAGATAACTGCTATCCTAGCCATGTATTTCCTAAATTTATAAATAAGTTTTTAATGAACATATATCAACCAAAAGCTGTCTCATATAATGTCCCTAAGAAAAACTTGTATGTGTCTCTCAGATAATAGAAAGTTTTTAAAAGTTGGTTCTATAGATTACTCCACAATATATAGACAAGAAGACAAAATCAACAGA
>JBCBFY010000600.1:0-586 GCA_038527325.1 Cyanobacteria bacterium J06614_10
CACCGCAAGCGCCACCGCATCGTGAGCCCCCAAAAACACAGCCCCATACTCTTCTCCTGCAGTGAGACCGGCCTCCGCCAGCGTTAGCTCAGGAAACAAACGGCTAGAGGTCGAAGCCGGGTCGCCAAAGGCCACCGTCTTCCCCTCAATATCGGCAAACTCATCGACCCCCGCCTCCACATTGCCAATGATCAAAGAAGTGTAGGTTGTTGAGCCATCTTTTACCCTGGCCGCAAACGGTTCGATATCGCTCTTGGTCTTGGCCAATACATAAGACAGCGGCCCAAAATAGGCTAGGTCTATACGCCCGTTGCGAGCCGCTTCAATCATAGAGGAGTAGTCGGTTGTGTTTTTGGGGGCTCACGATGCGGTGGCGCTTGCGGTGCAAAATGGAAACGCTCAGGCAGGAGGGCTCAGCCGTCCTATTTTTGATTCGCTAGTGGAGGCAGGGACTATCGATGAGAGCCGGATAGAGATTATCGCGGAGTCTGACCCGATTCCGCAGTATCCCTGGACGATACGCGCTGACCTCGACCCTGAGCTAAAAGATGAGGTACGCTCTGCATTTTTAGACATTGAAGATGAT
>JBCBFY010000601.1:0-582 GCA_038527325.1 Cyanobacteria bacterium J06614_10
TTATAATTGCACATCAGCCGGTTTCGAGTCTATATAATGAAAAAAAAAAATTGGGTAGGTTGAGGATTCGAACCGGGTCCTTGGCCGTCGGTTGTAATGACCCATATTCGGAAACACTAAGAGGGGTTATATAGACTGCATAAGTTGTACAAACACTTGTTTCTGAATTATCCTTTCCATATAGACTTGAAACTGTTCCATCCTTCCTCGGCTCGAGAAAGGGCGCGGTCGCGCCCGTCCGGGGTAGGCAAGCATAAAAAAAAAAAAAAAAAAAAAAACAGAAAACGGATAAAAAAACCTATTATTTGGATGACTATTATTAAGCCTCCCTCAGACGGCAATATCGCATCAACGAAACAGTGAACGGGGTGGGTGATCGTAATCTATTGGACCGCTAAAAAAAAATTTTAAAAAAATAAAAATAAAAAAAAGTCCTCAGTTTTTGCTTTTTTGTGTGTTTGCGTGTTTGTGAGTTTGTGTGTTTGTTTGTGTGTTTGTCCGCGTTTTTCTCAGAGACTACTGGACCGATTTTGATGAAATTTTAACACAAGATAGGTAACGAACCCGAAAGTGCACCTTGAC
>JBCBFY010000602.1:0-580 GCA_038527325.1 Cyanobacteria bacterium J06614_10
CGAGAGCCATAGACCCCTGGACCACCCCGAGTCTCTAGACTGGTTGATGGACTACGGAGGGCTACTGATTGGTAGCAATTGGCCATGTTTCCAATATGGGAACATATATGCTTGCCTCCTGCGTTCTGTCACAGTTTCGTGACCTTTAATAACCTTTTTGGTTAATCAATGGATGGCAGGCATGCCTGGAATCACATTTTTTTCTCAACTGAATGTCAAATTGCGTTATATTAGCAGGGAATTAAAAAGCCGGAAAGATCGCTGGAAAATGAACAGATTCTTTTTTGGACCGCTAAAAAAAAAAAAAAAAGAAAAAAAAATGTGATTCCAGGCATGCCTGCCATCCATTGATTAACCAAATTAGAAGAGAAATCCTGATATTTAGGTTCACCAAATGTTGCGAAAAAAGATCGGTAAATTCCGTTACGGTATACTCTGTTCTCGCTAAGAATATCCGTCTGGAGAATGTTGATGAGCTTAAAAGTCAGTTTCCATCTCTCCAATTAAAGGTTATTAAAGGTCACGAAACTGTGACAGAACGCAGGAGGAAAGCTTATATGCTCCCAATGCTGGAAACATA
>JBCBFY010000603.1:0-574 GCA_038527325.1 Cyanobacteria bacterium J06614_10
CAAGAGTCTAACCGCTCTCATCATCCTCCATGGATCGCTGCTCCTGGTTAGTTTACGCCCGTTAAGCATATATTCTCCTAAATCTCCAGTATACTCGTGAACCATGGATCGTGAAATTTGCATCTATGGTTTGATGCCTGTTGCCATGGAATAGATTCTCCAATACCTGCTAAGGCTTGAAGGACCTCGACCTGCCGGCTGTGGAAGTGAGCTATGTATAGCAGGCTTCCTATTCAACACTACAACTGTTCGAAGGATCTGAGGGTTTTTGAGGTATGTCACTTTCAATAGCACCGTGATTTCGTGATTTTGAATCCCTTATTATTGATTTTAATAGTATATTAAAATCAATTCCTATATTCAGCGACCCCAATATAAATATAAACTTTGTAAGCAAGCATTCAAGCAGGTACCCTAACATAATCCTACAATCTTCTGCCTATTTTATAGATAACATTCTTGAGTAAGACTTTAAGGGGATTTTTAGCTAGACATATTCTTATATTGGGCAATGGGGTGTTACTTTGCATATTTACCTGAACAGTGTTTTTGTTTTGCATTGCTGTTCTTCCCT
>JBCBFY010000604.1:0-572 GCA_038527325.1 Cyanobacteria bacterium J06614_10
GTCGATATGGACTCTTGGGCACCATCAGCCTGTTATCCCCGGCGTACCTTTTATCCGTTGAGCGATGGCCCTTCCACTCGGGACCACCGGATCACTATGGCCGTCTTTCGACTCTGCTCGACTTGTCAGTCTCGCAGTCAGGCTGGCTTCTGCCATTGCACTCAACGAGCGATTTCCGACCGCTCTGAGCCAACCTTCGCGCGCCTCCGTTACGCTTTGGGAGGCGACCGCCCCAGTCAAACTACCCGCCACACAGGGTCCCGGAACCGGATAACGGTCCGCGGTTAGACATCAAGCAATGCAAGGGTGGTATCTCAAGGGTGGCTCCACAGAAACTAGCGTTCCTGTTTCAAAGCCTACCACCTATCCTGCACATGCATGGCCTGATGCCAGTGTGAAGCTGTAGTAAAGGTGCACGGGGTCTTTCCGTCTAACCGCGGGAAACCTGCATCTTGACAGGTAATTCAATTTCGCTGAGTCGATGTTGGAGACAGCGGGGAAGTCGTTACGCCATTCGTGCAGGTCGGAACTTACCCGACAAGGAATTTCGCTACCTTAGGACCGTTATAGTT
>JBCBFY010000605.1:0-570 GCA_038527325.1 Cyanobacteria bacterium J06614_10
ACAACATCGCTACGAATGGCTGTACGTTTACGGGTTTGTCAAACCGAAAACGGGAGAAACTCTATGGTATTTAATTCCTAGAGTCAATACAAATTGGCTCAATCTAGTTTATCAACAGTTTGCTATTGATACTAGAGTCAGTAATCAAAAAAAATTCTCTTAGTCGAAGATAATGCGGGTTGGCATCGTAGTAAAAAAGCGATTGTTCCAGAGGGAATAGAAATTGAATTCTTACCTCCTTACTCTCCAGAGTTACAGCCTGCCGAAAGGTTGTGGCAGTTGGTAGATGAACCTCTGGTAAATCAATATTTTGAAACTATTCATGAGATAGAAGACATTTTAGTTAAACGTTGTTGTGTAGTCAGTGAAATGAAAGAGCGAGTTCGTAAGTTGACTAACTATCATTGGCTTGAAAATATCTCTTGTTTACATACTTTTTAAATCGGATTTAGTATGACTCCACTAGTCTTAGTAATTCTAGTAGTTTACTTTTGAGCTTACTTTTAGAAATATTCATTTAACATAACCATAGTCATGACTATAGTTAAATCCTAAAAAATTTTCTTGAAT
>JBCBFY010000606.1:0-568 GCA_038527325.1 Cyanobacteria bacterium J06614_10
GACAGGGCAATAAGATTAGGAATCCTTTTCCCTGTCCCTTTTAGCTGTCATCTATGACATAGGAAATACGGTGGTGCACATTCTTAACCCAGCACCACTGAGGTAATGCTCCTTTTAGTTGCCTCTTAGGACATGCAGGGAATTTGTTGGGTCAATTCTATTTTAAGAAGGAACTCTCATACGTAATCTATCCCAAATGTTCCCTTCCTTCTTAATTTTTCTATCTATACTTTATTTTTATTATTTTTATTATTATTTTATTATTATTGTTCTGTGCTCATTTTGGATAGCCTCCTCCACGTGTCCCTGTCTGCACAACTCTCTCCCTGCATAATAATAGTGCATATAGTCCTCTTACGTTCCGCTCTCTCGTGTATTCCACCACTCTACTCAGCCACTTCACTGGTGGCCTTCCTTTCACACCCAATCCTCTGTCTTTACTAATTCTGTATATATCAGGCTTATTATATTAGGGCCATACATGATGGAGAGAAGAGCAACATTTTTTCCAATACGTTTTCAAAATTAGTGACTTGTTACAGCTTTTTTCAATGACTTCTCGGCATCT
>JBCBFY010000607.1:0-568 GCA_038527325.1 Cyanobacteria bacterium J06614_10
TTATCAGCGACACCGACGGCGACAGCGACACCGCTGCATCAATCGCCGTATTGAAGACTCCTCGTCCTTACCTTCTTATTAAATTTAGAAAAAAAAAAAGATAAATAAGTAAAAAATATAAAGTGCAAATAAATAAATAAATAAATAAATAAATAAATAAGAAAGAAAATATAATTGAAAAGAAAATAATTAAATAAATTAATAAATAAATAAATAAATAAGTGATAGCAAAATTAAAAATAATATTTTGTTTGTGAAATTATACTCAAGACACTCAACATCAACGAAGCGGGCACCCAAATTAAGGTAATGTGTAAAATATGTTGAAATAGTATTTTGCTATCACTTATTTATTTATTTATTTATTAATTTATTTAATTATTTTCTTTTCAATTATATTTTCTTTCTTATTTATTTATTTATTTATTTATTTATTTATTTGCACTTTATATTTTTTACTTATTTATCTTTTTTTTTTTTCTAAATTTAATAAGAAGGTAAGGACGAGGAGTCTTCAATACGGCGATTGATGCAGCGGTGTCGCTGTCGCCGTCGGTGTCGCTGATAA
>JBCBFY010000608.1:0-560 GCA_038527325.1 Cyanobacteria bacterium J06614_10
CTACTTTTTTTTTTTTTTTTTTTTTTTTTTTTAAATGACCACCACCCAATTGGAAATTTTTGTTTAAACAAAAAAATATATTAAAAGAAAAAATTTAAATTTGGCCCCAAAAACCCAAATTATTTTGTTAAAAAAAAAAAAAAAAAAAAAGTAGTAGTAGTAGTAGTAGTAGTAGTAGTAGTAGTAGTAGTAGTAGTAGTAGTAGTAGTACTACTTTTTTTTTTTTTTTTTTTAAAGGACCTCCACCCTATTGGAAATGTTTGGTGAAAGCAAGACCTGTCTTTCACGGAAACATTTATCTTTGGCCCCAAACACGCCAATGATTGTGGTCTACAACCTACTACTACTACTACTACTTTTTTTCAAACTTTATTATTAATCATTACATTCAATTTTATTTATCAATATTGCAACATGCGGTGCTTACATTATTGTTAAAGGCAATTTTACTAATAGATACAGCCACTACTACTACTAATGCTACTGCTGCTGCTGCTACTATTAATGTATTGTATTACTATTAATTCAACCTAGTTTTACCAACATCGTATACATGTTTG
>JBCBFY010000609.1:0-559 GCA_038527325.1 Cyanobacteria bacterium J06614_10
CAAAAATTATCTAGATTATAAGTAAAGTAAGTGATCACATTTACAGAATTTTTTCTATAAGTAATTTCTTTTTGCTTCGCAAATAAATTCTTGATAAAATTATGTAATTTTTAAAGAAAATATCAATTATTTATTGTTTATTTTCATTAATAATTATTATACCAATACAATTATATATGAATTTTCTTTATTTGTTTTGTTAATATAACTATTATTTGATTATTTTAATAAAATAAATGAAATTAATGTTTGTTATATATTTATTTGTATGATAATTACGAAACTGAAGTAAGCCGACACTTTTCATCCGACAAGTCATCCGACAAGATATTAAAAACTTGGAAATGTCTTTTTGCGAACGTAACCCTCATGGTTGCCAGGTTAAAACTGCGACACTACTTCTTGCATCAGCGGATTTTAGCCGTTTTTTCAGCTACTTTCTATCCGTTTTTTCAGCTACTTTCTATGCAAGACAAAAGTTGACTTGCTCCCGCTAGCTGACTCGGTGGTGGAGTGGTAGCGCGTCTGGTTCTCAACCCAGAGGACCATGGATCGATCC
>JBCBFY010000610.1:0-559 GCA_038527325.1 Cyanobacteria bacterium J06614_10
CAAAAACGGTGATATTACAATAATTTAGATAGGAATATCACTAATTATTCAGCGGCATCTCTTAATCATCAATTGTTCTATAAAGAAGCTCGCTACAAAATTTGAAAATTTAAAGTTTATAACTATATTTTTTCGTAAGAATGTGTCAGAGTCTAGTAATTACGCGACTCGATCGACTCCAATCATGCTCTATTGGAATCGATTCCAAGGTTCACGAATCAAAGACGATGATTCTGGGCAATTTAAGAAAGACGCTGGGGGCAATATTAAGTCAATAGCGACTTGAAAGTCTAGTCTGAACCTTGAACTCTTTACCATGAACTGAGAAAAGTGAATGAAGAATCGATTCTCGTGTCCCTGGTTCCAGATTTCCAAGGAATCGATTCTACCGATTCCACAAATTTCGATTCCTATCTACCTCAATTACTGAGGGTGAGTTCCAGACTCCTCGTACGCTAAACAAATCGAAATTATCGAATTAAACCCATTAAGAAATTAATTAATCGGTAATTTGTTTGTACGCTAGTAAACGAAAATGCAGTTGCTATGGAACTGGCAG
>JBCBFY010000611.1:0-558 GCA_038527325.1 Cyanobacteria bacterium J06614_10
TCTCTCTCTCTCTCTCTCTCTCTCTCTCTCTCTCTCTCTCTCTCTCTCTCTCTCTCTCTCTCTCTCTCTCTCTCTCCTGGCTGGTGTAGTGGTAGCATCGCTGACACGCACGCACAACTCCGTGGCGGAGTAGGATCGAGTCCTCACCAGGGAATTTTCCTGACAAAAAAATTCCTGAAATAGAGAGAAATTGTCTGTCCAACCCAGGCAGTGTGGGTATGTTAGATGCATAGTAGGCTAGCCACCTCGTATCTAACAGGAGAGAGAGAGAGAGCTCAGAGAGAGAAAGAGCTGGAGAGAGAAATTAATTAACCTCACTCAAAGAAAGTGAAGGTATTTCCCTAGAATAATACAAAAAATATGGATTATTCAACAACATCAGGGATATCCCAGAAGAACACACAAAATAGTTGTTCAAAAACAAGATCAGGGAATTCGGGACGGCCTAACAGGTAATCCTTGACCGCTAAGGGGTCTAAACAATCAACAGAGAAATCTCTCTCTCTCTCTCTCTCTCTCTCTCTCTCTCTCTCTCTCTCTCTCTCTCTCTCTCTCTCT
>JBCBFY010000612.1:0-557 GCA_038527325.1 Cyanobacteria bacterium J06614_10
CAGATTTATTCTTCTCCTGCACCTTCAGGAGGGAAATGCCCTTTGGGTCTTCAAACATAGGTATATTATTCTATTCCTGATGTGTTAAGGATTTCTAAAATAACTTTATTTTGAAAATTTGATATATATTTTTTCATAAATTTTCCGCGGGCTCTTTGTTTTTCCTGCACCTTCAGGAGGGAAAAGGACTTAGCACCTTCAAATATAGTTTATTCTGGTTCTGACGTCCTAAGGATTCCAGTGATATCTTTATTTTTAAAATCGGACAAATAGTCTAGGAGGAGTTCAAGTAACACACACACACACACACATACAAACAGATACAATTTTTATATATAGATAGATTATCCTCAGCTCGATAATATGTTCGAATTAGGTGTTAAACTATTGTCTATTCATTCATTAGGCCAATTTCTCAAATCTGTAAGCTTAAAAATCAAGCCATCTCTCTTCAATTTATTAGTTAACCTATTATCTTTAAAATATGAATATTACCTATTCATGTGGAAAAAGTCAGAGGTCATTAACTTATAAATAAGCTGCCACGGAATATGGTG
>JBCBFY010000613.1:0-557 GCA_038527325.1 Cyanobacteria bacterium J06614_10
GAGAGAGAGAGAGAGAGAGAGAGAGAGAGAGAGAGAGAGAGAGAGAGAGAGAGAGAGAGAGAGAGAGAGAGATAATTAGTTTTTTTTAATTCAAATATAAAAGTTCAAGGCTAAGAGACATCAAAGACCATTCACCTATTGCGTGTGTGTGACCCTTCCAATCAATCTGTGTGTGTGTATGTGCTTTTATTAACATCACCCTTTAGATTCTCTCTCTCTCTCTCTCTCTCTCTCTCTCTCTCTCTCTCTCTCTCTCTCTCTCTCTCTCTCTCTCTCTCTCTCAAAATGTGACCTATTTAATAAACAAAACAGTAGGTATTTATCTGCTACTTTTGAATGATAGTCTTAGAATGTTCCACAAATATTTTGGTACTATATTTTGATTTATTTTTTTTTCCAAATCAGTAAAAATAACAACTTAGGCCATTTGCTCATATTGCAATCTTCAGTTTTATTGATTAAAGGTTATTAAAGGTCACAAAACTGTGACAGAACGCAGGAGGAAAGCATATATGTTCCCAATGCTGGAAACATAGCCATTTGCAACTGATCAGTAG
>JBCBFY010000614.1:0-555 GCA_038527325.1 Cyanobacteria bacterium J06614_10
AAAAAGTCAAAATAGTGCTTGATATGCATGCGCATTTTGAGGAATAAATCACTTTCTTTGGGAGAAAAGTCAATAAAGTGCACTGTATTATTGGCGTAATTTGAGGAAAAATTTACTTTTTGGGAATTTTTGTTGTAAAAACAAACTGGATTATTGGGTAAAAAAGTCAAAATAGTGCTCGATATGCAGTCGCATTTTGACAAAAAATCACTTTTTTTTGGAGAAAAGTCGATAAAGTGCCCTGTATTATAGTCAAAATTTGAAGAAAACTTAACTTTTTGGAAATTTTTGGTGTAAAAACACACTGGATAATTGGGCAAAAAAGTCAAAATAGTGCTCGATATGCAGGCGCATTTTGAGGAAAAATCACTTTTTTGGGAAGAAAAGTCAATAAAGTGCCCTGTATTTTAGGCGCAATTTGAGGGGAAATGAACTTTTTGGGAATTTTTGGTGTAAAAACACCCTGGATTATCGGGCAAAAAAGTCAAAATAGTGCTTGATATGCATGCGCATTTTGAGGAATAAATCACTTTCTTTGGGAGAAAAGTCAATAAA
>JBCBFY010000615.1:0-553 GCA_038527325.1 Cyanobacteria bacterium J06614_10
TTTTCCTAGTTGTTTCTTGTCCCCTTAGAAGAGTTTTCAAGACATTTTCTGAGAAAAACTCGAAAAAAATAAAAAAATTTAAATTTGTCAAAAAATTTCGAACAACTTTTTTTTTTCAGCGATTTTTTCAATTTTTTTTCAAAAAAAGTATATTTCTCAAAAACTATTCGATATTTTTTCCTAGTTGTTTCTTTGCCCCTTAGAAGAGTTTTTAAGACATTTTCTGAGAAAAACTCAAAAAAAATAAAAAAAATTAAATTTGTCAAAAAATTTCGAACAACTTTTTTTTTTCAGCGATTTTTTCGATTTTTTTTCAAAAAAAGTAAATTTCTCAAAAATTATTCAATATTTTTTCCTAGTTGTTTCTTTGCCCCTTAGAAGACTTTTTAAGACAATTTCTGAGAAAAAATCGAAAAAAATAGAAAATTTCAAATTTGTCAAAAAATTTCGAACAACTTTTTTTTCCGCGCTTTTTCGATTTTTTATCAAAAAAAGTAACTTTCTTAAAAACTATTCGAGTGCGTTCTGTGCCAAAGCCTCTAAAAGTTCCTAG
>JBCBFY010000616.1:0-552 GCA_038527325.1 Cyanobacteria bacterium J06614_10
ATAATAATAATAATAATAATAATAATAATAATAATAATAATAATAATAATAATAATAATAATAATAATAATAACTAGACAGGTTCGTCACGCGCAGACAGGATCATTATACACAGGTTCGTCAACAGCTTTTTTTTTCTTTTTATGGAGATTCATGCATTCAGGACAACTAAGTCACCCAGACCAATGTCTACTGTAATATCTCACAATTGCTAGGTTGGCATAGATTAACTAAGACACACTTATGTCAAGTTTTGTTATATTTGACCAAGGACAAATATTAATAGCTTTTTTGCGCCTCATCACATCTTTGCCATTTAACATGCAATGCATCAGCCCACTAACGCATTATTAATGCATCTGCCCAACACTTATATATATATATATATGTATGTATATTATAATGTTGTTACAAGGACACGTAACATAATAGGACAGTAATCCAGCAAGGAAAAAATGAAACTATGATTATAATCAATCTATCGATAGATTGATTATAATCATAGTTTCATTTTTTCCTTCCCGGATTACTGTCTTATTATGTTACATGTCC
>JBCBFY010000617.1:0-551 GCA_038527325.1 Cyanobacteria bacterium J06614_10
TTTTTTATAACTTTAATTGTTTTCGTGCTACGGTCCGCGCAACTCTGAAATTTTTTATTTTTAAAATTTTTTTTTTTTTTTTTGCATTTTTAAGGGTGCCTAGTAGGTACTTTTTGATTCTAAAGCTATTTTGTTCAATAAAATTTTTTGATAAAATGCATTGTTTTCGCGCTACGCGCAGCGCGTCTCCGGGCGGTGCAATTCTTATAAGAATTTTCTAGTTTTTTTTTTTTTTTTTTTTTTTTTGCATATTTCTTCATCATTCATTATGAAAGTCTCGATATTTTTTGTAGATCTAGATGATAAACGCAAATTAAAACTGTAGCATGCGAAAGAGGATAAAAATATAAAAAAACACATCCCATCTGAAGCATAGTAATATTTTTTTTTTATTACTGCCAATTAGTTAAAATTACAGCAAAATGAAAATACATGCAATCAAATATTAGAAATGTGTGTGTGTCTGTTTGTGCGGTTGAGAGAGAGAGAGAGAGAGAGAGAGAGAGAGAGAGAGAGAGAGAGAGAGAGAGAGAGAGAGAGAGAGAGAGAGA
>JBCBFY010000618.1:0-549 GCA_038527325.1 Cyanobacteria bacterium J06614_10
ATTTAACTACCTATAAAAGAGCCTGGTAAATCCATACATACATGATTAAAAATATAATATGAAAATATTTAACCCTAAAGTTTATTCCTTTTCCTTTTACTTTTGAGCATTTTCCTCTCCTTTTTCAGGCGGTGAATGGCCTTAGATGCCCCATAGCATAGAATATTCTAAATTTCTTTGAACCAAGTTCTACCGACAGAAAGTTTCTGCCACCCCCAGACAGAATACTCAGGGTACAAATGTACGAGGACCAGATAGGCACATGAAATATATCGGTTCGCTTCTGACTTTTGATACCAACCTTGCATGAAAATTTCACGGGAATCGGTCCAGAAGTTTAGTTCTAATAGGTCCCAGTTTATTTTATTAGAAAATCACTGTTTTACGGAGTTATACATTATTCTAGTGCTATTTATTGTATCGGCATAATAATGATTCAGTGTGATTTTAGGATTGATACTTATTGTATAAAAATTTCATTGCAATCGGTTCAGTAGTTACTGAGCATAATACAAACGAAGAAACACAAGCAGAGAAAAACAGATTAAC
>JBCBFY010000619.1:0-548 GCA_038527325.1 Cyanobacteria bacterium J06614_10
CCTTTAATAATTCTGACCAGCTAAAGTTGCACAAAACGCATCCCATGCAACTTAGACCTAAAACCTAACATCTATTTTCTTGCAATTTACTAAATCGTAACCAAACAAGGCATGAAAAAAAAAAAAAAAACAAACAAATTGAAATATACTATCTTACAATATAACATTTTCACAAGGTCAATTCGATGTAAACTAATTCGTCTCTCATTTTTCATATTTCAGATTAAATCACCTAGATGTCAACAAAATACTCTAAGTCAGACTGAGTCCTCTTCTTTAATACCTGAAATATGTTTATATAACGATCCCTTCACAAAAAAAAGAAAATTATGAGTAGTAAAACCAAAAAAAAAATAAATAAATAAATATTTGTAAAATATTCCCTCCATAATAAAGTATAAATACATCACTCAACTACATTATTCTAATGATCTTTCTCTTTTTCTTATTCAACAGGCCAAGGAGAAAATAAGTTTTGTTTTTCTGATTGTGCTAGTCCATACTTAAAAGTAAAAGGACAGACAAACTTATCTCAAATATTGTTCATC
>JBCBFY010000620.1:0-549 GCA_038527325.1 Cyanobacteria bacterium J06614_10
TTCTTCGTATTTCACGTTTGCTGCCCCCCTTGTGAGGTGTGGGATGTTATCTATTCTTGGCAGACGTAATTCAGGGAGATGATGAACCTGTAACACTTGAACCTTATAAAAAACGCATAATCCAGAGACACATCTTCTGTGTTCAAGAGACTGGAAATGCACTGGAGGATCCCTTGGCTTCATTTTTGCTTCTATTAGCTTCTTTGCTCTATTCTGAATTCCATCCAACAAGCGCAAATAAGAGGGAGGACATGATGACCAGGTTAGATGGGCATATTCCATTACTGATCTTACTTGGGAATTGTATAGCATCAAGCAACCTCTTGCATCCAAATGACTGGAAATCCTTCTGATAGAAGCTAACTTGCATGCGCTTTTTGTAGCTATGCTTTTAACATGACTGGTGAATGTTAGCTTTTCATCTATCTCAACACCAAGAATATTAATGGACGATTGGGGAACCAGAATATTTTTGTTAAGTACTAGACTTGGGATATTGTCCCTGAGATCTTGACTCCGTGAAAAAACACAGGTAATGTTAATATCACG
>JBCBFY010000621.1:0-548 GCA_038527325.1 Cyanobacteria bacterium J06614_10
GTGTAAATGCAGTAGTGGTCTGATAGCCCCTTTAGCTGACCTACCGGCGGCCACGCTGAGCTAGGTGGTGATCGCAATGGCGACAACTTATGGACACAGATATGGTCGATATTTGCTCGTCCCGATTCATCCGTAAGCGGATCGTTATGCCCACTAGTGAGACAGTTTAATTTGCATGACAGTAGCACTTTCCTGAGAGCCACCCTACTTTCTTTAGACCCGTAGTAGGGGTGCTGCAAGCGTAGCTGTAACGAAGTGCAATAAGCTCAAATCGATTGCTATACATAGGCTTCAGGCGTCGGTTTTGACGAAGCGAAAATCCGATATTATGTCTGAATCATAAGTTTGGCTTATGTTATCCGCCGCCGTTTTACGCTCACTAGAGACGTGACTACAGAGGCGTAGGATGAAACGAAAGTGGGAAAATCATGAGCTGGTTGAGCATTGGACAATTGAAGAGGAAGAGCATCAATTAATTCGTCAGAAGCGCGGTATCAATCGATTGGGCTTCGCGCTTCTGCTGAAGTTCTTTCAACTGAAGGGGCGTT
>JBCBFY010000622.1:0-545 GCA_038527325.1 Cyanobacteria bacterium J06614_10
ATTAGAACGTCAGGAGTCGGACTCAGGACAGGAATAATAGATAATTTAAGGTCCAAAGGGCATCTTGGTTCAAAGGACATCTTGGTCCAAAGGGCATTCAACTCCTGAAGTTTCAGGATAGATCCAAAGGCCATTTCTCTCCTGAGGTGCAGGAGAGAATAAATCTTATCTCTGGAATCCTTAAGACGTCAAAACAAGAATAATAGGTATTTGAAGGTCCAAATGTTATTTTCCTCAAAAGGGCACTTCCCTCCTGAAGGTGCAGGAAACATTCAAAGGACGTCTCGTATCTCCTGAAGGTAAAGGAGAAGATTAAGTCTGATCTCAGGAATCAATAGGAAGTCAGGACCAGAATAATAGATATTTTAAGCTCAAAAGAGCATCTTGGTTCAAATGGCATTTCCCTCCTGAAGGTGCAGGAAACATCCAAAGGGTATCTCCCTCCTGAAGGTGCAGGAGAAGAATAAATCTATAAATATTGATACCGTCCGTAGGACGGGCAAGTGCTAGTGATATTACACTATATTCCTATAATTATCATCACT
>JBCBFY010000623.1:0-542 GCA_038527325.1 Cyanobacteria bacterium J06614_10
GATAATATATAATTCATACTAAATGGAATTTGTTTAGTTTTAAGAATCTGTCGTCCACTCAGCCCAAATACATAAATTACAGGAATTACATAAATTATAGATTACAATTAGTAATTATACTCTATTCGCGCTAAAAAATATCCGTCTGGAGAATTTTGATGAGCTTAAAAGTCAGTTTTCCTCTTTCAAAATTCTCCAGACGGATATTCTTAGCGCGAATAGAGTATAACATTTTACATTATTTTGGACAAACAAACTCAGAAAACTAACAATAAATTATCAAAATCTATGCGCTTCATCCAGGAAAAAAATAAAAATTTAGATGAAGAAAAGTGAAAATAAATGTGCTTATTAATCTCCACAACGAAAACGAGACAGCTTCTCTGTCTGGAGAATTTTGATGAGTCAAAAAGGCAATATTATTAAGAAAAAAAAATTGAACCTCAAATGTGACAAAGGCCCAGTTCCAGACTTTTATGAAGCTTTTTTATAGGGCTACCAAAAAAATTAACCGAATTAATCCCATAAGAATATAATAAGAC
>JBCBFY010000624.1:0-543 GCA_038527325.1 Cyanobacteria bacterium J06614_10
GGATTAGAGGTTGGCGCGAACCTACGATGACGCGACTAGGCAACGGCAGCGGCTAGTTTCAGTCCCGATGATCGGGATTAGAGGTTGGCGCGTCAAGGTTCTATTGGCCATCTGTCGAGCCACCATTGGGGTTTCAGTCCCGATGATCGGGATTAGAGGTTGGCGCGGTAAGACCGCGTCTTCTGAGTCATTTCTCTGGAATCGTTTCAGTCCCGATGATCGGGATTAGAGGTTGGCGCGTCAGGGCTTGAGATCAAGTCCATCGTTAGCAGGTAGTTTCAGTCCCGATGATCGGGATTAGAGGTTGGCGCGGTCCGTGAAGGCGGAAACTTCATCGAACTCCAAGAAGTTTCAGTCCCGATGATCGGGATTAGAGGTTGGCGCGGTACTAGGGCTATGAATTCCCATTCGACCGTCGAAGTTTCAGTCCCGATGATCGGGATTAGAGGTTGGCGCGTCCCCGGCATTCACTTTGCGCAGTAGGGTAGATGGGTTCAGTCCCGATGATCGGGATTAGAGGTTGGCGCGGCTGGTGCATCGGTG
>JBCBFY010000625.1:0-541 GCA_038527325.1 Cyanobacteria bacterium J06614_10
TTAATATCTGGCTGATCTTCTTGAAACTTTGGGATTAGGTTTGTCTAGGTCCAACTTAGGTTGCTACCATTTTTTTTCCCCGAATGACAACCGGGGGCCCCAGGGGGGGCCAAAAACACCCTATTTTTTGTAAATTTAATATCTCACTTATTATTTAAGCTATCATAACAAACAAAAGCTCAATTGGTAAAGAATTAATTGTTTTATAACCTATATATATTAGATTTATCAATATATACTTAGGGGTGCTCAAAAAAGGGGGTCAAAAGCAAAAATAGGGGGTCCACTTATCAATTATGCTTTATATCTCACTTATTATTTATGCAATCCAAATATGGCAAATAGAAAAAAGGTTCAGAATTATTTGTTCTATAATCCTATATACATATGAATCATCAATATACCCAGGGGTGCTCAAAATAAGGGGTCATAAGTATTAGAGGGGGTGCTCAAATCAATTATACTTAATATCTGGCTGATCTTCTTGAAACTTTGGGATTAGGTTTGTCTAGGTCCAACTTAGGTTGCTACCATTTTTTTT
>JBCBFY010000626.1:0-540 GCA_038527325.1 Cyanobacteria bacterium J06614_10
CCGCTCTGAATGCCCTTGAATCTACACACACATACATATAAACACATACACACATAGCATGCAATAATGCAACTACAGAGAACGACAACAATGGACTAATAAGTGGGTTAGTTGGTTGGTTTATAGAAATTTAGAAGATTCAAGGTCATTCACCGCCTGAATAAGGCAATTAAAGAAAGGAAAAAGGTCAAAAGTAGAAGGCAAAGAAGGAAACCCAAACCACCCCTCAACCCACCGCCCACCTGAGGATGTTTGAAGAAAACTTCTTCTTTTTAGTACGACCTTATTCCCACCTGCCTGGTTTACCGCGCTTTGCTCACCTGTGTGTTGGTTCCCGCGCTTTGCGTGCGTACGTGGCAGTCGCTCACCTGTTTCTCTCTCTCTCTCTCTCTCTCTCTCTCTCTCTCTCTCTCTCTCTCTCTCTCTCTCTCTCTCTCTCTCTCTCTCTTTTGGGCACGTGGCAACAGTGCGTTGCTTACGTGGCAAACTACCCACCGAAACAGAGAAGCCACTGCAGCCAGGACCGGGGCAAAGGCTCAT
>JBCBFY010000627.1:0-540 GCA_038527325.1 Cyanobacteria bacterium J06614_10
GACATTACTGAGGCTGTCGTTCCCTTGGATGAACCATAGGAAGGCATGAGTATCTATCAAAAGTCTCATGGCATATATTCCTCAAACCCTTCCAGCGGTTCATCGAAATCATCAGACATCTTTATTAGGCCCTTTGCACTGCCGAACTTAGGTTTAGCAGTTTTAGCCTTCACTGGCACGATACGAAAAGAACTTCCGTCCTGACGAATAATAACAACATTTTCTCCTCGCGCAGCTTCTTCTACGAGCTTCGCCAGTTGCGTTTCAGCTTCTTTTAGGTTGACAGAGTACATGGCTAATTTGACCTATCACAAATGAGCGTCTTGATATGGAGTCTGCTTTCGATTATTTATGCGGTTTAGGATTATGGCTCTCCAATCAGTCCCGGAAGTCGGGATTAGGGGTTGGCGCGTTTTCATCTGAGTCTGATATAAAGCTTGTGTCTTCAGTTTCAGTCCCGGAAGTCGGGATTAGGGGTTGGCGCGTTGACGCTCAAGTTGACAAGCAGTTTCGCATGTTGTTTCAGTCCCGGAAGTCGGG
>JBCBFY010000628.1:0-539 GCA_038527325.1 Cyanobacteria bacterium J06614_10
CTCATTTTGTTTTTAATGGTAGTTTATACAAACAAGTGGAAGGTATGGCCATGGGTTCACCTCTTGGACCCACTTTTGCAAATATCTTTATGTGTCATCTAGAGCAGGAATACTTATCTCAATGCCCTAATGCCTTTAAGCCATCTTTTTATAAAAGATATGTTGATGACACTTTTGCCTTATTTAATGATGAGCATCAAGCTAATTTATTTTTAGATTACGTTAATACTATCCACCAAAACATCAAATTTACGTTAGATGTGGAAAATAATGGTAAAATTTCTTTTCTTGATATTTTAATTTCTAGGGCAAATGGAAGATTTGAAACTGGTGTCTTTAGGAAGGGTACTTTCACAGGTTTAGGTCTAAATTTTTTCAGTTATTGTCCATTAACTTCAAGTTCAATTCATGTAGAACACTTTTACATAGAGCCTTCAGCCTGTGTTCTTCTTGGTCAAAATTTCATGAAGAAGTAACAGTACTTAATAATTACTTTAAGGATAACTGCTACCCAAATAAGATATTTCCAAAATTTGTCA
>JBCBFY010000629.1:0-539 GCA_038527325.1 Cyanobacteria bacterium J06614_10
GCTCTTTGCAGAACAACTTGGCAAGATTTTTACACAAATATCTCCCGACAGCACCCTAGCTTGAATGATCAATTTCTACCAAATCCAACCAGAATCCGTGAAATAATAGGTATAGATAATAAAGTGTAATGTACACACTTGATAAATATAAATAATAAATTCACTATACCCAGCGGGATTCGAACCCGGGACTGCCTGGTGACAGCTCCAGTCCTCTAACCACTCAGCTATGACTGTACAAAAGAAATATTTGCAACTCAAGCATTTATACAATGCCTCAAGGTCCCTTGACTCGCTCTTTGCAGAACAACTTGGCAAGATTTTTACACAAATATCTCCCGACAGCACCCTAGCTTGAATGATCAATTTCTACCAAATCCAACCAGAATCCGTGAAATAATAGGTATAGATAATAAAGTGCAATGTACACACTTGATAAATATAAATAATAAATTCACTATACCCAGCGGGATTCGAACCCGGGACTGCCTGGTGACAGCTCCAGTCCTCTAACCACTCAGCTATGACTGTACAAAAGA
>JBCBFY010000631.1:0-537 GCA_038527325.1 Cyanobacteria bacterium J06614_10
TAATAATAATAATAATAATAATAATAATAATAATAATAATAATAATAATAATAATAATAATAATAATAATAATAGTTTATTCGTCAGCAACAGAGGCCATACATTCATACACATTAGAAATATTTACATATACATTATTGACGTAATGTTAATAACAATGATGATAATAAAAATCATTAACAGACAATACAGGAGTCTATGAAAGTATCAATATAGCAAAACTATCAGTAGTTAACAATAATGATAATAATAATAATAATAATGATAATAATAATAGTAATAATAATAATAAAAAAAAATATTGAGATTAATAGGAAATTAATGAATACTAATAATGATATTAGTAGATGAATCATGAATGATAATAATATTAATAAAGAATTAATGAATAACACAATTGCAATTTGGTAAGGGTATTGATATAACATCAAAAATACAAGAATATCATTTGTAACTGCAATAATGATAGGTTAACACTTATTGTAAAACCAATATGATGACTGATAATAAACCTGATAGTAGCATTAGTAGCAAATT
>JBCBFY010000632.1:0-536 GCA_038527325.1 Cyanobacteria bacterium J06614_10
TCCTTCCTCTCTTTGAGAGCCATAGACCCCTGGACCATCCTGAGTCTCTAGGCTGGCTGATGGACTACGGAGGGTTACTAATTAGTAGCAAATGGCCATGTTTCCAATATGGGAACATATAGGCTTTCCTCCTGCGTTCTGTCACAGTTTCGTGACCTTTAATAACCCTCCGTAGTCCATCAGCCAGCCTAGAGACTCAGGATGGTCCAGGGGTCTATGGCTCTCAAAGAGAGGAAGGACTCACGATGTCCCACCCTAACCTCCCCCCTAGTAGAGCTCACCTACTAGGAGTACTCCACCCATACCCAGAAAAACTTTTCGACCTGAGCGGGGATCGAACTCGAAACCTCACGGTTGTGAGGCAAGAGCGTTGTCACCTGGGCCACGATTCAAGGCTATGGGGCATCTAATTCCATTCACTGCCTGAAAATTAAATTCAAGAAAGGAAAAAGGTATTTCTCATGATACTTCCTTGGCTCCTGTTTTTTCTTATTCATAAGCATTTTGAGTTTTTGGTGTAATGTTAATGTTTTCTT
>JBCBFY010000633.1:0-536 GCA_038527325.1 Cyanobacteria bacterium J06614_10
GCACAACATCGAATTGAGATGTTGGAGGTAGCTATGCATATTCAAGTCTAAACAATAGACCTCAGAATAGCAATCTCTGCTACTATTTTATTGAGAGAATTTTTCTCAAAATATGTGTTGATCCCAGTAATGCAATCTTTTGCAACTGCTTCTGAGAAATTTTACCTGGAATTTTCTTCAGGTACTCCTCCGACTCCTTCTTTATGACACCAAGGGCTCCAACAATTACTGGCACTATCTCAGTTCTCATTGACCACATTTTTGTTATTTCAAGTTCCAGATCTTTATACTTTCTTATTTTTTCAGTTGTTTTTGTTGATACATTTACATCAGATGGTACTGAAACATCTATTAACCAACACTTCATTTCTTTTCTATCTTTTATAACAATATCTGGTTTATTTGCTGGTATGTGTCTGTCAGTTTGAATTTGCATATCCCAAAGGATTATTATTATTATTTTTTTTTTTTTTTTTTTTTTTGCGTCATCACAGCCATCTTTTCTGGGCTGGTTCTTAGGATGGATTCCGGGCTGC
>JBCBFY010000635.1:0-536 GCA_038527325.1 Cyanobacteria bacterium J06614_10
CAATTTCCAAAGCCACAATCTATTTTAACGTGAACAGGATGATGCAAAGTGTAACTAGCACGGAGCCCCCCCAAGGTGTCGACCCCCTTCCTACCTGGTAGTGAAAAAAAGGGGAAGCCCAGCCAAAAAGTTGCTTCGATTTGGCTGAAAATCGGGCAGCGAGTTGCCTATGGGTAGGTGATCATCGCTAGTAGGGTAAAAACTTGCGCGTCAAAACTCTTATGGGTTTAGAGCGGTTTGAAGTTGAAAAATCTCGATTTTGAAGTTGCTTCAAATCAGCTGAAAATCGGGCAGATGGTAGCCTATGGGTAGGCTGTCAAGCATATACAAGGATTTTGTGCGCGTCAAAACACATATGGGTTTAGAGCGATTTGAAATTGCAAAATCTCGATTTTGAAGTTGTTCCAAATTGGCTAAAAATCGGGCAGCGAGTAGCCTATGAGTAGGCGGTCATCGGTACGCGGGGATGTTTTGCATGTCAAATCGCTCTAAACCCATATGTGTTTTGACGCGCACAAAATCCTTGTATATGCTTG
>JBCBFY010000636.1:0-536 GCA_038527325.1 Cyanobacteria bacterium J06614_10
AGTAAAACTATTTATGCTTTCAATCCATTACCCCGCAAGGGGACGGAAACTGACGAAAAAGCCTTCCAACGAAAGAAACCAAAACTATTACTTTCAATCCATTACCCCGCAAGGGGACGGAAACCTACAAATAGATGGGTTGATCCCAATGCCGCAGTTAACTTTCAATCCATTACCCCGCAAGGGGACGGAAACGTTTGACCTGCGCGAAGTGAAAGGTCAAGCCATCTTCAATCTTTCAATCCATTACCCCGCAAGGGGACGGAAACAATTTTAGGATAGGTTATTTTAATCAATTATTAGCTTTCAATCCATTACCCCGCAAGGGGACGGAAACCCACAATGGAAGTACTTATAGTTCTGGGCAACATCAGTCTTTCAATCCATTACCCCGCAAGGGGACGGAAACGGTATGGGGTCAGAGGCTATGATTGGCCTCGCCTAACCTTTCAATCCATTACCCCGCAAGGGGACGGAAACCTTGCTATCTTTTTTAGTAGCTAACTCAGTTAGTCTTTCAATCCATTACCCCGCAA
>JBCBFY010000637.1:0-533 GCA_038527325.1 Cyanobacteria bacterium J06614_10
ACAATAACGGATAATATTGGACCTAGCAGACAATAATGGACAATAATGGACCTAGCGGACTATAACGGACAATAACGGACAATAATGGACTATAACGGACAATAACGGACAATAGCGGACTGTACCGGACAATAACGAACAATAACGGACCTAACGGACTATGACTGACAATAGCGGACAATAACGGACCTAGCGGACTCTGACAGACAATAACGGACAGAAATGAACAATAACGGACAATATTGGACCTAGCGGACTATAACGGACAATAATGGACCTAGCAGACCTTAAGGGACAATAACGGACCTATCGGACAATAATGGACAGTAACGGACGATAACAGACCTAGCAGAATATAACAGACAATAATTGACAAAAATGGACAATAACGGACCATAACGGACCTATTATTGACAATAACAAACCTAGCAGACTATAATGGACAACTGGCATATGGGAGTATGCAGAGTAAGTCGGACCTGATCGCGTCCGTCAAACTTCAATGTTGCTTGCAACATTAACGTCATGCCGGC
>JBCBFY010000638.1:0-532 GCA_038527325.1 Cyanobacteria bacterium J06614_10
ACTCGGCGATCCCAGAAGATGTCTTGCAGCTCTTTCCGGTGCTGAAGCAGATGCTCTCTCGCATGGGTGGTGACCTGAGTGGCGGTCAGCAGCAGCAGCTTGCGATCGCCCGCGCCCTAATGGGTCGCCCTCAGCTGCTCGTGCTCGATGAACCCACCGAAGGCATCCAGCCATCGATTATTCTCGACATTGAAAACGCCGTTCGCCAAATCGTAGAGACCAGCGGTGTCTCTGTGTTGCTCGTAGAGCAGCACCTGCACTTTGCGCAGCAGGCAGACTATTACTACGCCATGCAGAAAGGCGGCATTGTCGACTCGGGAGAAGCCAGCCAGCTCAGCAGTGACGTCATTCAACGCTTCTTGGCAGTTTGACCGAGCTACGAGTTGGTAAGTACTGGCTTGGCGCCTAGTCCGAAAAAGAGGGTGTGTACAGCAGTTAGAGAGAGTTTGAAACTGGCTTGTGGCGTGTGTTGCGGACCCACCCCGACCTCCGCTGCGCTCCGGCCACCCCTCCAGAGGGGATCTACTTCAGG
>JBCBFY010000639.1:0-529 GCA_038527325.1 Cyanobacteria bacterium J06614_10
TTCTTTTTTTTTCTTTTTTTTTTTCCTCCCTCCCCAATTTTATTCATTTAAACAAATAACAAAATAATTTATTTATTATTTTTTTTTTTTTTTTATTTAAAAAAAAAAAAAAACCCCCCCCCCCCCCCCCCCCCCCATATCCTTGCTTAGCGACGCTCAAAATCGTTCAGGGGATGAGGGTGCTGTTTGGAACGAAAGCAACGGTATGTTATTAAACAATCTGGTTCATACGGTCTGCAGCAGATCTATACTCAACCCTCCCCAATTAATCATGTAAAAATAAAACTTGAGAGGGAATCAGCAACTAAAGAGTTCGATTAGTCTTTCGCCCTTATCCTTGTCTGTTAAATGTATAAGCTTTTTTTAATTCGAGTCTCGTCTTTTTTTTTTTTTTTTTTATCTGGGTATTTTAAAATTTTATATACTCTTATCCATTGGAAATTCAATAGCAAGAAGTGTATGAAAACGTAAACTAGTAACGTGCAACCTTTCGGTTACTGCAATGATGAAAAACGCGGCTAAATGCGAA
>JBCBFY010000640.1:0-526 GCA_038527325.1 Cyanobacteria bacterium J06614_10
TTTTTTTGCATTTTTGAGGGTGCCTAGTAGGTACTTTTTCATTCTAAAGCTTTTTTGTTCAATAAAATTTTTTGATAAAATGCATAGTTTTCGTGCTACGCGCAGCGCGTCTCCGGGCGGTGCAATTCTGATAAGAATTTTCTAGTTTTTTTTTTTTTTTTTTTTTAAAGGGCCTCCATCAATATTTGATTGTTTGGTGAAAGCAAGAGCTGTCTTTCACAGAACCTCCATCAATATTTGATTGTTTGGTGAAAGCAAGAGCTGTCTTTCACAGAAACATTTCGTTAGCCCCAGCACGCTACCGATTGTGACCCTCAACTCAACCATAAATTTTTTTTTTATTATTATTATTATTTATTCTATTTTATTAATCAAAACAAATTTTACATACAAATGCTCTCCTATGAGAGCAGGGCCTTAAAACTATTACATTACATCTATTCTCCCTTCTGTAACTGTCATCTCATAATTAGTGTCTGCCACATTTACTTGAGTATCTTGTACCCCTCAGACACCCCTCAGACTT
>JBCBFY010000642.1:0-523 GCA_038527325.1 Cyanobacteria bacterium J06614_10
ACGGATATTCTTCGGGCGAATAGAGCATAGCGATGAAGGCGTTCGTCGGTTGGTTTATAGAAATTTAGATGGGAGGCAGACGAGGGCTGTTTAGTGTTTCCATCTTGTCTTCTACTTCTGACACTTTTCCTTATACAGGTGGTGAATTGCCTCAGATGCCCCATAGCATGAATCATCTAAATTTCTATAAACCAACCAACGAACGCCTTCTCAGCTATGCTCTATTCGCCCGAAGAATATCCGTCTGGAGAATTTTGATGAGCTTAAAAGTAAGTTTTCCTTTTTCCAATTTAGGTAAGCGATGGATGGCATGCTTGGACCTACCTCTTCTATCACCTGAGGGTAAAATATTCTTAATTTTTAAAAACAAATATTGACTTTTTGGCTCATCAAAATTCTACCGACGGATATTCTTAGCGCGAATAGCTATAGACACGGAGGAAACGTCTCTCTCTCTCTCTCTCTCTCTCTCTCTCTCTCTCTCTCTCTCTCTCTCTCTCTCTCTCTCTCTCTCTCTCTCTCT
>JBCBFY010000643.1:0-522 GCA_038527325.1 Cyanobacteria bacterium J06614_10
ATTTCATATTTAGCCGCGTTTTTCATCATTGCGGTAACCAAAAGATGTAACATTAACATATTTTCATCTTATCAACTTTATACTATCGAATTTCAGCCATTTATGGGTATATTAAAATGAAAAATATACATTGTAAAATACACATGTATATAAATTTATTTTTAGCACATAAAATAAACCATTGGTATATTATCAAGAATGATCCTTCCTCAGGTTCACCTACGGAAACCTTGTTACGACTTCTCCTTCCTCTAGAAAATTTAATTTGTAAATTTTAAGAAAGTACACTAATCTTGCAGGAAGACAACAATTCCTCCAATCCACTCACCAACTCATCCAATCGGTAGGAGCGACGGGCGGTGTGTACAAAGGGCAGGGACGTATTCAGCGTACGTTGATGACAAACACGTACTAGGTATTCCTAGTTTACACGGTAAAGTTGCAAAGCGTGATTCCATATAAAGAAGAGTTTTAAGATTCCACAGTTCTTCTCAAACAATGTTGAACAAACTCAGTTACTCT
>JBCBFY010000645.1:0-522 GCA_038527325.1 Cyanobacteria bacterium J06614_10
CTACATAATTTCAAAGTTGAATTATTCTCATTTCCACAGTATTCCCAGTCTATTGGATATGGTTTTGCTGCCATTTCACGTTTTTTTTTTTTTTTTTTTACTTAGGGTTAATATAAGAGGCTTTTACTGTAAGACATTTTATCATTCATTTAAATGGTATGTACTTTCAAATTGAAAATTCAAAGAAAATCTTCAAATCTTCAATTTCTCAATGGTAAAAATTCAAGAAGTTTGAATTCTTAAAGGATAATTATCATATAGAATTCAATGTTGTTGTTAAAGGTTGCAAGCTTTAGAGTTGAAAGCAAAAACTAAATAGTTGAATGGGCTATTTTTGAATAGTTAAAATTCAATTAGTTTTAATCATTATCAGCAAATACATCTTTCGTAAAGGCATCTTTATGAAATAGAATTCAATATTGTTGTTTAAATTTGCTAGATTTTTGGCATTTATAAAAGGTATTAAACCAGCATAATTCTCACATTATCAATGACTATTAGAAAAGTACGTTTTCTAATAGT
>JBCBFY010000646.1:0-520 GCA_038527325.1 Cyanobacteria bacterium J06614_10
TCTTCTTCTTCTTCTTCTTCTTCTTCTTCTTCTTCTTCTTCTTCTTCTTCTTCTTCTTCTTCTTCTTCTTCTTCTTCGTACGACCTTAATCCCATCTACCTACCTATGGGGTCGGCCGCTCGAGTCAAGGACTCGAGATTCATTATTTATTGTTTGGTAGAGATTTTTACGTTCGGTTAACCAGACCTGCCAACAACCGGCACAGCCGGAATTCGCTGAAATGCAATCATATACCAATAATTGTCTTACAAATTCAGCTACCAGTATCACATCACTGGTGAGAGGAGACTAGGGATGAAAGAAAGGTGGCCCAACCCTTTCGCCATGGCCGGGGATCGAACCCGGGAAATTTAGATCCGAAGCGAATACTATAACCACTAGACCATGACTCCCTTCTCATTTAAATAATGAGAAATTGGTGATTATATTGTATCTGTAGTTTCCTATTTAATAAAAAATGAAGATTGGTAAAATCCTCCACCATTTATCTAAGAATGGTAAATATCCTTGGACTGTTACC
>JBCBFY010000647.1:0-519 GCA_038527325.1 Cyanobacteria bacterium J06614_10
CAAAGTTTCATGAGCTACATGTTTGCTCCTGTTGAACGTCAGTGGAATAGCACTTAGGATATGCAACAGTGTTGCGCACTACTTGTCTCCAAAATGTCGCCTCAATGGAATACCGCCTTAAGACATGATTTTTTGGTGAGTTATCAGTTTATTGAAATGTAAAATATTTAAAACTATAGGCTATTATTATTATTATTATTGAAAAATTGATACCTATTCATGTGGAGAAAGCCAGAGGCCATTTACTCATAAATAAGCTTCCACGGAATATGGTATCCATAAGGAAAATGAAGAAGAAAAGTGAAGAGAGAAAGGTGAAATTTACTTTAAAATAGTTAGTCTGGTGTTAAAACTTACCTCTACCCCTATTACGTAGCAAAATTTTGAGTTTCTGGTGTCAAAACTTACCTCTATCCCTAATACCTAGCAAAATTATGAGATTCTGGTTAACCAGGCTTGACCAAGCACTAGGGTAAGTTTTAACTAAGACCATTAAGTAACTGGGAATCGAACCCAGGA
>JBCBFY010000648.1:0-518 GCA_038527325.1 Cyanobacteria bacterium J06614_10
GCATCAACATCAGTATTATTATTATTATTATTATTATTATTAAAAGTAGCAGTATTGTTATCATCATTATTATTCTAATTATTACTGTTATTATTACTATTACTACTAATATAATTAATATTGATGTTGATGCTACTAATACTACTATCAGGTTCATCATCAGTCAGTATAATGGTTTCAAAATATGTATTTACATAACATTATTGCAGTTACAAATGATATAGATGTATGATTGATGGTATATCAATACTGTTTTGTTAATTTTCATATCAATATTATTATCATTTATGAATTTACTACAAATATCATTATTTCTATTCATTAACTATCATCATTGCTATTAACATTATGTCAGTTAAGTATGTATTAGTTTTCCCACTCAAACTGACTCTCTGTATATATTTATTATTGTATAAGAATGTATGGCCCCTGTTGCTGACAAATAAATTATTATTATTATTATTATTATTATTATTATTATTATTATTATTATTATTATTATTATTATTATTATTATT
>JBCBFY010000649.1:0-517 GCA_038527325.1 Cyanobacteria bacterium J06614_10
GGGAGCAGCCACTTTTTTTTGAAAAAAAAATCAAAATCCCACCAGGTAGCAGCCACTTTTTTTGGAAAAAAAATCAAAATCTCACCATGTAGCAGGCACTTTTTTTGAACCCACGAGCGAAGCGAAGTGCCCCCGGCTAGTCTTGCACGTTCTGTGCTTAAGCCGTGTGCACTTAAGCCGTGTGAAGCGAAGTGCCCCCGGCTAGTCTTGCACGTTCTGTGCTGAAGCCGTGTGCATCTAAGCCGTTTCCACCTAACTACGACGCCCCTCTCCTGACAACCGCCGCGAAGCGGTGGTAATGTGTGACTGAGTGACTGAGTGACTGAGTGAGTGACTGAGTGACTGACTGATGATCCAAAAATGTTCTCTGATTTTTTTTTTTTTTTTATAGAAATAAACTTCAGGTGAAAAAAAAATATCCTATTTTCGAAAATTTTTCAAAAAAATTTTCAATCGGAAAAAAATCCGACTTCAAGTTTCAAAATCGGGGGTTTTTGTGGTCAAAAAATGTTCTTTA
>JBCBFY010000650.1:0-515 GCA_038527325.1 Cyanobacteria bacterium J06614_10
GAAGAAGAAGAAGAAGAAGAAGAAGAAGAAGAAGAAGAAGAAGAAGAAGAAGAATCTATATATTGAATGTTTCTGAAAAAAACACTCGGGGTCGGAGAGGGACTCGATCTCATGATATACGAAACTATGCCGCTATCACTAGACGCTCTAGTCGATCAAGCTACGAGGCAGATGGTAAAAAGGAGCGAAGTGAGTCGTCCATTTATATAACAGACTCCTCCCTTTTCATCGCTCCCCAACCACGCTCGCCCATAGCCGAACCCACCGCGCCCTCTCCAAAGGTATATACAACCATTCATACACACTAAGGATATGTCAAGGATATACGCAAGCTGTTGCATTTTATGTGCAAATCGAGGCGGAAGAACCGCCATCAAGATTTTACACTGCAACACGTAACGGATCTATATATTGAATGTTTCTGAAATAGAATTCAGTATTGTTGTTGAAATTTGCAAGATTTTCAGCGTTTCCAATAGTTATTGATAAGGTGAAAATCATGCTAGTTTAATAAC
>JBCBFY010000651.1:0-517 GCA_038527325.1 Cyanobacteria bacterium J06614_10
AGCTGGTGTGATACCCTTCCAATAGCTGCACCTATCTTACGCTTTGAATTTCTATTCTCTTCTATGTATCGATCTTGTCCTCCCTGTGTATTCCTTACTTTCCAGTCTTTAAATGCCTTTGATTTTCTTTTCAAACTTTCTTGAACTTCTTCATTCCACCACCACTTTTCTTCTCTAGTTGCACCATATGCACTAGTTCTTCCCACTATTTCCTCCGCAACTCCAACACAAATACCTTTCATCTCTGTCCAGATATTTTCTACACCTTGTACAATTTTTCCCTCCTGTCGTCTTTCTCTCACCATCCTTTTGAACTGGTCAACTTTTTCTCCTTTCAAATCCCAAACCTTAATTCTAGGTCTTTTCCTTCTCTTTCTTGGTTTCTTTCCTTTAACTTTTAAATCCATAACCACCAATCTGTGTTGCTTTACGCAAGCCTCTCCCAATATCACTTTGCAGTTAATAACATTTCTTTTATCATGGGTATATATATATATATATATATACCCATGATAAA
>JBCBFY010000652.1:0-515 GCA_038527325.1 Cyanobacteria bacterium J06614_10
ATTATTATTATTATTATTATTATTATTATTATTATTATTATTATTATTATTATTATTATTATTATTATTATTACTAGCAGTTCCCCGTCCTACGGACGGTATCCAAATTTCTAGATTTATTCTTCTACTCCTCCTTCAGGAGTTTCTCCTGAAGGTGATGCCCTTTGGGTCTTTATATATATGTATATCATTCTATATCTATATAATTCTATTCCTGCAAAAAATATCTACTATACTGGTCCTGACGTCCTAAGGATTCTAGAGATAAGATTTATCTTCTTCTACTCCTTCAGGAGGGATCGTTCATGCCCCTTCAGGAGTGAAATGCCCTTTGGACAAAAAGGCTCTTTGGACCTTCAGAAATCTATTATTTTGGTCCTTTTGTCCCAAGGTTCCCAGAGATCAGATTTATCCTTCTTCTCCTCCTTCAGGAGCTTCTCCTGCACCTTCAGGAGCTTCTCCTGAAGGTGACGCCCTTTGGGTTTTCATACATATGTATATCATTCTTTTCCTTA
>JBCBFY010000653.1:0-514 GCA_038527325.1 Cyanobacteria bacterium J06614_10
AGGGGTTCGTCGGAGGAGTATTCAGGTTGGAGTTGGAGGCCATTTCATTCAGGAGCTTCAGACGACCATTCCAGGTCAACGCACATTTTTTCTTATCACTCTTTTTAAAATGCAAAAAGCGGTAACTCTCAGTGATGTTACCGCTTTTTACTTGGGACTGTAGCTCAGGTGGTTAGAGCGCACGCCTGATAAGCGTGAGGTCGGAGGTTCAACTCCTCCCATTCCCACGACTATCGGCTGTCTCAGCCATAGCCATTCGGGCGGGGCCATAGCTCAGTTGGTAGAGCGCCTGCTTTGCAAGCAGGATGTCGGGGGTTCGAATCCCTCTGGCTCCACAGCCCAGCGCTGCCTCTTTGCTCAAGTAGAGATCTCGGCGCTGGAGGGTGCAGTTTTGCATCCGTTGTGCATTGACATGTTGATAGCCGTAGCAAAACCGCATCAGGGGCGGTGAAGCAGTTTCTGCCCACCGACTCCAAAGATGATCGAGCGTCCCACGGTTGGTCTTCACCGGACT
>JBCBFY010000654.1:0-510 GCA_038527325.1 Cyanobacteria bacterium J06614_10
CGAAAAAATACCAATTTTTTATTTTTTTGCAAAAAAGGCCTCCCTAGTGGTTGAGTTCCGGGGGATAAAATGCATAGGTAAAATCCTTAGTAAAATCCTTAATGAAAAAACCTGACTAAAAATCATTAGTAAAATCCTAAGTAAAACCCTTATTAAAATCTTTAGTAAAATCCTTAATAAAATTTTAGTGAAAGCCTTATTAAAATTCTTTGTAGAATCCGTAGTAAAATCCTAAGTACAATCCTTAGTAAAATCCTTGATAAAATCCTTAACAAAATTCTAAGTAAAAACCTTAGTAAAATTATTAGTAAAATCCTCAGTAAAATCCTTTGTAAAATCCTTTTAAAATCCTTAGAAAAATCCTTAGTAAAATCCTTTGTAAAATCCTATGTAAAATTCTTTGTAAAATCCTTTGTAAAATTCTCAGTTAAATACTATGTTAAATTTATTAGTAAATTCCTAAAAAAAATTCTGTGTAAAATCCTTATTAAAATCCTTTATAAAATCTTT
>JBCBFY010000655.1:0-508 GCA_038527325.1 Cyanobacteria bacterium J06614_10
AGAAATATTGCCTTTTGGGCTCATCAAAATTCTCCAGACTGATATTCTTAGCGCGAATAGAGTATAGGTAGGTAACCTATAGTCAATTGATTTTCATTAGATATTACTAGCATCGTTTGGTGAGGCTGGGTTTATGCTCAGGGCCGGATTAAGGGTACAGAGGGCCTAAGGCTGGTCACTAAAGAAGGGCCTAATTTTGTGAAGAAAATGACAAAATATAACAACTATGTAATATTGACATTGTAAATTTATTTCAAACAAATTTGAAATGAGGTATAAAATAGTTGTTATATTTTGTCATTTTCTTCACAAAATTAGGCCCTTCTTTAGTGACCAGCCTTAGGCCCTCTGTACCCTTAATCCGGCCCTGAGCATAAACCCAGCCTCACCAAACGATGCTAGTAATATCTAATGAAAATCAATTGACTATAGGTTACCTACCTATACTCTATTCGCGCTAAGAATATCAGTCTGGAGAATTTTGATGAGCCCAAAAGGCAATATTTCT
>JBCBFY010000656.1:0-507 GCA_038527325.1 Cyanobacteria bacterium J06614_10
CTGTTTGGTTGGTAAAACACACACCAGTCACACCTAGAGTTAGGTTAGGTTAGGTTAGTTATGTTTGGTTGGATTTTGGGTTGGTTTTTGGGTTTCTTTTCTCTTTGCTATTTAAAACACACACCAGTCACACCTAGAGTTAGGTTAGGCTAGGTGAGTTATGTTAGGTTGCTACAAATCACTAAATTTAAGATTTGTTTGTGTTTATGAATTCAACAGAAATCTCCAGTTTTTGTGATTTTGGCCAATTTAGCCTTTTGATGACTCCTTTAGTAAAGAGGACAAATTTAAGGGGTTTTTCAGGAATAAATTCTGCCAAGAAAATGTTTAATTCTTGATATATTGCCTTCCAATGTCCGGGCTGTGCAATTCTGATAAGAATTTTCTGGTTTTGGTTCCTTTTTGGGTTAGTTTTTTTTTTTTTTTTTTTCTGTTTGGTTGGTAAAACACACACCAGTCACACCTAGAGTTAGGTTAGGTTAGGTTAGTTATGTTTGGTTGGATTTT
>JBCBFY010000657.1:0-504 GCA_038527325.1 Cyanobacteria bacterium J06614_10
GCACGCCTGACTATCTAGATGTCGACGACGACAACGACGGTGTTGACAGCGAGTTCGAGAATCCAGACCCGAATGGTGACGGCAACCCAGACGATGCACAAGACACCGATGGTGAAGGTACGCCCGATTATCTCGATGTTGATGACGACAATGACGGAGTTGATAGTGAATTTGAGAATCCAGACCCGAACAGTGATGGCAACCCAGATGACGCTCAAGACACCGATGGTGATGGCACGCCCGACTATCTAGATGTCGACGACGACAACGACGGTGTTGATAGCGAATTTGAGAACCCCGACCCCAACGGTGATGGAAACCCAGACGACGCTCAAGATACTGATGGTGACGGTACGCCCGACTATCTAGATGTCGACGACGACAACGACGGTGTTGATAGTGAATTCGAGAATCCAGACCCGAATGGCGATGGCAATCCCGATGATGCGCAGGATACTGACGGTGACGGTACGCCGGATTACTTGGATACCGATGATGACAACG
>JBCBFY010000658.1:0-502 GCA_038527325.1 Cyanobacteria bacterium J06614_10
ATCTTATTGAAATTAATATATGAAGGGATGACAGAAAGTAAAGAAGAATCAATTCTTATTAAAGAAAAGTTCATTGTTAAAAAGAAAAAAAATATTCAAACTTTTGAGAACAAGTTATACTCTATTCGCGCTAAGAATATACCTGAGTGAATATCCGTATGGAGAATTTTGATGCGCAAAAAAGGAAACATTTCTGTTAAAAATTTGAAAAATTTGACCCTCAGGTGAAAGAAGAGGTAGGTCCAAGCATGCCATCAGGTGATAGAAGAGGTAGGTCCAAGCATGCCATCCATTGCTTACCTAAATTGAAAAGAGGAAAATTTACTTTTAAGCTCATCCAAATTCTCCAGACGGATATTCTTAGCGCGAATAGAGTATAGTAATTACAATAACGGCAATAATAATAATAATAATAATAATAAAAATAAAAATTTTTATTTTCAGCTACAGAGGCCATAGTTATTACAATATTAAACATTACTTATTACTATAAATATATAAA
>JBCBFY010000659.1:0-502 GCA_038527325.1 Cyanobacteria bacterium J06614_10
ATTCTATATTTAGAAGACCTAAATTTTGCACTTGCAATCTGCTGAGATGTTGCTATTTTCAGAGGGTCTCTTAAAATTTTTGGCCCATAAAATTTGCCTTGCACCTTGTGGAGATGTTACTGTGTTAAGAAGGTCTTGAATTAGGGGGATCTAAATTTTTCCTTGTCCTTTGCTGAGACAATACGAGTAACACCACAAATTACTCTTTAGCCATATCTTATCATTAGACATTAGTGATCGGCCTTTTGCTGAACTTAGCATTCTATCTGTTTCCTTTACGAGTTCTCTATCAGAAGCCACTGGAATTATTTACTTCCAGATTTAACATTTGTTTGTCTTGCGAATTATCTTTGCATAGTTTGTCTTTTTTTTAAGATATGAATTCTTAATTTACCTATATGTTCAGTCAATTAATACATTCTTTTCCCAAGATAGTCGGTACTTATTCAAATCCTATATATGTGGATTCTAAATTACAAAATAAATAATTTCTTGCTACTCC
>JBCBFY010000660.1:0-501 GCA_038527325.1 Cyanobacteria bacterium J06614_10
GTACGGGTTCAAGCTCTATAAAGTAACTAAACATTCACACAAAATTAAGGCTTTAAGATGTCATGTTGTTTAGCAGTTAAATCATATTAACGATGGGTATATATGTAGGTGATTGGTGAAGTTTTTGAGCAGTTAAATCATATTAGTACCTGAATTAAAGCTGCAGTTAGAGGCTGAGATACCCTTTTGGACTCCCCAACATCACACAATCAGCGTTTATAATACCCCCGTTATTCCAAAATTTTGAGCTTGAGTTTTGTGAGTGTGGAGGTCCCTCCCTCCCTCGTTACCACAAATGTGTACTATAATATCATACATTGCAATATTTCCTTTAAATATACTTTTCGAAACGTATCTTACATACCAAACAGTAGTGTTGAGAGGGCCCCCTAAGGTACAGGGATACAGGGGTGGTCGTATTGTGTAAGGCAAGGAGTAGTGGCCAAGATTAAATATGAAGGGGGGGGGGGGGGGGGGGTTGTAAATGTTGTTTTTGGTGGG
>JBCBFY010000661.1:0-501 GCA_038527325.1 Cyanobacteria bacterium J06614_10
TTTGGAAACGCCAAAAATATAGCAAATTTCAACAACAATATTGAATTCTATTTCATAAAGATGCCATTATTAAAGATAATTGAAACTCATTGAATTTTAACCATTCAAAAATAGCCTATTCGACTATTTAGTTTTTACTTTCAACTCTAAAGCTTGCAACCTTTAACAACAACATTGAATTCTATATGATAAATATTCTTTAATAATATAAACTTCTTTAGTTTTAACCATTCCGAAATAGTCCATTTGAAGATTTTCTTTGAATTTTCAATGGGAAAATACCATTCAAAAGAACGATAAAATATCATACATTAACATTAAGTAAAACTAAACAAAAAACGTAAAATGGCAACAAAACCATATAAAATAGATTAGAAAAACTGTGGAAATGCCAATAATTTAAGTTTTAAGTGACACAGAAGCAAATAGAAACAAACATCTTCAAATGACAATATCAAATTCTGTATTATGAAGATTCAATAGAAAAGTAAGTTTTCTAAT
>JBCBFY010000662.1:0-500 GCA_038527325.1 Cyanobacteria bacterium J06614_10
CGGACTCATAACTTACTAAAAAAAAACATTTAATTGGGAAAGGAGGGATTCGAACCCTCGGTAGTGTTCACTACGACGGTTTTCAAAACCGATGCAATCGACCTCTCTGCCACCTTCCCTTATAAGAATGATATAACATATATTAAGTAACACCGTTTATTAAGACGGGATTGTAGTTCAATTGGTTAGAGCACCGCCCTGTCACGGCGGAAGTTGCGGGTTCGAGTCCCGTCAATCTCGTAATAAAAATACTAATTAGTATTTTCTTTTTTTTACTATATAATATTTGTAATTAACAATCAAAAGAAATATATAGTATGGGTGCAGCTTATCTTCCTTCAATTTTAGTTCCACTTGTTGGAATTGTATTTCCAGTTTTAGGTATGGCTTTGTTGTTTATATATATTGAAAAGGATGATATTAGCTAAAAAATAGAGAGCAATACTTAGATAAGTATTGCTCTCTATTTTTTAGCTAATATCATCCTTTTCAATTAATAT